>VGDY01000295.1 GCA_016869555.1 Alphaproteobacteria bacterium | reverse complement strand
GAGCGCGAAAGGAAAACTCCCGATACGGTCGGCGACCCCCAAATGTTTTTCGGGCATTGGAACCGTTCGAGAACCGCCATCATCGCAAGCCGTCGCTTCGCCTGCATCGATGCGAGCCGAGACGCTTGGCGGCCATTCGCTCGGCCGCGTCAGTCCTGGCCTCGCCTGACCAATCGTGCGCCGTTCATGATCGCGCCATCGCTGCAGTTGCGCCGAGTTGGGATGTAGCCTGTATCGCCCGTCCGTCAGGCGTTCAGCGGCAGTCTTCTGTGCAGGCGCGTCAGCGCCCAATCGAACCGCTTCAAGATCGATGGTTTTCTCGCGTCCGTGCTCATGACCAAAGTAAGACTCCGCGAGCAGCGCGCCGACGCCGCCGCGAAACGAACTCAACCGCTCGGGTGTTGGCCGTGGCGCGATTGTCCACTTGCGCTCGGACAGATAGGTGGACGCATGCGGCGGATATTGCCGACCGACCATCGCCCCTTGGAAAGCGGCAGCGCCTCGGATGGCGCTCTCACGATCGCTTTCGCTCAGCCGGTAGAAAGCAGCCCGCGCCGCCTTGACGCTCTCGCCCTGTCCCCAATGCCAAGCCGCCTCGAAGCGTCCGAAAGCGTCCGGCGTCACCTCGGGCGAGGAAGCTTGCGGCTCATCGGAAGGCAAATCTTCGCCCTCCCGCGTCCCCTCGGGGGGTTGGGGGGGAACAGTATTTTGTTCGGAATTAGTTTTTAGTATTGATTTAGTCTTTAGTAATTCAGAGCCGGCTTTTCCGACTGTCGGTTTTTCCGACTGTCGGTTTTTCCGCCTCTCGGCGCTTTCACCGCGAGACGGCTTTTCCGGCTCTCGGTGTTCTCCATCCGGCTCTTCTTCGATGACCCATCTTGTTCCGGCGAATTGACCTGAGCCGCCGCCAATTCTTTCCAGGCGCGCGTATCCCGCCTCGCGCAGATCCCGCATCACGGCCTGCATTTTCTCGCGCCCGACGTCGAAGCGCTCCTGCAATTGGCCGCTGTGAATGCTCCAGTCGTCAGGCAAGCTCAGAAGGTAGACCAACACGCCTAGCGCTGCGGCGGAAAGACGCCGATCGTTCATGATGTGGTTTGTCACGATCGTGAAGCGCTCGCGGCGAGCGGGGCGATAGATCGTCTGCGTCATCGCGCGCCCTCCCCGAGGAAGGCAAGCAGCGACGCGACGTCCGACCCATAAGCGCCGCTGGCGTCATCGCGCCATCGCCACGTCAACCGATTGATGCGGAGCTTGGGCCATTTGCGCGCGAGCGCGGCGCGACTCGGCATGTTTGGTATTGCGCCAAGACCATAGCCGACGTATTCTGATCCGTGGAAGTTCGAAGCTTTCGCAAACGTTTTGCCGCCGTTCCGGGGTCCAGCCGGGACGGCGGTTTCCGTTTTACAATTCGCCGGTTTGTTCTGTGCTTGTTTATGGTCAAACGCACCCGGACTGAAAAACGGATGTAATTGAGTTTCTTTTGTTATCTCGCTTTCAGCTAGAGCGTTCCCC
>VGDY01000294.1 GCA_016869555.1 Alphaproteobacteria bacterium | reverse complement strand
GACGCAACTCAGCCGCGCTGCGACTTGCGACCACGCCGGAGCCGTCGGTCAATCGTTCGAGCGTCTCATCGTGAAAAACGACCAGTTCGCCGTCGGCTGTGAGCTGCACGTCGCATTCGACGCCAAAGCCGGCGTCGACCGCGGCGCGGGCGGCCGAAATCGAATTTTCGATCACTCCCTTTGACGCGTCGTGCAATCCGCGGTGAGCGATCGGCCGCGCCGTCAACCACGAAAAATCGCGTCCGTTCACGACAAAATCTCGAAGATTCCCTCGACTTCAACGGCGGCGTTAAGCGGCAGTTGCGCGACGCCGACGGCGAAGCGCGCATGCTTGCCGTTCTCGCCCAAAACGGCGGCGACGAGATCGGAGGCGCCGTTGACGACTTGCGGGAGCGAGGCGAAGTCCGGCGCGCTATTGACGTAGCCGCCGAGCCGAACGGCGCGCAGCTTGGAAAGGTCGCCGACTGCGGCGTTGGCCTGGGCAAGAACATTGAGCGCCGCCTGGCGCGCCGCAGCCTGCCCGGCTTCGAGCGCAACGCCGGCGCCAAGTTTGCCTTGATGCGCCGGATCGACGCCATTGGCGCCGATCGGCAGCTGTCCCGATATGAAGAGCAGTGCGCCCGCGCGCGCGAAAGGAACATAATTGGCGACAGGCGCCGCCGCAGGCGGTAGCGTCAATCCCAGCTCCTTCAGCCGAGCAAGCGGGGTGTCGGACGATGCGGTCATGGCGCCTCAATAGAGAAAGTCGTTGCTCCCAATCAAGCACGACCCTAGTTTCCTACTTCACACGACGCAATGGCGTCGCAGGCGCGCTCACACGGAAAGAGGTGCGATGATTTGGTTACGCGTGCTGGCCGCCGCAATCAGCGTGGCGACGCCGATCGGTCAGGCGTTTGCCGAGCGCGCATTGCCGCTCGCGAACCATCGGGCCGTTTACGATTTGAGCCTCGCAAAAGCGAGCGGCGCAAAGGCGCCGTCGCAGGCTCGCGGCCGTATCGCCTTTGATTTCTCGGGTTCGGCATGCGACGGCTATGTGCAGAATTTCCGTCAGATCACCGAACTGCAGCCGTCCGAAGGCGCGGCCAAGCTCTCAGACATGCGTTCGGCGACCTTCGAGGGCGGCGACGGCGCGGATTTTCGATTCAAGGTGGAAACCAAGGTCGACAATTCTCGCACCGAGGAAGTCGACGGCAAGGCAAAAAAATCCAGCGAGGCCCTGCTTTCCATCGACCTTTCCAAGCCCAAGCGCGCGCGCCTGGAACTCGCCGGCCCAATGCTGTTTCCGACCGAACATCTGCGCAAGATCGTGGCGTCGGCCGTCGCCGGCGAACGCCTGCTTGAAGCGCGGGTCTTCGACGGCACTGGGGACGGAGAAAAGGCCTTTGACACTTTAACGATCATCGGCGAGCCGAAGACGGAGCCGCCGCAGGAAAAGGCCGCGCGCGTGAACGCGCTCGACAATATTCGGCGCTGGCCGGTGGCGATTTCCTATTTCGACCTCGGCAAAAAGGACGGCCAGCCGATTTATGTGC
>VGDY01000293.1 GCA_016869555.1 Alphaproteobacteria bacterium | reverse complement strand
GGTTTTTGACATTTCCCGCGCGAGGCTTTGGCGGCCCAATGTCGAGTCGCGGCACGGCGAAACATGGGCCACGCCAGACCGCGCGCCGGGGAACCCCCTCTGTGCCCCGGCGCGCGGAACTCACAATCAGGAACGGGTTTTTGCAATGACGGTCGCGGAAAGTCGTCGACGCCTCGGAATCACGCCGCGCTTGCTGCGGCGCGAGCGCGCCGCAGCCTATCTCGACATGTCGGCGACGAGTTTCGAAAAGCTCGTCAAGGAAGGCGTCTTGCCCGCGCCAAAGAAGTTGCACAGCTTCAAGGTCTGGGACCGCGACGAGCTGGACGCGCTCGCCGACGCCTTGCAGCATGATTCGGCGGTTGCGCTCGACGAAAGCTGGAGCGACTGAATATGTCGCCGCGAAAACTCCCGCCGCATGTCGAAATCTGGCAGGATCGTCACGGCAAGACGCGCATCTATTTCCGACGCGGCAAGGGCGCGCGCGCCGCGCTGCCGAGCGACGTGAATTCCGACGAATTTCGCGAAGCCTATGCGGCGGCGCTCGCCGGCAATGTCGCTGCGCGCAAAGAGCAGCGCGAAGCACCGGCGGCTGGCACGATCGGCGCGTTGATCCTCTCCTATCAGCAAAGCGCCGCCTATATCGAGCGGCGCGAGACGACCAAGAAAGGCTACCAGTCGCGGATTGAGGCGCTGCGCGCCAAGCACGCGCATCGAACGCTTTCCGGCATGACGCGCGAAGGGATCGTGACGAAAATCCTGGCGCCCTATGCCGGCCGCCCCGGCGCCGCGCTTTCTATCCTGAAAATGCTGCGCATCTTGATCCGCCACGCCATCGAAATCGGATGGCTGCGGCACGATCCGTCGCTCGGCATCAAGCGGCCGAAGATCGGCGAAATCCGTTCATGGACAGATGACGAAATTGCGCAATTCGAAAGAGCGTGGCCGATCGGCACGCGCGAGCGGCTTGCCTTCGCGCTCATGCTCTACCTGGGCCAACGTCGCGCCGACGTTCACAGGATCACATGGACCGCGACGACGGCGACGACGATCACGCTGACGCAACAAAAAACAGGCGCTCGGCTTGTCATTCCGCTGCATTCGGAGCTGCGCGCAATCCTCGCGTCGGCGCCGCGCGATCATGTGACGATCTTGAATACATCCTTCGGCCGGCCCTTCACGGTCGACGGGTTTTCGCAGTTCATGCGCGACGCGATCGCGGCGGCGGGCCTGCCGCTCGAATGTCAGCCGCACGGGCTGCGCAAGGCCGCCGGAAGGCGACTCGCCGAGGCGGGATGCTCGGCGCGCGAGATCATGTCGATTCTTGGCCACAAGACGTTGAGCGAAGCTGAACGCTACACGCGCGACGCCGATCAACAGCGCCTCGCCGAAACAGCGATCATCAGACTGGAAACGGGCCGAAGCGGGAACAAATCGCCCAAACCCATTCGCAAAAGTTTGGGAATTGCGCCGAAAAATAGAGGGAAATCAAGATGATGCAAAAGGAAGTGGCGCGCCGGTCAGGACAAACATGCGAACA
>VGDY01000292.1 GCA_016869555.1 Alphaproteobacteria bacterium | reverse complement strand
TGCATAAACTCAAGCTGATATTTCAGGAATGGGGGGATGTCCCGCTTGATGTTGAAAAGCGGAAATCGGCGTTGCTGGCCTGAATGCTATGCGGCTTTCGCGGTTTGAGCAAGATGGACGCCTCCAAAAAC
The DNA here is from genome assembly GCA_016869555.1 of Alphaproteobacteria bacterium. Classification (GTDB taxonomy): domain Bacteria; phylum Pseudomonadota; class Alphaproteobacteria; order Rhizobiales; family Beijerinckiaceae; genus Methylocystis. The sequence goes on along the minus strand of VGDY01000292.1, from coordinate 1,412 downwards.
CACTGGCCAAATCGGCGTTGAGTTGATTCACTTGGGACATGTCGCAAGCGGAGCGCGGACATGGCCAAGGGAACGCCCGGATTTTTTGATGTCGATGAACGCCTGGCGGAACTGTCGGCCAAGGGCGACGATCTTGAGCGCGTGAAGGCGCTGGTCGATTTCGAGATGTTCCGGTCGGCGCTGGAGGCGGCCGTGCCGCGGGGTGACCGTACAAAGGGCGGGCGTCCGCCATTCGATCATGTGTTCATGTTCAAGGTCTTGATCCTTCAAGCGATGCATTCGCTGTCGGATGAGCGCTGCGAATATCTGATCAAGGACCGTCTGTCGTTCATGCGCTTCCTCGGCTTGGGGCTCGCGGACGCGGTCCCTGACGCCAATACGATCTGGACGTTCCGCGAGGCGCTGAAAAGGGCGGATGCGGTCGACGCCTTGTTCCAGCAGTTCGACATGGCGTTGCGCGACGCCGGCTTTCTGGCGATGAGCGGTCAGATCGTCGACGCGACGATTGTCGCGGCGCCCAAACAGCGCAACACTCTCGCGGAGAAGCAGGCCATCAAGGAGGGCCGCATTCCAGAGGGCTGGAAGGACAAGCCGGCAAAGCTCGCGCAGAAGGATCGCGATGCGCGCTGGACGGTCAAATACACGAAAGCCAAAGTGCGGGAGGACGGTTCTGTTCCGCCGGTCGATCTCGCCATCCCCGCCTTTGGCTACAAGAACCATGTGTCGATCGACCGGGCGCATGGGCTGATCCGCAAATGGACGGCGACGCACGCCGCCGCGCATGACGGCGCAAGGCTCGAGGACGTGCTCGACAAAGCCAATACGGCGAGCGAGGTCTATGCGGACACGGCGTATCGCTCGGCGAAAAATGAAGCGATGCTGTCGCGGCGCGGCTTCGTCTCACGTATTCATCGTAAGAAGCCCAAGGGCAAGCCAATGCCGGAGCGCACGCGCTTCGCCAATGCGCAAAAATCCAAAGTGCGCAGCGCCGTCGAGCATGTCTTCGCGCATCAAAAAGGGCTGATGAGCCTGTTCGTGCGAACCATCGGTCTGGCGCGGGCGCGGCTCAAGATCGGGCTCGCCAACCTCGCCTACAACATGCGCCGCTTCGTCTGGCTGCGCGAGCGGGAAGCGCCCGCATAAAGAAAATGACCGGCGGATGCGGGCCGCCGCCCTCGACATGAGGCATCATGTCAGAGCAACGCGACCACTCCGCAGACACGGAGGCGCTCAGCCGCGTAGCCACAAACTCTCAGGCGTGAAAAAATCGGTTATTGGAGGTGTCCACCTTCCTGCGGCCGCTGGTGCATTGGATCGAACGCGCGCCGATCGACGAAAGCGCGACCGAGGCGGTCTATGAGGTCCGCGTCGCCGGAAGCGAGACGCGCCGCGACGCTATTCGCGACCAGATC
>VGDY01000291.1 GCA_016869555.1 Alphaproteobacteria bacterium | reverse complement strand
GACGCCATCGTCATCGACATGCACGCCGAGGCGTCGAGCGAGAAAATGGCGATGGCGCATTTTGTCGACGGGCGCGCGTCTGTGGTGGTTGGGTCGCATACGCATACGCCGACCGCCGACGCGCAGATCCTGCCGGCAGGGACGGGATATCAGACCGACGCCGGCATGACGGGCGACTACGATTCAGTCGTTGGAATGGACAAAGAGGAGCCGCTGCGTCGTTTCCTGCGCAAGACGCCTGGCGCGCGCTACGAGCCGGCAAACGGCGAAGCTACCTTCTGCGGCGTGGCGGCCGAGATCGGCGCCGACGGACTCGCGGCCAAGATCGCGCCGGTGCGGCTTGGCGGTCGGCTGCGGGAAGAATGGCCGAAAGAGTGGGGCGCGCCTTGAGCCGCTGACGCCTTCGCGCGCCGCTCTACCCAGGGCCTGTAAGCTCGCTTAAATAGCAGTCGCAGCGCCCCCAGGGCGCAGCTCCGGAGCGCGCGAATATGAAATGGGAAGATCTCCAGTCGTCCGAAAATATTGAGGATCGCCGCGGCGACGGGCCGATGATCGCGGGCGGGCCCCGCATTGGCGGAGGCGGCATCGGCCTTGGCACGATAGTGATCCTTGGACTCATCGGCTGGGCGCTTGGCATCAACCCAGCGATTCTCATCGGCGGCGCTGAGATGATCAGCAATATGCGCCAAGAGCGCGAGGCGGCTCTCCCCCGCCAGGAAGCGCCGCGCCAAAGCGCGCCGCCGACCGATCAGCTGGGGCGTTTCGTCGCAAAGGTGGTGGGCTCCAACGAGCAGGTCTGGTCGCAGGTGCTTCCGGAGCAAAAGGGCGTGCGCTTTCAGGCGCCGCGGCTTGTTCTCTATAGCGGATACACTCAGTCGCGCTGCGGCATGGCGCAGTCGGCGATGGGCCCGTTCTACTGTCCGCTGGACCAGCGCGTCTATCTCGACACTTCCTTCTTCCGCGACATGCAGAGGCGGTTCGGCGGCGGCGGCGATTTCGCCTACGCTTATGTGATCTCACATGAGATGGGCCATCACATTCAGAACCTGCTCGGCATTCTGCCGAAGGTGCAGCGCGCACAGCAGATGGCAGGCGGCCGCTCCGAAGCCAATGCGCTTTCAGTCCGAGCGGAGTTGATGGCGGATTGTCTCGCCGGCGTCTGGGCCAACAACGCCAACAAGCGAGAGCCTATTCTCGAGGAGGGCGACGTTGAGCAGGCGGTCGCCGCCGCGCAGGCAATCGGCGACGATCGCCAGCAAAGAGCCACCCGCGGCTATGTGGTGCCGGACAGTTTTACTCACGGCTCGTCGGCGCAGCGCACCCAATGGCTCTTGAAAGGGTTGCGCACGGGCAGCATCGACGCCTGCAACACTTTCGCTTACTGAAGCTAAAAAACTCGGCGAGCGCGAGTGGTCAGATCAACGGCCTGCAATTCGCGCGCGAGTCGCGGCAAATCGGCGCTCCTGGCGGCTGCGAGCGCGCTCTTTGGCGCAATAAGTCCGACCGGACGCGCCAGGCCAGGCGCAAGTCGGGTCAATAAGGACTCGGGAGCCAG
>VGDY01000290.1 GCA_016869555.1 Alphaproteobacteria bacterium | reverse complement strand
TCGCTATACCGAAAGAGGACGAGAAAATCCGCTTCCGCGACGTGGTCGCGCAGCCGAGGAAAATCATTTCCTCGCCGATCTGGTCGGGACTCGAATCCGAGAAGGTCTGCTACAACGCCGGATACACCAACGTCCACGAACTGATCCCGTGGCGCACGCTCACGGGGCGCCAGCAGCTCTATCAGGATCATTTGTGGATGCGCGCCTTCGGCGAAGGCTTCTGCGTCTATCGTCCGCCGATCGACACCAAGAGCGTCGAGCCGATCATCGACGCGCGTCCGAACGGTGAAAAGCAGATCGTGCTCAATTTCCTCACACCGCATCAGAAATGGGGGATTCACTCGACCTATACCGACAATCTGCTGATGCTCACGCTCTCGCGCGGCGGGCCGATCGTCTGGATCAGCGAAGCTGACGCCGTGAAAGCGGGAATCGTCGATAACGATTGGATCGAGGCTTATAATGCGAACGGCGCCTTGACCGCGCGCGCCGTCGTGTCGCAGCGCGTGAAGAGCGGCACATGCATGATGTATCACGCGCAGGAAAAGATCGTGAACACGCCCGGCTCACAGGTCACCGGACAACGCGGCGGCATCCATAATTCGGTGACACGGGCCGTGCTGAAACCGACGCATATGATCGGCGGCTACGCCCAGCAGGCTTACGGCTTCAACTATTATGGGACCGTCGGCTCTAACCGCGATGAATTCGTCATCGTTCGCAAGCTCTCGAAGGTCGACTGGCTGGAGGGACCGGACGAAACGGCCGCCGCCAACGCGCATAAGCTGGAGGCAGCCGAATGAAAATCCGCGCTCAGATCGCCATGGTGCTGAATCTCGACAAATGCATCGGTTGCCACACCTGCTCGGTGACTTGCAAGAACGTCTGGACCAGCCGCGAAGGCGTCGAATACGCATGGTTCAACAATGTCGAAACCAAGCCGGGGATAGGCTATCCCAAGGAATGGGAAAATCAGAAGAAGTGGAAAGGAGGCTGGACGCGCAAGTCCGGCGGCAAGATCGAGCCGAAAATCGGCGGCAAATGGCGGGTGCTCGCCAAGATTTTCGCTAATCCGGATCTCCCCGAAATCGACGACTATTACGAGCCCTTCACCTTCGACTATCAGCATCTCCAAACGGCGCCGGAGAGCGGGGCGATGCCGACCGCGCGGCCGCGATCGCTCGTTTCCGGCGAGCGCATGGAGAAGATCGAGTGGGGTCCGAACTGGGAAGAAATTCTCGGCGGCGAATTCGCCAAGCGTTCGGAGGACATCAATTTCGAGGGTGTGCAGAAAGAAATCTACGGCACCTTCGAAAACACCTTCATGATGTATCTGCCGCGGCTGTGCGAGCATTGCCTCAATCCGGCATGCGTCGCCGCCTGTCCGTCTGGCGCCATCTACAAGCGCGAGGAGGATGGCGTCGTTCTGATCGACCAGGACAAGTGCCGGGGCTGGCGTATGTGCGTCTCGGGATGTCCTTACAAGAAAATCTATTACAACTGGTCAAGCGGGAAATCCGAAAAATGCATCTTCTGCTATCCGCGCATCGAAGCGGGACAGCCGACCGTCTGCTCCGAGACCTGTGTCGGGCG
>VGDY01000289.1 GCA_016869555.1 Alphaproteobacteria bacterium | reverse complement strand
ATAATGCGAGCAGCTTAGCGGCAGGCGCGCCGGGCGTCGAGGGCTCAAGAGGCACGCAAAGCGGTCGGCATCCTAGACCACGAAGTCAGTGACGTTTAATCTCGGAGAGGAGGTGTGAAATGGACCCGGATTTTGGGACCAGTCGGTAAGTTGGAAAGCGGCCGCTCCGTTTGATAGACGGAGCGAATCATGACGAAGAAGACGAGACGCAAGATCGACGCTGCGCTGAAGGCGAAAATCGCCTTGGAGGCTGTGCGGGAACAGGCGACGGTTTCCGATCTGGCCCAGCGCTATGAGGTTCACCCGAACCAGATTTACGCCTGGAAGAAGCAGTTGCTCGAGAACGCGGCGCGAGCGTTCGACCCGAGCGTTGGCCTCGACGCCGAAAAGGCGGCGCAAAAGACGATGGACGATCTCTACGCCAAGATCGGGCAACTGACCGTGGAGCGGGATTTTTTAGCGCGGAGGTCCGGACGATGAGCACGCCGGACCGTCGAGAGATGCTCGATCGAGATGACAAGACCCTGTCGATCCGGCGACAATGCGCACTGATCGGCGTTTCGCGCTCTGGCGTCTATCGGACAAGAAGGCCGGCCAACGACAACGATCGGGCCTTGATGCGACGCATCGATGAGTTGTTCACCGCCTGGCCGTTTCTCGGCTCGCGTCGCATGACCGCGATGCTTCGAGCCGAGGGCGAGCGCATCAGCCGCAAACGCGTCCAGCGGTTGATGCGCAAGATGGGCATCGCGGCGCTGGGGCCGAAGCCGAACACGACGAAGCCGGCTCCCGGACACAAGATTTTTCCGTATCTCCTGCGCAATCTGAAGATCGAGCGGCCGAACCATGTCTGGTCGAGCGATATCACCTATATTCCGATTGGTCGCGGCTTCCTCTATCTCGTCGCGATCATCGACTGGGCGAGCCGGGCAGTCTTGTCGTGGCGGCTGTCCAATACGATGGACGTCTCGTTTTGCCTCGCGGCGCTCGAAGACGCCCTGGCCAAACACGGCCGTCCCGAGATTTTCAATTCCGATCAGGGCTCGCAGTTCACCTCGGCCGCCTTCACCGGCGCGCTGACGGCGGCTGGGATCAAGATCTCCATGGACGGCCGAGGCCGCTGGATGGACAATGTTTTCATCGAACGTCTATGGCGCTCGCTCAAACATGAGGACGTCTATCTCAAAGGCTACGCCGACGGCCATGAGGCGAAGATCGGCATCGCCTCGTGGATAGAATTCTACAATCGGCGCCGCCTTCATCAAGCGCTCGGATATCGGACGCCGATGGAGGTCTGGCGCCACGCCATGGCGGACGCCACGGCTGTGGACATGATGGACAACGCTACCGCGTTGACCACATGCCCACAGCAACAGCAGACGAAGCCTTTGGCCGCGTGATAAAAGGATCGGAAGCGGTTCGACTTTCCAAATAAGAAACCGGCCCGAGCGGTCCCGTCATGCGGGTCCATTTCAGTGCTCGTCGAAAAAAAGCGGCGTATCGGTATATTCCAGCGGGGCGGCGAACGCACCTCTCCCAGCGAATTAACTCATAGAGCACGGCTTCCATCCTGATAGTCCGAGGATGTAAAAAGGCGCACTC
>VGDY01000288.1 GCA_016869555.1 Alphaproteobacteria bacterium | reverse complement strand
AATTATTTCGCCGCCGACATGCAAAGGGGCCCGATCGGGCCCCTTTGCATGTCGGCGATCGCGACCAACTGGCCTGGTTTTACTCCGCCCCAATGGCAGGAAATCTCTCCGCCGTTGACACACGGATATTGGCATGCTCGCCGAATAACCGTAGCGCCGCGTCTGGAAGGCCGCTTCCTTATCCCGCTCGATTTGGAGGCTCGGCTTCTTCGCCTCAACAAAAAACTTTCTCTGCCGCGCAAGACGCAGCTCATAGTCGGGCTTTTTGGAGAGTTTTTCACCTACATCGACGGTGGCTTCTTCGATTACCTCGCGCAGCGAAGTTGGCAAGCCCGCCCTATTGTAAACATCCCATCCAAACGCTTCGAGCAACGGCGTGATGAAATCCGTGCGGGCCTGCGTTTCGTTGTAACGCGGATTGAGATAGTCGGCCTCATTGCGCCGGAAACTGGTGACAAGTTCTGCGATGCGCTCCCTCGCCGCTGGTTTCATGTCCGTGTCGGCCATGCCGTCACGACGAACGATCTGCGGCAGACGATTTCCCCTGTCGCCGGCGGGCCATTCTGCGGTCGCGCATCTTCGTCCAGATTGTCCGGAGAGTTTGGCAATCGCGCTTCGACAGGCCCATATGACCCTGCAAGACAACGCGCGCATTTTCCTCCAGGACATTATCAAGACGGCCCTTCCGTGTAAGACGATCGCTTTCGGCGAGCGGCATCGCTCCGTTCAGTTTTGCGGGCATCAGCAACCGCTCGGCTTCCGTCGGCTCCAGCTCAAGAACGCCGCCCCCATAGCTACGGCCTTCAATCTCGGCGGAAGCGGCCGTCAGCCATGTGTAGGTATTGGCGATCAGCCGCTCGGGCCTGGGTCCACGGGAGCGCAGCCGGTGGATGGTATCGGTGGAAGTCGCGCCGGCCTCATTCAAGACCATGCGGGGAAAGTCGTATATCTGCCGGAACGTGAAGGCATCGGGAGTCCAGATGGACGGCACAGCGTACCACGGAGTCCGAACGGAACATTTATAACCGGTATGAACATCCTTGCTTTCGCCGAGCCGGATATAGCGCGCAAGCGCGCCTGTAAGGCGGGACCCGTTCAGCGGTTTGAGATCGAGAAGATGCACTCGATCTCCGGCAGCGGCCAGCGCGTTCCAGTCCTTACGGTCTATCCGCGCGCCCCTGAGCTGTACCGAACGCGACACAAGCGGGATCGTATAGCTCTCAAGCTCCAGATCCCTGACTTGCTCGCCGGAGAGAACGAAGAACTCGTTCTTCCCGGTAACAACTCCTACGTCGATACTGGCGTGGGTGGCGAGGCTTGTCACAACGTCCGACGCGCGCAGCGCGCGCATAAACTCGATTTCCTTAATCGTCAAAAAGTATTTGAGCCATTTCTCGTTCTCGTGACAAAGCGTCTTGTGTTCCGCCTTAGAGACCAGAGACTCGGGCGATTGCCGGACGATCTCAGCGACTGTCGCCATTTCCGTCAGCGCCATGCGGCAAGCATTGTCTTCCGAGGGGTGGGCAAGCGCGCCGTCGGCGAGCAACAACACAACTGGGGATGTCCCGATCATTGTTGAAAAAGGAGGAGCGGCGTTGCTCGCCTTGAGCCGTTAGGCTCGGGGTGCTGATTCCACGAAAGGAAGCAACGCCA
>VGDY01000287.1 GCA_016869555.1 Alphaproteobacteria bacterium | reverse complement strand
GTGGCCGCCGCCGCCGTGGCCGCCTCCGCCCCAGCCTCCGCCCCCGCCATGGCCGCCGCCATGTCCGGCGAGCGCGGCCGATGGCAGCGCCAGGGCGCCGAGCAAGGCAAGCAAAATAGTGAGCTTTCGAAACATAGGATCCTCCGTTCCGAGCGGTAACAGATCGCTCTCGCGACCGCTGGTTCGCCGTCGGGTGAAGCAGGGTAACTACGTCGCGCGGCTTGGGCGGCAATGACGCGCAGGCTTTTTGTTTCAAACGGAATCTGCGCCCGGCGCGTTAAGTCCGGGCGGCTGTCTCGTGCGTGCTCGCCAACTTCCCGGGGCGAGGACGCTCGCGCCGTCGTGAATGGCGTCGGCGCGCGCTGCGGGTCGGCCGCCGGCTCAGGCGTCTCGACAAGGACGACATGTCGACGCCTGCGCCGAATCGATCGTTCGGGACCGCGGAGGCGAGGTCGCTCTCCTCGGCGACCGCCTATGGCGCATAGCTGAACGCAGGGGTGGGTTTTCCTTGCAGGAACGTGATATCTAACTCGGGGCTCGGGCCAGACGACGCGGTGCAGTTATCTTGCGGCTGAGAAGGATTGCTGAATCCGCCGTAATAAACTCCATTGCCTGTCGGCGCGTTCGGCGCGCTCGGCCCTCCTTGGGACATTGGCCAAAAAAAAGCCTGGTAGCAGCCCGCGCTATTGCCGCTGCAATTTTGATGCGCCGCGGGGCTGCCGGCGAATTGAGCGGGCGTCCAGCCACAGTTGGCGGGGAACCCGATGCCCAAAGTTGGACTGCCGGAGCAGCTGAAGGTCTTGTGGCCGCTACAAGAAAGAGTGACGCCGAAGTTGTACGGAACCTTCGACATGCCCGAACAGAACGTCTTGGTCGCCGTCGGCTGACCGGTGACGCCCGGAATTTGGCCGGGCTTAAGCTGGTTATAATAATAGGGTCCGCCCGCGACGTAATTCGGATTGGTGCTGTCCGTGCTCGTCAAGACGTCGCTCGCGACGTAGGGCGCGCCGCTCCACTGAGGATCGTTGCAAGGAATGCCGTCGGCCCCTGGCTGCTGTGGGATCATCGAGATGTCGTAATTCAGTCCCGAGGAACTGCTGCCCCCGGTGCCGAGCTCGATGGTGGTTATGCCGTTCGCCAGAGCGTCGGAGCAGTTGAGGTAGGGGCCGGAGGGTCCGTTACGACCCGCTTGCGACGGCGGCACGGCGCATACTCGATAAGACGAATAGACGTTCCAGGGGAAACTAGCTAAGCAATAGCCGCCGTTTAAAATGGTCAAGAAAGCTCTCGTCGCGATGACGAGAGCTTTGCAGCTTGCGCCGCTCCATGACGCCTTTCCCAGATAATTGCTGCCGTCTTTCGTCAAATTGACGGCTATTGGGCCGCCGCTTTTGTTTATGATCTTCACCGGCTGAGTAAACGTCTGAGCGCGTGCCGGTTCTGCGGAAAAGGCGACCGCCGCGGCGACGGCGAGGACGAAAAGACTTTTTTGCACTTGCATCCCCCAGCTTACAGGATTCGCCCTGATAGGCCCAAGACGCAGCTGGACACCTCCAATAACCGCTTTTTTCGTGACTGTCTGTTGGGCGTGAGGCGGCTCGAGGCCATCCCTTCCGAGGAGAAACGGTTCATGGGCTTTGAAAGCGGCGTCGCCCGGTGAGCGGCGCCGTC
>VGDY01000286.1 GCA_016869555.1 Alphaproteobacteria bacterium | reverse complement strand
GGTCGATGTGGTATGTTCCTGCATGGCGTTGCTTCCTTTCGTGGAATCAGCACCCCGAGCCTAACGGCTCAAGGCGAGCAACGCCGCTCCTCCTTTTTCAACAATGATCGGGACATCCCCCTATCCTTGATCTCGGCCAAGGCGCGCCGAATACGTTTGAGCTTTTCGTATGAAAGATAAGTCAACCTATCTCTGACAACGGCTCGGGTGACGGCATCCAGCGTCGCAAAATCAACAAAACGTCGAATGCTCTTAAACAGACTCTTCGTATTCATTCTCTTTTGCTGCATTTTTTTGGCCGTTTCCAAAGAGCTGCTTCGACGGCAAGTTTATTTTTGGACCGTCGGTGTCGTTGGCTATTAAGCTGATACGCTCGACGCTGCTACGGCTATCGCAACATCGCGGAGTTTTTGCGGGCAAGAGTAGGCCGATCAATGACAAAGGGATCGAAGGTCGTTGCAAAATCGATGGTGCAAATTTGATGACGCTCTTTCAAGCTAATGATGCTTCGGTACGTCGACGTCCTCCTCCAAAAAACGCATATTTCCAAGGGGACCGCCTCGGCGAGGGCGGATCAGTTTGATCTGCAATTGCCTCAACCATGGATATTGATCATCATCATGCTTAGTGCGACTAGTGGCGCCGACATCCGAACCAGCCCGAACTTGACCGGGCGGCCGTTGCTTCGGGTCCCGGCCGACGCTTTCCGCCGCGAAGTCAATGCGCATTAAGGGTAGTGGTTGGGCCGCCAAGTATATGTTATTGATAGAAAGCAATGCTTTTGCCACGAGCCGTCGCAGCCGCGCATAGGCGCGGGATCTGACGGCGCCGGTTTACGCATTCAACAATATGCGCCTTAACGCGCGCTCTATTGCATAACGCCCATGCGACAGATCGTTTCGCGATTCATAAGACGGTGGTTGACCGAGCCGTCGGCTTCGGCGCAGCCGCCGCGCCGACAATCAATGTTCCGCCATGTACGCTTTAGAAGCCCAAATCCCCCGGTGCAACCGGCCCTTCAACTCACGCTGACAGCTGCCGAACTATTCGGCGCCGCTTTTCAGTGCGACACATTCGACCGGCTTCCGACCGCGCTGCGTCGTCTTGCAGTCGCCGAAGCAGACAACGCTCGCGACGACTGCAAGTCGCTGGCGTTGGCGACGGTCGATCGCCATGCCGCCGCCTGCTGGTCCGCCATCCGCGGCAAGTCGATGATCGAAGCGGAGGCGATTTACGGCGCGCATGTCGAAGCTTCTGCTCGAGAACTCGTGACCATGTTCGAACCTGCGGCGTCCGACTCAATTCCCTTTCCGTCCGGTGACCATGAGCGGGCGAGACGTATGAGATAGCGAGGGCGATGCGGAAACGGGGCTCCTGCGGCCGATGCGATCCCAAATCTTCAAAGCGCGCGCGAGAGAGCAATAATAAGGAAGCCGTAGGCTTGGATTGGCTTCAAACCAACGGCGCGCATTCAATGATCTAGGCGTTATCTCCAAAGCTTCGTTTCGCGATCGCCACGAGGAAAACGCTGCCGATGATGAAGCCAGTCGTCAGCCCCGTTGTGCTTACGATGGCGTCAATCAGGCGCGCCGAGCGGCCAGGAATTTGAGTTTGCGCCAGCTCCAAAAGGCCGCTGAGGAGTGCAAGCGAAATCCAGATTGTGAGACGCTCGCGCAGCGGTCGATAGCCGAGGCTGAAG
>VGDY01000285.1 GCA_016869555.1 Alphaproteobacteria bacterium | reverse complement strand
ACCAACTCCAACGCGTGCGAAAAGTGCAGACCCACCCAGCGCCAAAAACGCAAAGCGGACTCGCGCCCGCAATCATGTCGCGGAAAAAATCACAATCGCGCGGCGGTGGGATGAATAAGACGGGTTAACTTCCACGGGGCGCTGTTCAAACAACCGGGACCAGCTCTGAACAGCAGACAAGCAATCACGGCCGCCATCAACGGACGTATAAATCGCCTAATCTTTTTCAGATTCTGCCGCATGATGAATTCTGTGTGCATAGCAAATCACTTGTCAATCAAGTTTAACCTCGGACAGTCGCATTGTTTGTAGTTGTTGCGCTTCCGCCACACTTCGTCTTCGCAGTAGATTCGTTTGTGAACCTAAGACTTCGGCATGCGTCGAGATAATGGGCGACGCCGCCGATGGGGCTTTGGACGCGTCTTGCTGATCTTTAGTGCCGACCCATAGATGGCCTGGCATGAACGGAGCGTGATGATTCACGGCTTCGGAAAGGAAGCTCCAATGATTCTCGGCCAATTCTGGATGACGGACGCGCAGTTTTCTAAGATCGCGCCGCAACTTTCCACCGACGCGCCGCCGGACTATGGACCGAAGAGACGCTCTATAATCGCTATGTCCATTGCGCCGCACGGAACCGCAACGCCATCGAACGCATGTTCTGCCGCCTGAAAGACTTCACAAGCGTGGCGACGGGGGGCGATCGAAACGCCGCGAACTTCCTCGGCGCGGTTTGCATCGCTGCAACCGTCAGCTACGGGTTATGAGCTGGGCCCTTGGGCAGAATTTCCAGCGACTGGACCCAGACATAGCGGCCGGCGAGGCCGACATCGACTTCGCCCACCAGACGGACGCGCGTTTCCGGCGTGACCGCTCGACCGGCGAAGACAGGCGAGCTGATCTCGACGCGGATGTCTCCCGTTGCGTCGCGGAAGAGGAAATAGTCCGATCGTTGATGCGAGACGATGTTTCCCGTCAGTGTGACATAGCTCCCCGGGCGGGCGCGCGAAACCGCAGCGACGGCGCTTGGCCGGCTGCTGGTTGCTGCAGAGGGACCGGTAAACTGGGCCTTGGCCGCCGTCACGGGAACCGAAGACAGAATCAACGCGACCATCACATGTTTCATGTTGAAGTCTCCCATCCTGCTGCAGCTTGCTTCACGACGACGATTGAAGCAACACGCAGGCTGCCGCAAGCCTGTAGAAAAGGGCGCGCCGCGCCGCCGCCATCGCCTTCTGGCTGCGAACGAGTCTGGACCCTAAGAGAGGAGCGCCGACAGTTTGATTGTCGACAGGAGCTGGTTCGCGACCGATGCGTATGTTCGCGGCCCATATGGAATTTTCGTATTGTCGGCAGCGCGTTTCACGCCTATGATCCATGCACCGTAGGCAGTGGTTGGCGGCATCCATGCTCGTTCGGATCGTTCTCTTATTGGCGACATTGCTGCAAGCGGCGGGCGTTTCCGCCGGCGCGGCGCACGCGCATTTTCAGCATCCCACGATTGCCGCCCCTCTCTGTAAGGCCGACGCGATTCCGGCGGCGCCTTATTCGCCGATCGAGCGCAACGGCGCATGCGCCGACTGTCTAGGGTCCGGACTCAATTAACTCCTATCCAATATGCCAAGGTAGCGACGAAGCAGAGGGCCGAGAAGAAATTTTGAGCGAGCTTGTCGTATCTGGTTGCGATGCGCCTGAAGTCCTTCAGCCTGCAA
>VGDY01000284.1 GCA_016869555.1 Alphaproteobacteria bacterium | reverse complement strand
GGAATTGAGCGACGCTCTCGATGATCTCGAATCGAACCGCTTCGCGCTCGGCGATCACCATCTTTCGGCGCTCGTCTACGCGGAGACGCCGAGGCAGCTTGCGGATCACATGAGCCTGGCGCGGCGGGCGCTCGCCGACGCCGGCGCGGTCGCAGCGCGCGAAGATTTAGGATTAGAGGCGGCCTATTGGGCGCAGCTTCCCGGCCTTTTCAAATACCGCGCCCGTTCCGGCGCCATCGGCTCACGCAATTTCGCGGCGTTCTCCCCTTTCCACACCTATCCGACCGGCAAGCCGGACGGAAACCATTGGGGACCGGCGGTCGCCATGCTCGAGACCGCCTCCGGCTCACCCTATTATTTTTCCTTCCATCACGGCGACCTCGGCAACACGTTCATTTGCGGCCCCTCAGGGGCGGGCAAGACCGTTGTTCAGAATTTTCTGCTGTCGCAGGCCGAGCGGCTGGGGACTTCTTACGTCTTCTTCGACAAGGATCGCGGGGCCGAGATTTTCGTGCGCGCCGCCGGCGGAACGTATCTGACGCTGCGCGATGGCGTTCCGACGGGCTGCGCGCCGCTCAAAGCCTTGGAGCTGACGCCGGCCAATCTCTCTTTCCTCGGCCAGCTGATCCGCAAGCTGGTCACGCCCGAAAGCCGGCCGCTGACGGTCGCCGAAGAAGAGCGGATCGATTCGGGGCTGCGAGCGCTCGCCCGGCTTCGACCGCGGGAACGCTCGCTCGCTGCCCTGCGGGCGTTTCTGGGCCAGCAGGACCCGGAAGGCGTCGGCGCAAGGTTGGAGCGTTGGCAGCAGGGCGGCGCGCTCGGCTGGGTGCTCGACGGCGATGCGGACAAGATAGGCCTCGATTCCCGTGTCATCGGCTTCGACATGACCGAGCTCCTCGATCACACGAGCGTGCGGACGCCGCTGATGATGTATCTCTTTCATCGCGTCGAACGGCTCATCGACGGCCGCCGCCTCATCATCGACATCGACGAATTCTGGAAAGCGCTCAGCGACGACGCCTTTCGCGATCTCGCCAACAACAAGCTGAAAACGATCCGCAAGCAGAACGGCGTGATGGTGTTCGGCACCCAATCGCCGCGCGACGCCCTTGCTTCGCCCATCGCCCATACCATCGTCGAGCAATGCCCGACGCAAATTTTTCTCCCGAATTCGCGAGGAACAAGAGCCGACTATGTCGACGGCTTCCATCTCACCGACGCCGAGTTTCGCCTGGTCAGGGAGGAGCTCGCCCCCGAGAGTCGGCGCTTCCTCGTCAAGCAGGGACACAATTCCGTGGTGGCGAAGCTCGATTTGACCGGCTTCGACGATGAGCTCGCCGTGCTCTCTGGCCGCACGGAAACCGTCGAACTCCTCGATCGCATCCGCGGAGAGGTCGGCGATGACCCGGCTCACTGGCTGCCGATCTTCCACGCTGAGCGAAAGAAGACCCGATGAAGTTTCCTCCCCCTCGGATAAGCGCGGCCATTCTGGCCGCCCTGCTCTCTTCCTTGCCCGCCACGGCGCAGGTCGTGTTCGACCCGAGCGTGTTTGCGCGCCAGCTCGACCAACTGATCGAAATGAAGAAACAGGTCGACACGCTGACTTCGCAGCTCCAGGTCGCACGCGATCAGTTGAGCGAAGCCAAACGGCTCTATGACAGCGTCAACAAGCTCACGAACGCCAACGACATCGGGGCGCTGCTCAACACCCCGCAGTTTCGCAAAGTTCTGCCGCAACAATTCTCGGAGATCG
>VGDY01000283.1 GCA_016869555.1 Alphaproteobacteria bacterium | reverse complement strand
GCCTGAAGGCCCTTCGCGGACTCACGCCCTACGAGTTCGTCTGCAGAAGCTGGACAAAGGAACCGGCACGATTCAAGCTCGAGCCAGCCCATCAATTCCCGGGACTGAACATCTAAGGGGCGGTTTGCCGACCTCGCTCGAATACGAATAGCATCCCTATCGCGACCTCAGCAGGGCCTTGAGCCTTCAAAAAAACAAGAAGTGTTTGACCCCCACAGAATTGCTGCGCTGATGGACAAACCACGAGAACAGATTTACTCCTCAAGACAACAGAATTCCGACGTAGCGGGAATCAATCAACAGCTCACGATGAAAGAGATTGATGCGATACGATCTCAGTATTCGCGATGTTGGAGAATACCGAGTGGCGTGCGCGACCTAAAAATTCAGATTAGATTTTCGTTAAACATTGACGGCTTTCTTCGGGGCGATCCGGAGATTGTCGATGACGCACGTTTGGCAAATGATCCTTTGTACCAAATTGCGGCCGAAAGCGTCCGTCGCGCGGTTTTCCAATGCAGTCCGCTAGAGCGGTTTCCGATCTGATCGATTCGAGGGGGATTCCCAGGATCGCGAATTCGTGATTCAAGATGTGGGCTGGAGCGGAGGCCAGCCTGCATGGTCATGTATCTGTCGAGCGATTTGCGCAAGCGTGTGATCGGTGCGGTCGAGGCGGGTGCGTCGCGGCACGCGGCGGCGGCTCGGTTCGGGGTGAGCGCCTCGAGCGCGATCCGATGGCTTCGGGCATGGCGCGAGAGGGGCGAGGCGCGGGCCAGGCCGATGGGCGGCGACCGGCGGTCGGCGCGGATCGAGGCGCACGGGAGCTTTCTGATGGCCGCCGTGGAGCGCCAAGCCGACATCACGTTGGTGGAACTCCAGAGGCTCCTGCGCGAGCGAGGCGCGTCGTTCGGGATCGGAACGCTGTGGCGCTTTTTCGACCGCCGAGGCATCAGCTTCAAAAAAAAGCGTGCGCGCCAGCGAGCAAGGGCGGCCCGACGTCGCCCGGCGGCGCGCGCGATGGAAGCAGTATCAGGGTAAATTCGATCCGGCGCGCCTGGTCTTCATCGACGAGACCTGGGCGAAGACCAACATGACCCGGACCCGCGGCCGTTGCGCCCGGGGGCGGCGCTTGTTGGCGAGGGTGCCGCAGGGCCGGTGGACGACGACAACCGTTCTCGCCGCGCTTCGCCATGACCGGCTCGACGCTCCCTGCGTCTTCGACGGACCGATCGACGGCGAGAGCTTCCTCGCCTATGTCGAACAAGCGCTCGTCCCCATCCTGAAGCCGGGCGACATCGTCGTCATGGACAATCTCGGGAGCCACAAGGGGCGCAAGGTGCGCCAAGCCATTCGCGGCGTCGGCGCGAAGCTCTTCTTCCTCCCGCCCTACAGCCCCGATCTCAATCCCATCGAGATGGCCTTCTCGAAGCTCAAGGCCCTGCTCAGAAAAGCCGCCGAACGAACCGTCGATGCTCTCTGGCAACGCATCGGCGACCTGATCGACTGCTTCTCGAAAACAGACTGCGCAAACTTCTTCAAAGCCGCAGGCTACGCATCACCATGATCGGAAAATGCTCTAGTTGTTCAGTCCCGGGAATTGATGGGCTGGCTCGAGCTTGAATCGTGCCGGTTCCTTTGTCCAGCTTCTGCAGACGAACTCGTAGGGCGTGAGTCCGCGAAGGGCCTTCAGGCGCTTGGCGAAGTTGTAGGCGTGTATGAAGTCGCGGAGATGGGTTCGTAGCTGGTCGTGGGTCTCGTAGTAGTAGCGGCGTACGGTTGCGTCCTTGAG
>VGDY01000282.1 GCA_016869555.1 Alphaproteobacteria bacterium | reverse complement strand
CGCGCGCTATGGGCCAGCCCAACCGCCCGCGGTCCTTCCCAACGCGACACGCCACCCGCCACTACACGCGCGCTTCGCCCGCCGGCCCATCGCGCGCCTCCTCTCCCGATGACGCCGGCGGCGGCCATTCGCTCGGCCTGACGATCGAATCCTCCCAGGCGCCGACACGCCCGAACCTCAGCGGCGCCCCGTCATGGCGCGCCCAGGCCGCCGCCTGCGGCGTTCCCTTGCGCACGACGATCCCGCCATATTTCAGCCGCTGCAGTTCATGGGTCCGCGCCTTCGCCTCGGCGAGACGCTCGCGCTCCGCGTCGATTTTCGACTTCGCGCGCTCGGCCTCGAAGGACTGCCAGCCCTTGCCGTCAAGCCACGTCCTGGCATGGGCGATCTTGCGGCCGCGCCGCACGCAATCCTCGATGTAGCGCGGCCCGCAGGCGACGGCGGCGCTCTGCTCATCGCCGCTCGCCGCCATAAACACGCGCCGCGCTTTTTCCGGCAATTCGGTCGTGTCCCATGGCCAGTCGCGGCGGAATTTCTCCCAACGGGCGATCCGCGCGCCGTCTTCGTCGCCCTCTCGCGATCCGCAGCGTCGCCGGTTCGCCTCGCCCTCGCCGTTCGTTTTTTCGGAAAGCGAAGCTTCCCTCCCCTCTCCCTCCCCCCGTTGGGGGGTAGGGGGGAGGGTTAACTGATGGTTAGTTAATGGTTCTACACCGCACCAGTGCGGTGTGGTTTCGTTTCCCCTGCGGTGTGGTTTCGTTTCCCCTGCGGTGTGGTCCACACCGCAAGTTGCGGTGTGGACGGGCGCATTTTCGGACTCCAGCGTTCGTTCTTCCGAACGGTTTTCACCGTCCGAATCCGCCGCATCGGCGCCGGCCCATCCATTCGCCGCGGCATGGCGGCGCGCCGCGTCGTCGACCAGCAGGCAATAGTAATTCGTCATGCGGCGACCATCGCTATGCTTGCGGCGCACGACGAAGACCAGATCATACTCGACGAGCTTCTTGATCCGCCGCTGAACCGTGTCTTCCGAAAGATTGGTGATCGACGCCAGCGTCGCGAGCGACGGGAAGCAGGTCTGGTTTTCATCGGCGTATTGAGCGAGCGTCAGCAGCACATGGCGCGCGCCGGCGCACACATTCGCGTCGCGAATCGCGCAGGCCCAATTGAGCGCCGAAAAGCTCATCGCGCGTTCCGCCTATCCGCGCTGGTTCGCGAAGGCCGCGCGCGCCAGCTCGGACGCTTCCGCGTCGATCGGCAATATCGCCGATTTAAAAGGCTCGACCCAGGCGATCAGCCCGCGTCTCGATAGCCACGCCAGATATTCTCCGAGTTGCGCGTGGTCAATTTCCGATCGTTTGGCGAGCAAATCGATGAGCCCGTCGCTTAGCGCAACCCGCCCGTCGTCGCCCGCCATATCGGCGAGTAAGACCAGGATAAGCTTCGCCTCGGTCAAGCCGGCCTTTTGATCCCAGGCCCAGGATACCGCCTTCGTGCGCATCACTCTTCTCCCCCGCTTGCGGAAATTCCACGCGCCTCCAGCCCGTCCGCGAGCCTTTCGCCGATCCAGCGCACGACCGGCACGGCCCATGAATTGCCCAGCGCTGCGTAGCGCGGCCCGTCAGGGCATGGTTTTCCGCCGCGCGGAATGTCGGTCCAGCTGTCCGGCGCGCCCTGCAGCCGCTCGCATTCGAGCGGCGTGAGCCGCCGCACGGCCCATTGCTCGGCGACATAGGAGCGGCTCGATCCGCCGCTCGCGGCGCGGATATTGGCCGTCTCATGCGGCCCCTCAAATTGCGCGCCGCCCT
>VGDY01000281.1 GCA_016869555.1 Alphaproteobacteria bacterium | reverse complement strand
TCGGCGCGGCATTCGCCGACCCCCAGCCCCGCTCACTTGGCCGGCTGGGGCTATGGGCTTGCCGAAAACCGTCAGTCGGGTGAAGATAGGCTCACAATCGCTGGCCATCTGGCGAATGTGGGCTTAAAGAGGAAAGTCCCGATTTCGCGCCCAAGCGGATGCTCGACGTCGGCTGCGGACTTGGCGCGGGCGCTTGCGCGGCGGCGACTGTGTGGCCGAGCATCGCCGAGATCGCGCTCCTAGATCGCAGCGCGCTATTCTTGCGCCTCGCGACCGAACTGATGAAGGACAGCGGAGTTCCCGCGCCGATCAAGGCGATCGAGCGCGACTTCGTCGCGCCGCCCGCGCTCGCGGAACCCCCGTGCGACCTTGTCGTCATAGGCTACGCGCTGACCGAGGTCGCCGAATCCGACCTCTCTTCTGTCGTCGATCGGCTTTGGGCGCAAACCAGCGGCGCCCTTGTCATTATCGAGCCGGGAACGCCACGCGACCATACCCGGCTCATGGTCGTCCGAGACCAATTAATCGCGCTTGGCGCAAACATTCTCGCGCCCTGCCCCCATCAGGCGCCCTGCCCTTTGCCTGCGAACGACTGGTGCCACTTCTCGGTCCGGCTGCCCCGGCGGCGGGCGCACCGGCTGGTCAAGGACGTCGCCGCGCCCTTCGAGGACGAGAAGTTCGCCTATCTCGCTGTCGGACGGTTCGGCGCGAGCCGTCCGTCGGCGCGCATTATCGCCCCGCCGCGCGCCAACAAGGCGGGAATTTCGCTCAAGCTATGCGCCGGTAAAGCATTCCGCGAGACATTCATTCCCAAGCGTGACAAGGCGCGCTACGAGAAGATTCGGAGAAAGGACTGGGGCGATCCGCTGCGCGCCCCGGTGGAGGAAATTTGATGAAACAGCCACGTCCGAGGGTCGCGCCTTATCTGACCGTCAGCCCCGCCGCCGCAGCGATCGCCTTTTACACCGGCGCCTTCGACGCCAAGCAGCGCGCGCTCATGCCCTCCGTCGACGGCCTGCGCATCGCCCATTGCGAACTGTTGATCAACGGCGGCTCCGTGATGCTCGCCGACGTTTTTCCGGAATTCGGTCAGACCCGCGTGCCGATGCCCGGCGAACACGCGACCGTCTCCATCAGCCTTGAATATGACAAGGCGCAGGAAGTCGATGACATCTGCGCCCGCGCCAGCAAACTCGGCGGCAAGATCGAAACGGCGCCGACGAATTCCTTTTGGGGAACGCGCTACGCCTCTTTGCGCGACCCGTTCGGCCACCGCTGGATACTCAACGCCCCACTGGAGAGCTAAAAAGAAAGCCGCCCGGAACCTTGCGGCTGCGGGCGGCTGTTCATCCGGCTTCTAGCGTTACTCGCCCGAGGCCTTCGCCTTCGTCTCGACGCGCTCGGCGATACGCGCGGACTTGCCGCGGCGGTCGCGCAGATAATAGAGCTTGGCGCGGCGCACCTTGCCGCGGCGCACGAGCTTAACTGAATCGATCAGAGGCCCATGGATCGGGAACACGCGTTCGACGCCTTCGCCGTAGGAAATCTTGCGGACGGTGAAGCTCTCATTGAGCCCCGAACCCTGGCGGGAAATGACGACGCCCTCATAGGCTTGGACGCGGGTGCGTTCGCCTTCCTTCACCTTGACGTTGACGACGACCGTATCCCCGGGGCGAAATTCCGGGATTTTTTTGCCCTCGATGAGCTTGGCGGCGTGTTCAGCCTCGAGCTGCTCGATAATGTTCATAACGTAAACTCCTGCCGTTTCGTCTTAGCTACAAGGCCGACGAGCGTTTCGGGACGCTGTTCTAGTTGAGGCCCGGTCCATAGCGGAAAGGCGGCCGCTTG
>VGDY01000280.1 GCA_016869555.1 Alphaproteobacteria bacterium | reverse complement strand
ACCGCTCGGCGCGGCATTCGCCGACCCCCAGCCCCGCTCACTTGGCCGGCTGGGGCTATGGGCTTGCCGAAAACCGTCAGTCGGGTGAAGATAGGCTCACAATCGCTGGCCATCTGGCGAATGTGGGTTCATATTGTCTATTGCCTGCTAACGCGGCCGAGCCGCGGAAGCCGACGGCGCGCTTGGGGTCAGCGACCTTGCGCGATCATTACAAATTGGAACTGCTCGGAGAACTTGTTGGATCTTGCGTGAAAAGCAACTCGGCGAAGGCTCATGCAAAGCAAGGCGAAATATCCCCAACCGAAGCAGCGCTCGGCTATTTTGGAGAGCACACGAAATCTTAAGATGGCGCGCTCGGCGCATCGTTACGTGCGCGGGTCCACCGTAAAATTCTATGAATGGCTCGATCAAATCAAGGCGGGCGCGATTCCGGAAGGTCCGTCGATTTGGATTTGCGGCGATTGTCATGTTGGAAATCTCGGCCCGGTCGCGAACTACCGTGGCGACATTGAAATTCAGATCAGAGATCTCGATCAGACGGTAATCGGCAACCCGGCGCATGATCTCTTGCGCCTCGCGCTTTCTCTCGCTTCCGCGGCTCGCGGCTCCGACCTGCCCGGCGTGACGACCGCGCTGATGTTGGAAGCCATGATGGAGGGCTATGAGAAGTCCTTCGCGCCTGATTTCGACGTGGAAAGCGACCTCCATGCGCCCGACACGGTCCGGCTTATCATTCGCCAGTCGTCCGGCGCGACGTGGAAAACATTGGCGAATGAACGCATCGATGGCCCCAAGCCGCAAATCCCCTTAGGCCGGCGCTTCTGGCCCATCTCCAAGCATGAAAATGATCAACTCACACAACTTGCCCAGAGCGATGACATCAGGCGCCTGGCGACCATGCTTGGATCGCGCGATGACGATGCGGTCGTCAAGCTTCAGGACGCTGCATATTGGATGAAAGGCTGTAGCTCGCTTGGGCTGCTGAGATATGCAGCCCTGCTGTCCGTGGGCAATCGTCGATCGGACAAACAATTTTGCCTGATGGATTTCAAAGAGGCGAAGACCGCCGCCGCGCCACGCGCAAAGGGCGCCAAAATGCCGCTCGACCAAGCGGAGCGCATGGTGGAAGGCGCGCGCTATCTTTCGCCCTATCTGGGCAAACGCGCCCGTGCGACAAGCCTGCTGGGCAAGCCGGTTTTTGTCAGAGAGCTTCTCCCGCAAGATCTCAAAGTCGAAGTCGAGAAGTTGACGGACCTCGAGGCGGTCAGAATCGCCGCTTATCTTGCCGCGGTTGTCGGCAAGGCGCACAGCCGCCAACTGGACGCCTCGTCGAGGAAGGCTTGGCTGACCGACCTCGAACGCAATCGCACGTCACAGCTCGATGCGCCCACTTGGCTATGGAAAGCGGTCGTTGAGCTACTCGGCATACATGAAAGAGCTTACTTGGAACATTGTCGCAAATATGCGCTGAGCACGCGAGAGACGAGAGCAAAGGAGGAGCGCGAGGTCGCCGCGCGGGAGACGCAGCATCACGCATAGCGCCTCAATGATACAAAGCGCGGATCGGCGCGCCAGCTTGACGCTGGGCGCACTTTCCCAGCAAATCCCGACTGGCCTACAGACTTTCGAGCCCATGACTTGCCTGCGCGTCGCGTGAGCCGACCCGTGAGCGACCGCATGCGGCTCCTTGAGAAAGCGCCGCCGCAATGAATGTCGCTGACAGCGCCATCGGCTCGACCGCAGTTGCTTCGGAAATTCCTCGATTTCTCTATTACTTTTTGGCCGGCTCTTTTGCGCTTATTGCAATCCTCTGGTTGCGACGCCGATTTCTAATGCGGGAGAGGACCAAGGGGATGTCCCGATCATTGTTGAAAAAGGAGGAGCGGCGTTGCTCGCCTTGAGCCGTTAGGCTCGGGGTGCTGATTCCACGAAAGGAAGCAACGCCATGCAGGAACATACCACATCGACCGCGATTC
>VGDY01000279.1 GCA_016869555.1 Alphaproteobacteria bacterium | reverse complement strand
AATCACCCGGGCGGGATCATTCCGTCGCAGGGGGGCGGGATCATCTCGGAATCGGGGGGCGCCATCATTCCGTAACGGGTGGGCGCCTTCATCTCGTTTTAGGGGGCGCCATCAAGCGGAATCAGCACGGTGGCGGGGTTTCCTATGTCGACGCGCGTCCCGGCGACGACATCAATACCTTTATGCTTCCGGCCTATGCGCGCGTCGACGGGATGGCGTCGTACAATTTCAAACCGACGTGGCTGTGGCCTTTCGCGCCAAATCTGACGCTCCAGGTCAATGTGAAAAACCTGCTGGGCTCGACCTATTATGAAGGTTCAAGCACTCGGTTCAACATCGCGCCCGGCGCTCCACGTACTTTCATCGCATCGGTTCGCGCGGAGTTCTAGGCATGAACGAAGATGGCGTCTCGCGTCAGGCGTCGACATTGCATCGATCAACGCCGATCGGCCGCCGCACAGCGCGTCTGGCGTTTGGCCGAAAGCTTTGGCTCGGCATCCATCGCTATGTGGGGCTGCTCGCGGGCGCCGTCTTCGTCATCATTGGGCTTACCGGCAGCATTCTCGCCTTCCGTACGGAAATCGATAAATGGCTGAACCGGGAACTGATGTTCGTGCCGCAACCGGCTGAGGGGAATAGATCCTATCGACCCCTGGATGAAATTATCGCGGCCAGCAAGGCCGCCGCGCCGCCGAATGGAACCCCATTATTCGTTCATTTCCCCAAGGATTCTTCAGGTTATTTCGACGTCATTTATTCCCCCAATGGTTCACTCGGACATCACACCACCAACGACGGCATCAAGAAAGTCTATCAGGTGATCGTGAATCCGTTCGATGCCGCTGTCATCGGACAAAGACTCATCGTCGATAGCGAAAATCATTTTTCTGAGCCTTTCGTAAACGTCGTAATCCACCTCCATTACACGTTACTGCAAGGCGAAGTCGGCGAGAATATCGTTGGCGCGGTCGGACTTTTCTTGTTTGGTTCGATCGCAACCGGCGTGTATCTCTGGTGGCCTCGCAACGGGAAATGGCGTCAGGCTTTCTCCATCAAACGCCGATCCAGCGCCGAACGCCTCATTTTCGATCTGCACAAGACAACGGGCGTTTATGTCTGCGCTGTTATCTTGGTGATGGCGTTTTCCGGGGTTTACATCATCTTCATGCCGCAAGTCCGCGCCCTGGTCGGCGCGTTCTCGTCGGTGTCCGCTCATATGATTCCGGAGGATATCAAGTCCGATTCGGCGGACGGTCGCCCGCCGATCGGCGCCGAGACCGCCGTCGCTGTCGTCAATCGCTTGTTTCGCGACGGACGGCTGATGAGCCTGAGACTTCCCGATGGCCCCGAGGGCGTCTATGTCATCGGCAAACGCGCTGACGACGAAGTCAGCAAAAGCGAGCCGAGCCGACTTGTCGCTGTGGATCAATACAGCGGGCGGATTCTAAAAATCCAAGATCCACACGACTTCACGGCCGGCGAGCGGTTCCTAGAATGGCAGTATCCATTGCATACGGGGGAAGCCTTTGGCGACATCGGCCGCGCATTCATTTGCGCCTTCGGTTTCGTTCCGCTGCTGCTTTATACGACTGGCGTTACACGCTGGCTGCGGAACCGGCGAGCGAGGCGCTCAAGTCGCGTCATTTCGATGCGCAATTCCCACTAGCTTTCTCAATATTGATTGAAGGAGACATTCATGCGTTCGCGAAAAGTGGAGATTGAACTGCTCCGTCGCCGGATTTCGCGCATGACGTTGGTGGTCGCTTATGCGCGTCCGCCATTGATCGCCTTTCTTCGCGCGCACGTAGCCTCCGACTTCGGCTCGCCGCGATTGCTGGTGAGGGACATTATTTGCGGTGGGCGCGACGGCGCGCCGCTGTTCCGGTTCACGGTCGACGGCGACGCACAGGCCCGCTCCTTCGTCGCGCCGCTGAGCCAGCTGTCGTTCGGCCGAAGCGTTCGACTCGCACATCCGCTTTCCCGACGATCTGCGCCGAACCTGCG
>VGDY01000278.1 GCA_016869555.1 Alphaproteobacteria bacterium | reverse complement strand
ACGATGTCGTCAAAGAGGCCAATGTGCGAAGAAGACGTTCATCGCGATCCCCGCCGTCTGCAAATCAGTCAAATTTACCCTTCGACTTTCAATAACATGGAGAGATGAGCATTATGACGCAGGCTCGGTTGGACCCAGCGCGATGCAGTTCTGCCGCTTCTCGATCCATTCGCACCGCGCCAGCTCCAGAACCAGCGGCTTGTTGAGGGAGGGCTGCGCCGTGAAGTCGAACGTGTCGAGGCTCTTGATCTGCGAAAACCGCGCCAGGCGAATGCGACGCTCGACATTGCGCCGCTCGCGATCGATGCGCTCCAGTTCGCACAGACGCAGCAAATAGCGCGGGTAATCGGCACGATCCTGCGCCGACTCCATCGCCACTTTCTCATATTCGCGTGCGAAAGTGGGAAGCTTCAGCGCCTTGAGGTGATTGCCCAGCAACACCTGCGGCGCGACAACTGTCGGGGAGCCTGGCTCATGCGATCCGGTCATGCCGAACCTCCCGCAGCCGCTGGCACAGAGGCGGCGTTGGCGATGAGCCCGAGATAGGCGCGCGGATCCGTCGCGCCGACCGTGGCGGCCGGCAGGTAAGGATAAAATGTCAGATCGAGCCGGGCCGGCCGGTTCTCCAGTCTGGCGAGCAGCAGCATCTTCACCGCGTCGAAGCTGATCGCGCCAAGACGCAGCGCCTCCGCGACCGCCTGTTCGACAAGATGTTGATGGAAGTCCTCCATCAGCCGTAACACCTGGATGAACTCGCGGCGACCGGCATTGCCCATGCGCGCTTCCATCAGCCGTCGCAGACGATAGACGCAATCAGCGAGACGCCAGTCGTCGAGCGGCGCGGCTTGATCGAGCGCCTTGCTCTTGTGTTCAAGCAAGGCGAGATAATGCAGCGGATTGTAGATGAACTCGGCCTTGTCGTAGCTGCGCGCATGCACGGCGATCGTCTCGCCGTGACAGACGATCTCGACCCTGTCGACGTAGCCCTTCGCTAGAACTTCTTGATGGCCGTAGCGCGTTGGAACCGAGTAGTCATTGTTGCGATAGCGCACCAGCGCCATCGACGAGACGCGGGTGGCGATCTTGTGACAGGCGTCATAGGGCGCTGGTGGCAACGGCAGGAACGCGGATCGGTCCGCCTCCATGCGTTCGGCGATCGTCGTGGAATGGCCGCGCAAGATTGCCTGACGCCGCTTCGTGCAGGCGTCCAGGAGCCGCGCATTGAAGGCCTCAAAACTCTCCGCGACGGGTAAAGGCGTCATGAAGTTGCGCCGGACATATCCGACCAGCCCCTCCACCTTGCCCTTGTCGTTGCCCTTGCCCGGTCGGCCGAAGCGATCCTCGAACAGGTAATGGCTCTGGAGTTCGGCGAACATGTGCGAGCGCAAGCGCTCGCCGCCCTTCACGATCCTTGCGACCGCGAGCCGCGTATTGTCATACAAAATGGACTGCGGGACGCCGCCGAAAAAATCGAACGCCGCCACATGGCCATCGCAGAAGGCTTCCGCCGTCTCGGCGGGATAGGCCTTGACGAAGCAGCCGTCCGAATGCGGCAAATCCATGCAAAAGTAATGAAAGCGGACCTTCTTGCCGGCGATATAGGCGTCCGCCTCGCCGAAGTCCGCCTGCGCCTGTCCTGGGCGATGGCTCAACGGAATAAACATCTCGCGCGACCGCAGCAGGGTCCGCGCCACATACTCGCGCACGATCGTGTAGCCGCCGGAAAACCCCTCTTCGTCCCGCAACCGTTCGAAAATCCGTTGCGCTGTATGCCGCTGCTTTTTGTGAACGCTCCGGTCGCCCTCCAGGACCTTGTCGATCCAAGCCATATACGGCCCGAGCTTCTTCGATACCGGTCGCTCGCGCCGCCGATAGCCCGGCGGAACCGAATACTGGAGCATCTTCGTGATCGTGTTACGGTGAACGCCAAAGCGCTTAGCCGCCTCCCGGCGGCTCAGCCCGTCCACCATCACTGCGGGCGATGTCCCGACCGATGTTGAAATAGGAGGAGCGGCGTTGCTCACCTTGAGCTTGTAGGCTCGGGGTGCTGATTCCACGGAAGGAAAGCAACGCCATGAACAAAGCTATCACATCGACGGCGATT
>VGDY01000277.1 GCA_016869555.1 Alphaproteobacteria bacterium | reverse complement strand
CGCCGTCCCATCGAACGAGCATCTTGCTCAAACCGCGAAAGCCGCATAGCATTCAGGCCAGCAACGCCGATTTCCGCTTTTCAACATCAAGCGGGACATCCCCAGGACCAACGCTTCTTGGAAGGCGCGGCGTGACGACTCCGCCTGGTGGCTCTCCTTCAAAGCGGGCGCCGCGCACAATGCGACCGCGGCGAACGGTTTAACGAGCGCCGAGGCGCTCGCGCGTCTCGCCGAGTTCGGCCCCAATCGCTTCGACTCTCGTCAACAGCAGCCTTTGTTCCTGCAATTTCTTTCGCGCTTCAGGAATCCGCTCGTCATTCTGCTGCTCGTCGCCAGCGCGATTTCGGCGTTCATGGGAGAAGTCGCGAATTTTGTGATCATTTCGGCGATCGTGCTGTTCAGCGTGACGCTGGACTTTGTTCAGGAGCATCGCGCCGGCGAAGCCGCGGCGCGATTGGGTCAGTCGGTCTCGGTGCGCGCCAAAATTCTTCGCGACGGCCGCGAGGTCGAGGCGCCTGTCGCCGAGGTCGTCCCCGGCGATATCGTCATCCTGGCCGCCGGCGACATGATTCCCGCCGATGGATTGGTTTTGGAAGCGCGCGATCTCTTCGTCAAACAGGCGCTGCTGACCGGCGAGCCCTATCCCGTCGAGAAACGGCCGGGGCCAGTCGAGGCCGACGCAACCGATATTCAGGACGCCGCCAACGCCGTGTTCATGGGAACCAGCGTGATCAGCGGCAGCGCCAAGATACGCGTGGTGAAAACCGGCGCCGACACGTCGATCGGCGCCATCGCCGATCGCGTCAGGCGTCAGCCGCCGCCGTCGGCCTTCGAGATCGGGACGCATCGCTTTGGCCTGCTGATCATGCGGCTCACGATCCTTCTCGTGCTGTTCGTCCTCCTGGTCAACGCGCTGCTGCACAGGCCGTGGCTCGAGTCGTTCCTCTTCGCCGTGGCGCTCGCCGTGGGCCTCACCCCCGAACTGTTGCCGATGGTGGTGTCGGTCACCCTCTCGCGCGGCGCGCTGCATATGGCGAAGCGCCGCGTCATCGTCAAGAGATTGTCAGCGATCCAAAATCTGGGGTCGATGGACATTCTGTGCACGGACAAGACCGGCACGTTAACCGAAGCGAAGATAAGGCTGGAACAGCATGTGGACGCGGCCGGCAGGCCCAGCGACCGGGTTCTCGAACTCGCTTATCTGAACAGTTTTTTTGAGACGGGCCTAAAGAGCCCGCTCGACGACGCGATCCTCGACCATCGAAATATCGACGTGCATGAATGGAAGAAGATCGACGAAGTTCCATTCGACTTCGAGAGGCGGCGCGTCTCCGTGCTCCTTGAAAAGGGCGGAGAACGATTGCTGGTGGTCAAAGGCGCCGCAGAGGAGATCCTTGCGCTCTGCAATCTCTACCAGGATTCGCACAATGGCGCGCAGCGCGCGCTTGAACCCTCGGCGCTCGCGCAGATCAGCGGCCAGCGCATCGCCCTCGAAAAAGACGGCTTTCGGCTCCTGGGCATCGCCTGGCGCCGCGTTCCGCTCGATCACCCGCATGCCGTGGTCGGCGACGAAACGGAGTTGGTGTTCGAGGGCTTCGCGGGATTTCTCGATCCTCCCAAAACCAGCGCCGGGCCTGCGCTCGCGGCCCTCGCCGCGAGCGGCGTGACGGTAAAGATCGTGACCGGCGACAGCGAATTGGTCACTCAGCATGTCTGCGCCAGCTTAAATATCCCCGTTGAGGGCGTGCTGACCGGCAAGGAGATCGGCGACATGGACGACTCGGCGCTACGCGTCAGAGTGGAGCAGACGAATCTCTTTTGCCGAGTCAATCCTTCGCAAAAAGATCGGGTCATTCTCGCGCTGAAAGCGCGCGATCACGTCGTCGGATATTTAGGGGACGGAATTAACGACGCGCCGTCCCTGCACTCGGCCGACGTCGGTCTATCGGTCGATTCGGCAGTCGACGTCGCCAAGGAAGCGGCCGACATCATCCTCCGGGGATGTCCCGCTTGATGTTGAAAAGCGGAAATCGGCGTTGCTGGCCTGAATGCTATGCGGCTTTCGCGGTTTGAGCAAGATGCTCGTTCGATGGGACGGCGTTCGCCATGCGCTTTGCGAGCGCC
>VGDY01000276.1 GCA_016869555.1 Alphaproteobacteria bacterium | reverse complement strand
CGCCACTGACGCTGACAGGAATTTCGCCAACGCCAAACGCGTAAAGCATATTGAACTGCCCGGGACGGCAGGCAAGCTTTCGCGCATCGGCATCGTCAAGCGCAATGTCGAGCGTCGCCACGTCGGCGCTTTCGCGTATGCGGCGGCGCACGGTCAGGAAGCGTGGCGCCATTGGCTCAGGGCGCGGCGTTGCGGCGTCGATGCTGACCGATCCTGCCATCCTACGCGTCCAATGACTGCAACCGCGCCAGGCGCAGCCTTTGTACAAGCGGCGGGATGAATCGCTTCATCATCTCATAACCGACATGGTGATCTGCTTCGCATTTGCTACGAAGGCATTTGCCGTCGAAGGCGATGGCGCGCGTGAGTTCGACGACGCGGGCGTCGAAGGAGGAGCGATAGGGGGCGATGAGCCAATCGGCGCCGAGAATTTCGCCTGCTTTGACGGTCAGAAAGGCAAAAGCGCCGCGGCCGGGCGCGAATGTTTCGAGCGCGACCGCGCCATCCCGGATAAGATAGAAGTGGTCCGCTGGTGCGCCTTCGCGACAAAGGTAGTCACCCTTCTGGAATAGGGCGTTCGTGGCGCAACCCGCGATCAGCGTGACGATGTCGTCCCCGAGTTCCCGGGCGAAGGGGTGTTCACGAAGCAGCGCTACGATGTCCTTCATGAGGACTCTCCGGTAGCGGCGGCGATTGCGCGGATCGCGCGCGCCTCCTCGGTGATGTCGATTCCGACCGGACACCAGGTAATGCAACGGCCGCAACCGACGCAGCCCGACGAGCCAAATTGGTCGATCCAGGTCGCGAGCTTATGGGTCATCCACTGACGATAACGCGAACGCCCGCTGGCGCGCACGCTGCCGCCATGGATGTAGGAAAAGTCCATGGTGAAACAAGAGTCCCACCGCCGCCACCGTTCGGCGCTCGCGCCATCGAGGTCGCTCGCATCTTCGACGCTCGTGCAAAAGCAAGTCGGACAGACCATGGTGCAATTGGCGCAGGAAAGGCAACGAGACGCCACTTCGTCCCAGCGCGGATGCTCCAGATTGTTCATAAGGAGATCATGAAGACCCTCCGCACGCATCTCCCGGCCCATGCTCGCGGCGGTTCTCGCGACGATGGCGGCGGCGGAGTCGACTTCGGCTTGCGTAGCCGCGTGATGCGGAATTTCATCAAGCGTCTCGCGACCAGCGTTGGAGCCGGCTTCGATCAGAAAATTGTGTTCGCCGTCGCCGATCAACTCGGTGATCGCAAGATCGAACCCTTGACGAACATCCGGTCCGGCGTTCATTGAGACGCAAAAGCATGTGCCTCCCGCCTTGGCGCAGTTGACGGCGACGATGAAAACGTTTGCGCGGCGCGCTTCATAATGGAGATCGCTATAAGGCCCGTCCAGAAACACGCGATCCTGAATTTCGATCGCGCGTAATTCGCAGGCCCGCACGCCGATGAATGCGAGGCGTTCAGCTGACGGCGCGTCATGCTCGAAGTACGCTTTTTGTCCGTCTCGCCGGGCGCGCCACAGGCGCAACCGCGGCGGATGCAAATATTGCTTCCATGATTGCGGACCAACGGCATAGCCGAACAAGGCGTCGTCATCCCGCCGCGACAAACGATAGCGGCCGCCATCCTGTTCGTCGGTCCATCCACGTGGCAGATCGCCGATTGTCTCTATGTCGTCATAGACGATCGCCCGGTCCCGCAAGGTCGGGCCGATCGTGCGGAAGCCGCGCCGGCGCAAACTCACCAGCAGGATTTGTATCCCGTCGAATGTCACGACCGCTTTAGCTGCGGCGCGTTGCTCGTCCGATCGCATTGCAACTCTTCCCTTTCGCATGCGAGGGGAATGGTTATCTCAGCTCTTTTTCTCCGTCAGCACTTCAAATGCGGTCGCCAGCACGACCGTCGCGGGGACCGCGAGAACGACTCCCAAAACTCCAAGCAACGTCCCAAGGGCCAGCATGAAAAACAGCAGCGTCACGGGGGGCAGGGCCAGCGACTCGCTTTGAAGATAGGGCGTGATCAGATAGCCCTCAATGAAGCTCGCGGCGCCAATGACGCCGGCGGCAAGAAAGGCGAAAGACAGACCTTGCGGCAACGCGGCCAGCCCGCCGATGAACATTGCGACGATCGATCCGAA
>VGDY01000275.1 GCA_016869555.1 Alphaproteobacteria bacterium | reverse complement strand
GCATGGCGGGTGTGGCTTCGATGCGATGGCGTGAACGGATCGGCGTCAGCAACCAATCCATACACTAAATCAGTATCTTACACCACACTCGCCAGCCCAAAATCAGGCCCTCGGTGAATAAGACGGGCTAAACGCCCAAATTATACCTAAAGTTTGTAAAATATAATGCCGAACAGCAATATCCGGAATGCTTCTAACCGGGCTAACTTTATGATTGAAGACGTAATTCCATGCATAGACCACAAAGAGGATAGGATGACGAAGCATGACCGTATTCCCTTCGATGCCTTGCCGTGTCGGCTCAGGCTTTTGTGCTTCTAGGCTTAAATACCATGCATTATATACGAGTGTTGAGCTATCTGGATCAGTCGATAAATGGACAATTGAAACCCAATTTTCGACATCCATGCAAGCGTTCAAACATGTGCCGCGGCGCTCTTGCGACGCCGCAGAGCACGGAGGAGTGCATGGCGCTTCAGAGCTACGTTCGACGCCGGAGGCTAACTGACACAACGAGGCCAATCGTCTGCGCCATCGAACGACAACGCGCGCCTTCGAGCAATTAGTAAAGGAAGATATAGGGAAGAAAGTCCCGGGACGATGCCCAGTCAGGCGGGCCCGCCGTAGTCGGGACAGGCCGCCATCCCAACGAGGTGCACGCTCTACGTGTCGATCGATGAGACGGCGGTTTGCGTCGTCGACGACAAGGGCGCGGTGCATCTTCAAACATCGGTCGCGACCGATGCGGGCACGATCATGGAGGCGCTAAAACCCTTTTTGTCGCGGCTGCGGCGCGTCGGCCATGAAGCCGGTTCCTTGTCGCCCTGGCTGCATCCGGAGCTCACGGCGCTCGGGCTGCCGGCGGTGTGTCTGGAGACGCGCCACGTGCACGCGGCGATGTCGGCGCAGCGCAACAAAACGGATGCGACAGACGCGCTCGGCATCGCGCATATTGTGCGCACCGGCTGGTTCAAGGCCGCTTTCATCAAGAGCGAGCCCTGCTATCGCATGCGGCTTTTGCTGACGCAGCGGCGCAATCTCAAACGCAAATTCCTCGATATCGAGATCACGATCCGCCACTCGCTCAAAGCCTTCGGCGTACGATTGAAGGGAACGTCGCGAGGCGAGTTGAGCAGGCCGTGCGCGAGTCAGTCAGCCAATGATCCGCTGACCAGCGAGTTGATGGAAACGATGCTGATTGCTGATGGCGCGCGCGGCGTTATGGAAGCAGTATTGTAAGCTGCACGATCTGGTCGTGAAGTTCGTCTCCCGCAGCGAACTCTGCCGGCGC
Organism: Alphaproteobacteria bacterium; assembly: GCA_016869555.1. Classification (GTDB taxonomy): domain Bacteria; phylum Pseudomonadota; class Alphaproteobacteria; order Rhizobiales; family Beijerinckiaceae; genus Methylocystis. The sequence goes on along the minus strand of VGDY01000275.1, from coordinate 862 downwards.
TTCATGGCGATCCCGGGCGTCGGTCCAGTGACAGCGTTGAGCTTCATGACGGCGATCGACGATCCGTCGCGATTCCGGCGCTCGCGTGACGTCGCGGCCTATTTTGGCTTGACGTCGAAACGGCGTCAGTCGGGCGCGTCGATCGACGTTCAGGACCGCATCAGCAAGGCCGGCGATCCCCAGATGCGACGCGCGCTTTTCGAAGCGGCGGGCGTCATGCTGACGCGCTTCGAGGGCACGGATGAGATCGAATAGCCCTTTTTTCAAAGTTTGTGATATTTTCCGCTTGCTCACGGGTGACCGCGTGGCAAACGGCAGGGGCGACCATATAAAGGCTCGGGCTCGCAGCCCATGTCTTTGCTCGGTCTGCCCGCACTCACGTGCTCCCGACGCCCCGCATCCCGAATGGTCTCACCATATACGAACCATTGTGGTTGCATAGAGATCGGGACGTCACGCGCGATCATGCCAGATAAGGGCAAGCTCAAATCATGGGGATTGACGCTGGCGAAACGCGGCTGTCATCGCAAGGCGACCGTCGCTGTCGCGCGCAAAATGGCGGTCGTCATGCATGCGATGTGGCGCGACGGCGCCGTCTATGTCGGCGACGCCGCGGCGCGCGAAGCCGACGTCGCCGCGCGGGCGGCCGTCAAAAACCGCAAGCTTCTCGGCGCACACGCATGACGCCGCGACGCGCAAACATATTGCAGACGATCACGCAAAACGCGATCGTCTTTTGAGCAAGGAGCTCCGCGCAAGCGGATGAGAACTGGTGCAGACCAAGGACGACGGGAAGCACGCTATCTTGCCTGTGGCCGGTCAACCGGACCACGCCGGATTGCCTGTGACGCTGCCCCGTGAA
>VGDY01000274.1 GCA_016869555.1 Alphaproteobacteria bacterium | reverse complement strand
TGGTACGAGAAAGACGACCTCAACACCTCCGACATGCATCCCTTCATTCATCCGCTGTCGGCGGCGGTTGATCCCGTTTGGCAGTCGCGCAGCGACTGGGAAATTTACAAAGGCATCGCCAAGGCCTTCTCGAAGGTCGCGCCCGAAGTTCTCGGCGTCGAGAAGGACGTGGTGCTGACGCCCATCCTGCACGATACGCCAGCCGAAATCGCGCAAGCCTTCGACGTGAAGGACTGGAAAAAGGGAGAGGTCGAGCCGATTCCCGGCAAGACCATGCCGAACGTAATGGTCGTCGAACGCGACTATCCGCACATCTATGAGCGCTTCACGTCGCTCGGGCCGCTAATGGAGAGCCTCGGCAATGGCGGCAAGGGCCTCGCCTGGAACACCAGCCACGAAGTCGAATTGCTCAAGAAGTTGAACGGCGAAGGCGTGGAGGGCGCCTCGAAGGGCCTCGCCCGCATCGACACCGCCATCGACGCGGCCGAAGTCGTACTGTCGCTGGCGCCGGAAACTAACGGCGAAGTTGCGGTGAAGGCCTGGGCCTCGTTGAATGTCTTCACCGGGCGCGACCACAGGCATCTCGCTATACCGAAAGAGGACGAGAAAATCCGCTTCCGCGACGTGGTCGCGCAGCCGAGGAAAATCATTTCCTCGCCGATCTGGTCGGGACTCGAATCCGAGAAGGTCTGCTACAACGCCGGATACACGAACGTCCACGAACTGATCCCCTGGCGCACGCTCACCGGCCGCCAGCAGCTCTATCAGGATCATTTGTGGATGCGCGCCTTCGGCGAAGGCTTCTGCGTCTACCGTCCGCCGATCGACACCAAGAGCGTCGAGCCGATCATCGACGCGCGTCCGAACGGTGAAAAGCAGATCGTGCTCAACTTCCTCACCCCGCATCAGAAATGGGGGATTCACTCGACCTATACCGACAATCTGCTAATGCTCACGCTCTCGCGCGGCGGCCCGATCGTCTGGATCAGCGAAGCCGACGCCGTGAAATCGGGAATCGTCGATAACGATTGGATCGAGGCTTATAATGCGAACGGCGCCTTGACCGCGCGCGCCGTCGTGTCGCAGCGCGTGAAGAACGGCACGTGCATGATGTACCATGCGCAGGAAAAGATCGTGAATACGCCCGGCTCACAGATGACTGGACAACGCGGCGGCATCCATAATTCGGTGACACGGGCCGTGCTGAAACCGACACATATGATAGGCGGCTACGCCCAGCAGGCTTACGGCTTCAACTATTATGGGACCGTCGGCTCTAACCGCGATGAATTCGTCATCGTTCGCAAGCTCTCGAAGGTCGACTGGCTGGAGGGACCGAACGAAACGGCCGCCGCCGACGCGCATAAGCTGGAGGCAGCCGAATGAAAATCCGCGCTCAGATCGCCATGGTGCTGAATCTCGACAAATGCATCGGTTGCCACACCTGCTCGGTGACTTGCAAGAACGTCTGGACCAGCCGCGAAGGCGTCGAATACGCTTGGTTCAACAATGTCGAAACCAAGCCGGGGATTGGCTATCCCAAGGAATGGGAAAATCAGAAGAAGTGGAAAGGGGGCTGGACGCGCAAGTCCGGCGGCGGGATCGAGCCGAAAATCGGCGGCAAATGGCGGGTGCTCGCCAAGATTTTCGCCAATCCGGATCTCCCCGAAATCGACGACTATTACGAGCCCTTCACCTTCGACTATCAGCATCTCCAAACGGCGCCCGAGAGCAGGGCGATGCCGACCGCGCGGCCGCGATCGCTCGTTTCCGGCGAGCGCATGGTGAAGATCGAGTGGGGTCCGAACTGGGAAGAAATTCTCGGCGGCGAATTCGCCAAGCGTTCGGAGGACATGAATTTCGAGGGTGTGCAGAAAGAAATCTACGGCGCCTTCGAAAACACCTTCATGATGTATCTGCCGCGGCTGTGCGAGCATTGCCTCAATCCGGCATGCGTCGCCGCCTGTCCGTCGGGCGCCATCTACAAGCGCGGGGAGGATGGCGTCGTTCTGATCGACCAGGATAAGTGCCGGGGCTGGCGTATGTGCATCTCGGGATGTCCTTACAAGAAAATCTATTACAACTGGTCAAGCGGGAAATCCGAAAAATGCATCTTCTGCTATCCGCGCATCGAAGCGGGACAGCCGACCGTCTGCTCCGAGACCTGTGTCGGGCG
>VGDY01000273.1 GCA_016869555.1 Alphaproteobacteria bacterium | reverse complement strand
TCGGCGAATGCCCATGCAGTCTTGGCGAATCCCGCGCCGCTAACCGTAGCGGCGCCAGACGCGGACCATAGAGCGGTAAACGTGCCTTTCCAAGCCTGCGCGCGTTGTCAAAGGTTAGAAAATCAACTAAGAGACATTTATGTCACAGTTGCGCGCCATGCGTCGGGAGTTCCGTGCGGCATTCGCCGTCGCCGCCGCCTGCGCGCTGATGTTCTCCCTACTTTTATCGGGCGCGGTTCGATCGGCGCACGCCTTCGCCGATGCGCGCGGCATCGCCTGCCATCATTTTGCAGATCTTACTGCAGCGCATCCAGCCGCCGCACAGAAGGAAAGTTCGACGCAGCGCGACGGCGCGCCCGCGCGTCCTGCGCATAGATGCCCGGATTGTTGCCTCAGCGCGCATGCCGCGCCCGCCGTTCTTCTCGAGCGTATCGTTTCGGTGACGCGGCCAGCAGCCGAGCAAAGCGCCACGATTCATCATGGCGCCGCCGCGGCGCGGGCGCCGGAAAGTTTCGTCTCTAACGGCGCGAATGGCGCTCGCGCGCCGCCCTCAATTTAAGTTTTCCGAATTTGGGCCCAGGGTCCCATGCGCGTAGCGCATGGCTCGCGCCGCTCGGGAGGCCCTTACGCGCGACAATACAAAACCATAACTGCACGATCGCCGCAAGCGCGTCTTCAAGAAACGAGTGAGTAAAATGGATTACAATACGCTTTCCCCTCTCGCCATGTTCCTTAACGCCGGTCCCGTCGGGAAGGTCGTCATGGCGCTGCTGCTGCTCGCGTCGATCTGGACGTGGGTGCTCATCGTCGAAGGCGTCGTCGCCGTCAACCGCATCGCAAAGTCGGCGCGCTCCGCGCGCCAGGGTCGAGACGTTGGCGTGCTCGCGCCCGTGGCCGAAGCCGGCCGCGAAGCTTTTGCGCTCGATCTTCCTGACGAGACGATCGGCGACAAGCGCGCGCGCATCGCGGATCATATGAGCCGCGCCGCGCGCGAGTTCCTCACCAAGGCGGAAGGCGGTCTGCCCAACCTCGCGGTCATCTCCTCGGTCGCGCCCTTCGTCGGCCTCTTTGGCACGGTGTGGGGCATCATGACGAGCTTTGCCGGCATCGCCCAATCGCAGGACACAAGCCTCGCGGTCGTGGCGCCCGGCATCGCTGAAGCGCTCGCGGCCACGGCTTACGGACTCGCCGCCGCGATCCCCGCCTCGGTCGGCTACAACCGCATCGGCGCCGCCTTCGCGCGAGTCGGCCAACAGGTGGCGCACTACATTGAAGACGAGTCTCTTCTCATGTGCAGCGGCCATCAGACGCGTGCGCGTCGCGATCAGGAGGCTGCATAATGGGCATGCCCTCACGTCAGCGCCAGAGCGCAACCGAAGGCCTCTATCAGCCGATCGCCGAAATCAATGTGACGCCGTTCGTCGACGTCATGCTGGTGCTGCTCATCATCTTCATGGTGACGGCGCCGCTCCTTGCCAAAGGCGTCAAGGTCAACCTGCCCCAAGCGACGACGGCCATGCCGCTCAACCAGAAGGACCCGATCGTCGTCACGGTGGGCAAAGAAGGCAAGGTAGCGCTTGGCGCGGATGAGATCGCCATTGAGTCGCTTATCGAGAACATCCGAGTGATGATGGGCGAAGACCATGGCCGCGTCGTGCACATTCGCGGCGACACGGAGGCGGTCTATGGCGAAGTCGTCGCGGTGATGGATAAACTTGCGACGAACGGCATCACCCATATCGCGATCATGACGAACTCGCGCAGCAAGACCGGGCCCGCGTCAAAAGGGTCGGCCGGCCGCGCGCCTGCGGCAGGCGCCCCGCCTGCGCAAGCTCCCGCGGCGGTGCCGGCGCCCGCAGGAGCGGCGAAATGACGGATCTGGCGCTCAGTCCGCAAGGGATGGCGCGAGAGGATCGCCCGCCTCCGGGCGTGGAACCGATCAAGCCGTCGTGGCTGCGTTCGGTGACGACCGTGGCTGTGATCGCGGCCCATGTGCTTGTCTTCGGCATATTGGCCTATACGCCGAAGCCGACGGCGATCTCGCTTGACTCGGTCAGCATGGACCTTGTGCCTGAAGGCGATTTCGTCGAACAGGAGGAAGTCGCTGAGGCGAATGACACGCCCCCGCCTGAAGCGATCGAGGAGCCCGAGGTCGCATTGCCGCCCCCCGTGGTGATGGCGCCCGACGCAATAC
>VGDY01000272.1 GCA_016869555.1 Alphaproteobacteria bacterium | reverse complement strand
GGTCGAGAAGATCGAGCGTCTGGCGCGCCGTCATCGCGCGCGGCGCGGCGCGTGCGGCGCTGTCGTCTTCGTCGGGCGCGCTGCGGATCATGGCGGCGGGGTCTGCGGGGACGCCGACTAGCGATACCTCCACCAATTCGATTCCGCTCGCCTCATAGACTTCGCGGCCATCGTTGGTTTCGACCAGCTTCCAGTTGCGAATGCCGTAGCCGATCGAAATTCCCCGGAGATGGCCGGAGGCGATATTCGGTTCAAGCGCGCGAGCCTCGTCGGAGTCGCCGAGCTGCACGGTTCCGACGAGGCAACCGCCCTCAAAGCGCGCCTCAATCAGGGTGCCAAGGACAGCGCGCGCCGAGTCTCGATTATGGCAGTCCAATAGCTTCACCTGTAAGTCCGCGACGCGGGATATGTCCCAATCCCCAGGATCGCTGCTCAGCCGTTCGTAGACGTTGAAGCGGCTCACATCGGCAAAGGAACTGAGCACGGCGCTGAACTTTCGCGTCGTCGCGTCATAGCTTCCTGGCACCACGGTAGCGGCGCGCGACAGGCGCGCGCCGGGCGGTCCCTTGCGCGTCGCGTCGGTCGCGCTGCGCGTCATAAGGCCAGCGGGAGCGGCGCGCCGCGTCATGCGGCCGCCGCTGACTTTGTGTTTCTTCAGTGAGATGTTCATTTTCAAGATTCCTTTCCTCGGCGCGGCGTCCGCGCCGTTAGTTCGCGTTTCTCTTTTTGTGACAGTGCAGAGCGACCGCGTTGGCGGCTTCCTGCAAAGCCGCATTTGCATTGTCCTCGCCCATCATGTCGGCGATCTTGGTCGCAAGGCCCGCGAGCGCGGCGGCGCAGTGGACGGCGTGCAACATCTCTTCGTCATCGGCGGGTCTGTCGGTCTCGCGCGGCCTGCGGATTTCGGCTTGCAGCGCCTCGCTGCGACCGAATTCGAAGCCGCTCGCGTAAACGGTCGCCGGCGACGGTTTCTCAGGCTGTTCAGCGGAGTCTGGCGTCGTATTTTCCTCGCCGACCGCAGGCGCGTTGGTGGAGCGCCGCGTATCGAAATAGCGCTTGAGAAACCGCGTTGCGACGTCCAGCGAATAGGCCGCGTTACTCTCGCCGAGAAGCTCCGCGATCCGAAGCGCTTGCCCGCAGATGACCCCAGTCCGATAGTGGCCCTCCGCCATTTCGCCGCCGGTCACGTATTCTGGCCGCGCGCTGGCGTGCGCGTCGTCGATGCCGCGACCAAGATAATTGGCCGTGGCGTCGAAGGCTTCAGGCGGGATATCGTGACATTCGCTCATGGCGTTTTCCTTTGGAGTTTGTGTTGGTCGATTAATGGAAAGGTCGCCACCGCCCATTTGAAATCGATCCGATATTGACCATTGATTTTCTGGACGCCGCTGTTCTTTGCGTGGCGTGTCACGCTTCGCGGATCACAACCGGCGGCGTCAGCAACCTCCTTTGCCGCGAACAGGTTGTTCATTCCGTCGTCAAGGGTTTGCGGGAATTGATCCCTGCCTTCACCAACGGCGTCTTCAATCTCTTGAGCGAGTAGTTCCGTTTCGCGCAGGCAAGCCGCGAAGGAGGCCGGATTAATTTCGCGCCGCGTCTCAAGCACGCTCGCCAAAGCCGCCGCGTTTCGGCGGATGTTCCCGGCGAGCGACGCGATCGCGCGATTTTTTAGAGCAGCTTCGGCCAAGATTCCCTCTCGCGGTGTGCGCGTGAAAAAAGGTTCGTCGCCGGCGCTCAAAAATGCAACGACGGCGTCGGACAGCGTCGGACATCTCTGTAACATGCTGTTTTATTGCGAGTATTGGCGATTGATCGCGGCAAATGTCGCTGTGGATAACTCATCGCCGCCCGTTTTTTCCGCGTCGTTTCGCGCAAAGCGCGCGACGGCATTGCGCGAGAATCGCGCCGGCATGACCCGCTAGGCGCGATTCTCATTCCTTACGCGACGCGCCCGGCGCGGCGCCGGCGGCAATCAGCGGGCAAAAGCCGATCGGCGAGACGATCCAACGCGCGCGCCGCGCTCATGGCCCATAACGCCATGCGCAGCCGCGACAGGCGCACGTAAAGCTCGCGCGCGCCGAAGCCGTCAGGCGCGATCATCGGCTTTCCTCATCGTCGCCGCCGTCTTCGAGCGGGTCGCCTTCTTCAAAGTCCGACGCGCCGTCGATTTCATCAAGCAACGCAACGAGCGCGGCGACGGCGGCGGCGATGCGCCGGCGCGTGCCA
>VGDY01000271.1 GCA_016869555.1 Alphaproteobacteria bacterium | reverse complement strand
TCGAAAGCGTTAAGCGGTTGCTATTCGCCCACGTTCCGCCCGCATTCAAACCAACGTAGAAACCCGTCCAAAGCGGCGGGGGCGGCGGGGGCGGCGGCAGCGGAGCCTTGTAGTGGGGGAGATCGGCGGCCAGCGCCGATCCGGTCATCGCAAGCGCCAGTGCGGCGACGGAAAGAGCCTTTTTCATTTGAATCCTCATTGCCTAGATTGAGGCGAAAAACATTCGCCCGAACTACCCCGGTGGAACCAAAAAGCGATCGCTCGCTATGCAGCAATCAAGCAGTCGCGGCGCCGCACAGTCAATTCAATAGCCCCCAGTTTCTATGGCGTTGCGTCGGATTTCAGACAGGTGTGGCGCCGGCGCCACAGTACAATCCCGGAGGCATGGCCCAAGTCGACTGGCCGATGCGAAAGACGGCGTAGGGAATGATCGAATTTGGCCGCCACGCCGCTATCGGAAACGCCGCAGCCCCGCGCCCGACGCGACGCCGCGCCTGGAGCGCGGTTCGCCAAAAAGTGGGAACCGGTTTTTCGCATAGAGCGCGCTCTATACTTTTGGATTCGATCACGCTGTCTGCGTTCAGGCGATTCCGCTAAGCGCTGCGTGATCCAGATCGCATTCACGAATCTTCGATTCATGAATGCGCTCTAGTTTCTTGAAGTGACGCATTTTCTACGCGGAGCCGGCATCCACTTCGGCGGAAAATGCTTTAGCGAAAAAATCCGGCGCGTCTTCGACGAGAACTTCGGCGTCTATGGCTGGCGCGAAAGGTCTGGCGACAATTGATCCGGGATGGCGAGACAGTGGCGCGCCGCACGAATCGCCCTGGATAACGACTGAATGGCCTTTCGGGAGGAGCGCGCGATTACAACCCTCAACGCGGAAAGGCTTGCCTGCGCGGACCACGCGACATGAGCTATTCCGCGTCGTGCGACGCGGTCCGATTTCGCGCCAGCTCGCGCAAAGGACGGGCGGGATTGCCCGCGACGGTCGCACCCGGCGGGATTGATTTTGTCACGACGGCGCCAGCCGCGATTTTAGCTCCTGCGCCGATAACGAGCGGCCTATCTGGCCGTCCGTGAACGATGACGGCCCCAGCGCCGACAAACACTCCTTCCTCGATGACGACATGACCGGACACGCTGCAGGAAGCGGCCACGGTCACATAGTCGGCTATTCTCACATCATGCGCGACCCAGGACATCGGATAAATGTGGACGTGGTCGCCGAGCGTCGTTTGCGGACCGATATGGCTCGTCGCCGCGACTGCTGAGCCGACGCCCATCTTCACATGAGGTAACGCGGTTTCTTCGCTTTCGAAAAGGCAGGAAAAGCTTCCGCCGCAAGCCTGCATCTTTTCTGCGAGCCGCCGTCTCGCGGACGGGTCTCCCACGGATATGAAGCAGGATACGTTCCCGAACCTGGAGCGCCATTCCTCGAAGGAGATGATTGGAGCCCCATCCAGAAGCTCGCCGCGCCCGCCGCGAAAGTCGTCGATATAAGCCACGATTTCACACAGGGGCCGAGAGCGAAGCCGATGCTTCAAGTCGAGCGCGCATCCAAGAGCATGACCCGAAGCGCCGTAAATCACGATGCGAGGGAGAGCGGAAGAGCTGCTTTGCTCCTTCGTTGAAACGTCCCGCTCGGGCGAGCGAGTCAGGCTTTCCAAAGCGCTTGCTCCTTTCAGGGTGGGGCAATCTGACCCTGAGGTTGCGAGCGGCAGCCTTAACATATAGGTCAACGAGTGAAAACCGGTCAGCTCGCGCAAATCCGACGTTGGCGGTCTATCTCGGCGCGCCGGCTCCGAATGGCGCTCTCATCGGAACCATAGAGAATTTAAAGGATAGCGACGGGCTATAGTACGGCGCAGCTTCATTCAGAAGCGACCAGCCTCATCATGACAACAATGAGAGATCGAACCAATGGAGGTAAGCACAGAAATTCACGTGCCGATCAGTCTCAATACAAACTTTGCGAACATGAGTTATTTTTTGGTCAAATCGATCGCCGCGAATGCGGCTTTGCCGGGCGATTGGCGCGTCGTTTTTACTGTCAGTCGCGACACTGATTGGGACCTCGATCACCCTAACCTCGCTTGGGCAAAAGATTACCCAGTTGAATTCAGATGGGTGGATCAAGCGCAGTGGGACGCGCTCCCAACTGGCGTTCATCAATATATCTCAACGCTTCTTCAACGCCATACTTATCCCACATTCGCCAGATGGCCAGCGATTGTGAGCCTATCTTCACCCGACTGACGGTTTTCGGCAAGCCCATAGCCCCAGCCGGCCAAGTGAGCGGGGCTGGGGGTCGGCGAATGCCGCGCCGAGCG
>VGDY01000270.1 GCA_016869555.1 Alphaproteobacteria bacterium | reverse complement strand
GACGGCGCCGCTCACCGGGCGACGCCGCTTTCAAAGCCCATGAACCGTTTCTCCTCGGAAGGGATGGCCTCGAGCCGCCTCACGCCCAACAGACAGTCACGAAAAAAGCGGTTATTGGAGGTGTCCATGTGTCTGCAAGGTTTGCCTGTAATAAGTCGCGTCGCTGATCTTTCCGTCGAGCGCCGGGTCGAGCTGTTGATCATTGAAGCCCGCTTCGATCCATTGCCGCCACCATGAGGGATCGCGGAAAACCGAAGAGAACGCGACTGCGCCCGGCCCGCCGAACGAGATCAGCGCCAGTCCGGTCGGCTTGAGCAGGCGCGCGATTTCGTTGAGCCACTCCTCCTGGGCCTTCTCCGTCAGATGAGTCATCACCGAAATTCCGAAGATGGCGTCGAGGCTGGCGCTTTCGATCGAGCAGGGCGGCCAGAGCGGCAAAGTGACGAAGGCTCCGCCTTTAAGGTGTTCGCGACACCATAGGGTATTTTCGGGGTCGATGTCCGAGCCTAAATTTGTCGCTTCCGGCCAGTAGTCGATGAAGTGGCGCGTCACGCGTCCATGTCCGCAGCCCCAGTCCATGACGCACACGCCCGGCCCACGCCGCACGCCAAATTTGTTCAACAGCGCTTCAACTGTTCGGAAAGCGTTGTAGCCGGTGACCGTCACCGTAAGATCGTTCGACCACGTCTGAACCCGCGTCAGCTGAGACGTATCGCGCGGAAATCCGACAAAGGAGGCCAGATTGTTCGCGATCCATGCGCGCCGGTGCAGATTGATCGATGCGTCTTGATCCCGTTCAGTCGCGCGCGGGAAGCGCGGCGAAGCGAGAGGATAGTCGAACTCGAACGAGAACGGATCGCTGCCCCGTTCCGAGCCGGCTAAATCGATCTTGAGGGCAAAGCCGGAATATTCGGCGTTCGGCCAATACCAATAAAAATTCAAAAAATTTGGCGTTGGCAGGCCGCTTTCAGTTTCAAAGGCGACTCCGGGCGGCATCTTGATATTGAGGCTGGAAGGGTCTCCTGCCGGAGGAAGATGCGCCCCGGAAACAACCAACTCGGCGCCATCGAACCTGATCCAGGGGACGGCGAAAAACGGATGCGTGTGCAGCGCCAGGACGTCGGTTGCGAGCAGCCCATAGCCATTCGTCTTTGGCCTGCGATCCGAGATTGTCAGACTCGCCAGCACGTCCCCTGTCGCTGCGTCCGATACTTTCACGTCGCTGCTCTGCGTCGCTGCGATCGGCGGAAGATCGCATGAAAAGCGAAGCGTCTCGCTAGAGTTTGGGTCCGACACGACACGAACGGTCGCCCAATATCGCCCGTCGCATTCCACCCGAATCGAGGTTGGCTTCAACTGTGCGGACGAAATGGCGCCTTCGATGCGATCGCCGTCGCAGTAGCGTATTTCCGCCGCAGAGGCATTTGCTGTTCCGGCTTCACTGACTTGCGTCATTGGCGATGTTCCTTTCGATTTCACACTCAGCCAAATACATCGAAGAGAAGAGGGCGATCGATGAAGGATGAAAAGCGTAGCGCAGGGATGGGCTAAAGCGGCAGCGCCGCAAGGAAGGACTTGTCGAAGGTTGTCGCCCATGTGGCGCGTGGCGGCCGAAATAAATTCGCTGAACGGGATTCGAAGCTCTCGACTCTTACCAGTGCGATCTGGAGCGCTGCGATCAGCGACTCGAGATTGGGCTCGCAGGTGACGAAGTTCTCTGACACCGCTTCAAAAAAATCCGCTCGCCTGTTGTGAAACGTGTTGGTGACGACGATTGCGCCAGTCGTGCAAAATTCGAATGGCACGACTCCCGGATGCGGCGCATACATGAGGCTGATTCCCAAATCGATCGAGCGCGCGTAGTTGACATATTCTTGCTCGGACAATTTTTGTTTGAACTCAAGCCGATGTCCGCCGCCAAGATCGACTGGCGGCATCTCGGTCAGGCCGCCAAGTCCGACGAAACGCCAATTCGGCCCGAAATTGTTGTCGGCGCACATTTGCTCAAGGGCGAGTTCAACGAATTCATACAGATTGCGGGCCGCGTGCCCTTCCGGCCGCGCGTAGACGGCGCATACGCGCTCTGTCTTCGAGCGCATTTCCTGCAGCGTCTGCGCTGGCAACAGGTTGATCACATGTTCGAAGACGAGATAATCTAACCGCTCTCTGGCGTCCGGTTTTTTCTTGAACAGACCAAGTCCGTTCTGTCTTAGCCCACATTCGCCAGATGGCCAGCGATTGTGAGCCTATCTTCACCCGACTGACGGTTTTCGGCAAGCCCATAGCCCCAGCCGGCCAAGTGAGCGGGGCTGGGGGTCGGCGAATGCCGCGCCGAGCG
>VGDY01000269.1 GCA_016869555.1 Alphaproteobacteria bacterium | reverse complement strand
GCCGATCTCCCCCACTACAAGGCTCCGCTGCCGCCGCCCCCGCCGCCCCCGCCGCTTTGGACGGGTTTCTACGTTGGTTTGAATGCGGGCGGAACGTGGGCGAATAGCAACCGCTTAACGCTTTCGAACGGTCCGCTCGTCGTAGATCCTACTGCTGGTGTGGTCGCCATAGGGCCTGCAACCGCAGCCGCGCTCGGTGCCAGCGGCGTTTTCTCAACCTCCAATAGCGCTGGCTTCATCGGCGGCGGCCAGATCGGCTATAATTGGCAGTTCTATAACGGCGCCGCCCTCGCCGGCATCGAAGCCGACATTCAAGGTATCGCCAACACCCGCTCGACGAACACTTATTTCACCGGAGTTCCGGTTACCGCAGGCGGATTCGTCGCTGGTTTTAATGCCTTCCAAGGCATCGGCGTATCGAAGAATCTGGACTACATCGGCACCGTACGTGGCCGCCTCGGTTGGTTGTTCACGCCTACCCTATTGGTCTATGGCACTGGCGGTCTTGCCTATGGCGGCGTGCAGACGAGCTTCAGCGTGGTCGGAGCGCCAATAGCCTCGCCCATTCCCTTCACGGGCTGGTTCGGTGCGTCTTCCTTTTCCGACACCCGTGTTGGCTGGACGGCTGGCGGCGGCTTGGAGTGGATGTTCTGGCCGAAGTGGAGCGCTAAGGTCGAGTATCTTTACTATGATCTCGGCACCGTGACCTCGTCGGCCGTTTCGGTCAGCAGCACGGCTACGGGTGTTGCTTTTGCGAACTTCTTGCAGTCCAGCGCCCGCTTCAACGGCAACATCGTCCGCGCCGGCGTGAACTATCACTTCAACTGGGGCGCACCTCCTGTTGTCGCGAAATACTGATCGACCCTAAGCGAAGGATATGGATTAAGCCCGGCCAACAGGCCGGGCTTAATCTTGTGCGGGTCTTGCGAGCGTCGAAGAGAGCTCGCGCGCCTACCTTCACCTTGAGCATGGCGAAATTGCTTGTTGCTGTGCGACAGGTGGGGAGTGCATGAACTGCGTCTAAGCGCCGCTCGATCATGCTTCAATCGAATCGGTCGCGATTAATCGGCCGGCGGACATCGATATTGTGAGTTGCTCACTGGCTTTAATTTCTTGCGGGACGAAGCCGAACGCGCCGCGGAGCCTTATGAGGTCGCGACGCCGTCTCGTCAGTAAGGCTGGCCTCGTCCGAGTAATGTCGCCGAAGCGGAAAAGGCGCGCGCCTCACACTCGTCTCCGACGGAATTGTATCACCGGCGACGCTCGATAAAGCATACGCCGCCATCGCCTCGCTTGCGGCAAGCGGCGTCTCGCTTATTCGCGTAAGGTTCAGGCGTTTACGAAGGCCGTAATCGCCAGAGTGATGGCGGCGGCGGCGGCGAAAATCGAGAGAATCGCTGAGATGGCGTTCATGGCGTTTTCTCCTGTCGCTTCTCAATTGCGGTCATTTCGCCGCACTTGGGAGCTGGCGCGACAAATTAGCGCACCGTCCAAGGAAAAAGCCAAGTGGAAAAACCTGTTGCGCCGCACTCAAGGCGCCGTTCATGGATCTGCCGCGCGAACCTGCCGAAGCGGGAAAGTCCGGTTTCCTCAATGATCGTGGCCTAGGTTCGACGGACCTTGCGCCGCAATGACGATTGCTCGGCAAGCGACAACAGCTTCGCCTTGAGGTCGCCGATTTGGACTCGACGGTCCTCGATCAACTGCGCGCTCCAAGCGGCGTCGACCCTCGCATGGCGCTACTTCAGCTCCGCACAATCCCGCCAACTTGGCGTGCAGCGGCGACCAACGAGAAGATCAGTCTCGCCGAGAAGAAATACGCCTGATCCGCTACCCGCGGTTAGAGCGCCGCGCGCGTGATGATGGCGTCGCAGGTCTCGATAGTCTCGAAGGAAGCGGCGACGGGGAAACTTGCGCCTGAACGATCGCGGATCGGCTCGCCATCAGGACTCGCGGCAACAACGATAAACGGATCTGAAGCGTCTTCCGCGGGCTCGGCGGCGCGGACGATTGCGCGCCGGGCAAGCGACAAAATGTCTGATAGCCCAGAAAAAGCCGAGCCCAGGGCATTCGTTTAAGCCGGCAAGGACGATCTTACGTATCCGCCTCTGCTTTTGGCGAATTATGAAGCTTGTTTGGCGATTGCGCCATCCTGACCTAGATTACTTCTAATCTCATCCTGCGCTAGCCGGGGCCAATGCGCCGCCGGCCAGGGATGCATACATGTTGACGCGACGCCGGTCCGCCACGGCTCCGTCATGGAGGTGAAAATGAAGGCGAATTGGAAGAAATATTTGCCTTGGGTCGTCTTCGTCGCCGTGGGGGCGCTGCTTTTTGGACTTTTCCAACACCA
>VGDY01000268.1 GCA_016869555.1 Alphaproteobacteria bacterium | reverse complement strand
GGCGAGGAGCGGCGGCCTTGGATGCGCCGACAGCGGCAAAGTGCGGCGCAGATTCTCGACAAAGCGTTCCTGCCTGCCATGATCGAAACTCACTTTCCGCTCCATCGTAATAGACAACATATCCGCAGCAAAATCGTGGAGCCTTCACGCCGCCGGCGCCGGCCGCGCAATCCTGCGCCGCACATGCGAAAGCCGCGCCGCGCGCTTCTTCCACCAGATGTAAACGCCGGTGATGGAAAGCATCACGATCACGAGGCCGAAGGCGCAGACGAAAATCTTGTAGGGAAGACCGAAGACATTGGCCATGTGAAGCTCTATCAGCCAAGTAGTCAGCGTGTTCCCGAAGCGTTGGCCTGTCGGAATATCCGCACGCACGAGCGCGCCATTGCGGCTGTCGAAATAGATCGTCGTCGCTCCATGTTTGTCGCCGATGTCGCGCGTGGAACGCACGCGATACTCAAACGCGCCTTTTTCCCGCATCAGATAGAAGGCGATCAGGCGCTCGACCGCGAAATGATGAATTTGAGCCTGCTCGTCCATCAAGCGGCCGGCGACAACCTGCGCGTCCTCCCATGACATTGGCGACGAGTCGCCGACGCTGGCCGGCGCCGACAGCGCCCACATGGGCCGCTCATAGGCGGCGAAGAGGCGTGTGACCGCCGCATAGAAACCATTGAGATTCATGAAAACACTCGACCAGGCGAAAATCAGCAGCATCGCCCAAAGCCACAGGCCGCCTGCCCGATGCAGATCGAAATTTATCCGGTAGAAGGAACTTCGCCATTTGATGGTCCAGGCCGGCCGCCAGCGTGTCAGGAATGTCTTGCGCGATTCTCTGCTGGATGGCGGAAGTGTCAGATAAAAGGCGATAAAACAATCAATGGTCCATGCGAGCGCGACGATGCCGAGGATCCACGCTCCGACTTCTCCCAGAGCAAGTGTGTAATGGAGGCTATATATGAACGGCATGATCTCGCCGACGACATGCGGAAGACCGCCCGATTTAATACGACCCAGTTCGGCGCCGCTCACGTCGTCAAGATAGATTTCGGAAAAATCCGGTTCCTCGACTCCCGGAAGTGGCTCGACGCCGATCTGCGCGGAGCCCGATTGATTGAAGTAGATGGTGCTCGCGCGCATGCTTGGCGCCAAAGACTCGGCGCGGCGTATCAGCGTGACAGGGCCGAGCGCCGGCCCATGATCGCCGGGAAAGAGCTTGGGCGAAATGAGGCGGTTGAGCTCCGGAAGAAAGGCGAGTCAGCTTCCGGTAAGCGCGACAATGATGAGGAACCCGGCCATAGCGAGGCCGATCCAGCGATGCAGGAAGACGGAGACATGACGCAACATATGCGCCTCCATAAATCATGTAGCAGGCAGCCGCGGGGCGTGCGCAAACCCCGCGGCTCTGGCGGGTCAGAAGTCCACTTTGATCGAGCCCTTGAAGTTTCGCGGTGCGCCGGGAATGAAACCCCCGAAGGCGCCGACTGTGCCGGACGTGAAATAGTATGTCTTGTCCAGAAGGTTGCCCACGTTCAACTGGAGACTGACTTTGTTTTGCAAGTATTCGAAGGAGTAACGCGCCATCATGTCCACGGTGGCGTAGCCGGGCAGAGTGAAACTGTTCGCCCTGTCGACCTCCACGCTACCGCGAGCGACAAAGCCGGCGCCGACCGCAAGTCCCTTGAGTTGCTCAAATTGCGGCTCATAGACCGCCCAAAGGCTTCCCGAGTTTCGAGGAACGCCCCACCAGCGGTTCCCTTTGACGCCACCGCCGGCGATGTCGGATATGATGCGGCTATCAATGCTCGCGTAGCTGCCGATGATTTTCAATTCAGGGAAAACCTGGCCTTGAACGTCAACCTCGATTCCTCTGTTGCGTACCGCGCCGGTCACTTCGGACAGGCTAAGCGCGCCTGATCCTGAGGCTGGAGCTGGGGACCGGATATTCTTCTTGATGATGTCGAAATAAGCGAACGTCGCCGTCAGACGATCGTCGAGAAGGGCGACCTTCACGCCTCCTTCGTACTGCCGGGCGCTCTCAGGCGGCAAGGGCGTTTGATTGACGCTGATCCCGTTCGAGAACCCGAAACCCTCGACGTAGTTGCCGTAGACGCTCAATTGCGGGATCGGCTGCCAGAGCAAGCCGACCCGCGGCTTTACCGCGTCCGCGCCGGTCGAATTATAGGTGCTCGAATAACTCGGGTAGACTCCCATTAGGGAGGTGGTGTTGCGCGCCGAGTCGTAACGGAAGCCGGCGAGCAGATGAAAATTAAGGGGCAATGTGATCGGGGATGTCCCGATCATTGTTGAAAAAGGAGGAGCGGCGTTGCTCGCCTTGAGCCGTTAGGCTCGGGGTGCTGATTCCACGAAAGGAAGCAACGCCATGCAGGAACATACCACATCGACCGCGATT
>VGDY01000267.1 GCA_016869555.1 Alphaproteobacteria bacterium | reverse complement strand
AGGAGTTCGACGCTGCCGTGCATTACCCGCCGGCCCGTCGACGCCACGGTTTTCCCCGCTAAAGGATGGAAGGCATAGTGAATAGTCTCTTCACTCGCCAGAAATCCGGCGCCATGTCTCTGCCTCGACCGCCGCAGGAAAAGGGCACCTTCGGGCCTTCTGAAGTCGCCAATCCTTTTTCCAAGATGGTTGATGCTTCTTCCTGGGCGTCTCGCCAGCGTCTTCGATTGAACCATCATGACGGGGAATCGGCATGCGGATTGGTCTTTCGGTGTTGACACGCGCTGGTCAGAGCCTTTGGGAGAACGGCATCGGCCAAAATGTGCTTTTTTTGGCGAATCTATTGAAGAACGCGCCACTCGTGGAGGACGTCTACCTACTCGATTGCGGAGACCAGGGCGCGCTCCCGGGAGACGCTCCTAAAGAATTTCACGCCCTGCCTCTCGTTCCGCTCCGCAGCGCGGTCGATCTCGTCGACGTCGCAATCGAAATCGCCGGCGGACTCGATATGGAATGGGTGAGAAGATTTCGCGCGCGCGGCGGAAAGATTGTGAGCTACATCTGCGGTCAGCCCTATGTGGCGCTCATCGAATATACAGTCTTCAATCGTCCGGGATATTGGAGCGATCCGACCCGAGCGGATGAGATTTGGACTCTGCCTATGTATTCCGCCTTCGCTCCGATGTTGCGGAGCCTGCACCGCTGTCCAGTTGAAATCGTGCCTTATCTCTGGGCGCCAAGCGTGCTTGAGCATTCGATCGCGGCGGCGCGCCTAGAGGGACTGGAGTTCGGTTATCGTCCCGGTTCTCGCGGCGTGAGGAGCGGCGCGCGGATCGGAATTTTTGAGCCGAATTTGTCTCCGAGTAAGACATTTGTCTTTAGCGCGCTGATTTGCGATGCGCTCAACCGTGAGGATGGTCGTATCGTGGATAGTGTGAGCCTGTATAATGGCGCGCATATGCAGGATCATACGACCTTTGAATTTTTTCATAAATCTTTGTCCTTGCAAGCTGAGAACAAGATCGCTGTCTACAGGCGTGAATATTTTGTGCGGGCGATGTCGAATTCTTGTAATGTTGTGGTTAGCCATCAATTGGAGAATAAGCAAAATTATCTGTATCTTGATGCGCTATACGGCGACTATCCGCTCGTTCATAATTCTCCGCTATTTGCCCATGTCGGATATTATTTCGAGAATTGCGATATCGCAGAGGGAGTTGATCAGCTGCGGCGCGCCTGCCTTACTCACGACGAGGGTCTAGAGCGTTATCGGGCGCGCGCACGCGCGGAGATGGATCGTTTAAGCCCTAACAACCCCATAAATATCACCGCGTACGTCCGCAGGCTGATCGCGTTAAAAAATCGTGCATGAAGAACGCGCGCGCTGTGCGGCGTTTGGCTATGGTTTAGGGGTTACGTGAGTGGCGTCCGCTTTGGATGAAGGCGCACAAAGAGCCAGCCACGCCAGCAGGCACTTAAGCGGTAGTCGACAGCGGAGAGGACGGCGTTGGTCGTGGGGGCAAGGTAATTTCGCGCCGTGCGATGCTCGGCCTTCAGATACCTGATGACCGCCTCGAGCGGATCGGCCCCTGAGTTCGCGTTTGATGGCCTTTGTGACGCGGCACCATAACTCCTCGATCGCCCAAAGCTGGCGGCGAAGCTGGCAACAGGCCACCCCCCCTTTTTCACCTTCCCCGAAGCGGTGCGGCGGATCATCTGTACAGCGAGCACCACCGAGTCCCCGAATGGCACTGCGCCGCGCGGTGCCTACGCGAGGCCATTTTCCAACCGACGAGTCGACGATGAAGACGCTGTATCGTGCATAGAAGGCCGATGGCGCTTGTGATTGCGCGCGGATGCAAAGAAAGTTTTCGTCTCGCGAGCGTTCATTTCAAGACTCGTCGCTCCGCCCAGCCGAGCGACGATGTGCTTCCAGTAGCGATTGACCAGCGATGGTGAGTCATCCCGTGCCGGAATAGTAAGCGATTCCGCCGGTCAATCGCTAATTTAGCGCCTATGCGGCTTGGAGCCTTCGAGACGGTGGAACGGGGAATTTCACTCCCTTCACCACAATCCAAATTGCTCGCCGAGACGTCCTCCAGCATGATCGATTCGAGCCTTCCGCAATTATAGGGCTACGGGGTAGACATAGTTCTCATCTTCATCGGGCGCGGCCCGCCACAAGCCGCCGATTCCGCGCTATACTGCGACGTAACCGCCGATTGCCGCCGGATGGGCGCAACAACGACTGGACGATCGCAAATACGTCATCGCGGAAGAACGAATGCGTGACGAGGTAGACCTCTCTGCTTTGGGTGGGGCAACCTTAGCTGCATATCAGACCAGATCGGGGGATGTCCCGATCATTGTTGAAAAAGGAGGAGCGGCGTTGCTCGCCTTGAGCCGTTAGGCTCGGGGTGCTGATTCCACGAAAGGAAGCAACGCCATGCAGGAACATACCACATCGACCGCGATTC
>VGDY01000266.1 GCA_016869555.1 Alphaproteobacteria bacterium | reverse complement strand
GCCCCCTCGGTGATCAACACCGTGTTCAACCATCGCCAGTTCTGGGATGGCCGCGCGCAGGCGGACTTCAACGGGGTCAATCCTTTCGGTTCGAGAGATTCGAATGCGCGCGTGTTCGCGGCCAGCAAGACGGGCGTCCAGCCCGTCTCGATCAGCATTTCGAATGCGAGCCTCGCATCGCAGGCGGTCGGCCCGGCATTGAACAACGTCGAGATGTCTGCGAACGGCCGCACCTTCCCCGACCTTGCAAGGAAGATGCTGGCTTCGAGGCCGCTGGGTCTGCAACAGGTCGACAAGACGGACAGCATGCTCGGGCTGCTGGTGGATCAAAAGCAAAAGGGTCTGAACACGAGCTACGCCAAGCTGATCCAGCGCGCCTTCCAGCCACAGTGGTGGAACTCTAGAGTTCCGGTTGTTCTGAACGGCAAGTCCTATTCGGTCATGGAAGCCAATTTCTCCCTGTTCTGGGGACTGGCGATCATGATGTATGAGGCGACGCTCGTCGCCGACGACACGCCCATGGACCGTTACCTGTTCACGCGCAAATTTAACAACGACACCGGCGCTCTTCTCCAGCATGACCCGGCGCTTCTCGCGCCGGCGATCGCCCGCCTCGTCCAGAGCGGCGTCTTGTCGACGAATGGCAAGGCGCCCGACGGTTCGGACATCACGACCGACAGCATTCTCACCGGCCTGGACATGTTCGAACTCCCTCCGGGTCCTCCCCCTTCATTTCCGGCGCCCGCCGGATTCGGCGCCGGCTGCATCGCTTGTCATGTCGGCGCCGAGACGACTGGCGCATCGATCAGAAACACGGTGGGCCCGAACTTCGTCGCCGATCATGTCCCGCTGCAGAACATGGGTCATGACATGCGCATGGAGCGGATGTTCATGAAGATGGACTGGACGCCGCCGGGAGCGCTCACGCCTGTGCCCCTCGGATCCGATCAGATCAGCCTCGACCTGAATACCTATAAGGTGAACGTCACCGGAATGGCCGGAATGCCGCTCACCACGCAGATTGCCCTCCCGGTCGCGACCTATGACGTCGGTTGGTACAACCTTGGCGTTCGCCAGACGGCGGAAGATCTCGGCTTGGGCGCCTCACTCCCCGAGACGCAGATCAAGGCGCCGGAGATGCGGCCCCTGTCCTGGACGAAACTTTTCCAGGCCAGCGCCAATCCCTCGAGCGCCAAGGTGCCGGGAGGCTCGATCGGCTGCAACGGCGCCGGAAACGCACTCTTTCAAAACCAGCTCCTGAATGCGTCTGGCGCGCCACTGCTTTCAGGACCGCTTGCGAAGGACGAGGCCACGGCCGTCGACGGAAGCTTCAAGGCCGCCCCCCTTCGCAATATCGAATTCACGGGACCTTACTTTCACAATGGTGGGAAGGCGACGCTTGCCCAGGTTGTCTCTTTCTACAATTCCGGCGGCGATTTCGCGAACCCGACGAAATCGCCCCTGCTGGTCCCGCTGCAACTAACGGCAGCCCAAGCGAATGGCATCATCGCCTTCTTGCTGTCCTTGACCGATGAGCGCGTCGTCTACCAGAAGGCGCCCTTCGATCACCCCGAGATCAGAGTGCCGAACGGAGAACAACAAAAAAACGTCGACGCCTATGTCTCGGTGCCTGCAACAGGAGCCTCGGGTAGCCCAACGCCACTGAAGCGCTTCCTCAACGAAAACCCCTTCAAGCTTTAAGAGCCCATCCGCAAAGTTACGATTCATGAACAGGCGCTTGGTCTGGTCAGGCGTTTGAGCATGAGGCGGATCATGGCGAGGTGTATGAAGGCGACAGCGGTGCTTGCGTAACGTTCGAACTCCCGTGTCAGCCTCCTGTAGCGGCTGATCCATGCAAATGTCCGCTCGACAATCCAGCGCTTGGGCAGCACGACGAAGCGATGCACGTCGGAGCGCTTGACGATCTCGATCTTCCAGCATCCTGTCGAGCGAACCAACGCTGCTGTCTTTTCGCCTGAATATCCTCCATCGGCGTAGATGCGCTCGACGAAAGGAAAGCGGGAGCGGGTCTGCTTCAGCAGGTCGATGGCGGCGTGCCTGTCCTGAATGTCGGCAGGAAGCACGATGACGGTAAGCAGGAGACCGAGCGTGTCGACGAGGATGTGGCGTTTGCGTCCGGTGACCTTTTTACCCGCGTCATAGCCTTGCGGGTCCAGTCCAGAGCCCCTTTTTGAGCAGCTTTTGCGCTCTGGCTGTCTATGATCGCGATGGTGGGGCTGGCTTCCTTACCCGCCTGTTCACGCGCCGCAATGTAGAGCGCCTCATGAATGCGCCTGAGCGCGCCGCTGCGATCCAGCATGATGAAATAGTCATGCGCTGTGCTCTTGGGCGCGAGATCCTTGGGCAAGGACCGTCGCCGCCTTCTGAAATTCAGCCTGCAGCTCGGCGGCGCGACAGCCGTCTCGACAACCTTGCAGGGCAAGGACGCTCTGGCGCAGGTGTGTGGCGGCGGACAATCCGCGATCGAGGCTTATCCGACGAGCCCGC
>VGDY01000265.1 GCA_016869555.1 Alphaproteobacteria bacterium | reverse complement strand
GAATCGCGGTCGATGTGGTATGTTCCTGCATGGCGTTGCTTCCTTTCGTGGAATCAGCACCCCGAGCCTAACGGCTCAAGGCGAGCAACGCCGCTCCTCCTTTTTCAACAATGATCGGGACATCCCCTAGTCGCCACTTGACACGAACTCGACGAATACAAGTTGGCACAAGAGATCGTTGCTTCCCAATCGGCGGCTTTATCTTGAGCTGAGTGTATTCCAACTAAGGCGAAACAGGTAATTAACGTCCCGCTTGAGGTTGCCCGCGGTCTGAACTGTATGGAGGTGAAAATGGCGTCGAACAAGATTAAGGCTTTCGCGCTAACGTCCGCAATTGCAATGGCCGCCGTGATCGGCTCCACAAGTCTCGCGGAGGCGGCGCGTTACTGCCGGAGCCATTACGGCTGGCATCGACACTGCGGAAGCTATTGGGGTTATTCGTATCGTCCCGCGCGCTTCGTCCGTTGCTATCGGCCGGGCTATTATGGCTCTGCTTGGAATAACGCGAACTGGCCTGGCTATTATGGCTACAGCGCGCCAGGCTACTATGGCTATGGCGGCGGCGTGCTTGGCGCGGGCACGGGTCTGCTCGGAGCCGGCCTGTTTGGCTGGTGGTGATCGGTTAGCATTCCGCGAGCGGCGTAAGACCTCGCTCGCGGCGCTAACAAGGGCGTCCGCTTTGACGAGCGGGCGCTTCTTTTATTAGTCATGTCGCCGCCGCGCGCCTTTCGCTTGCCCTTCACGCGCTCCCGCCTATAGTCGCGCGCGAGAAGCGCCGGCGGATCATGACATCTTCCTTTTCCCTTCGCATAGGAACGCGCGGCAGTCCGCTCGCCCTCGCTCAGGCCCACATGGTCCGAGCGGCGCTGATGCGCGCGCATGAAGCAAGCGAAACGGCTTTCCCGATCGAAATTATCCGCACGACCGGAGATCAGATTCAGGACCGGCCGCTCGCTGAATCAGGGGGCAAGGGACTTTTCACCAAGGAGCTTGATTCGGCGCTCATCGCCCAGGCGATCGATCTCGCGGTGCATTCCTCGAAGGACCTGCCGACCCATCTGCCAAGCGAAATCGTGATCGCCGGCTATCTGCCCCGCGAGGACGCGCGCGACGCCTGGATATCGCGCGGCGGTCTGGGGCTCGACGAGATGCCGGCCGGCGCGGTGGTCGGAACCGCTTCGCTGCGCCGCGCCGCGCAGGTGAAGCGCCGGCGACCCGACATCAAGACCACGCTACTTCGTGGCAATGTCGAGACGCGTCTCAAGAAAGTCGAGGATGGCGAGATCGACGCGACCCTTCTCGCCGTCGCCGGACTGAAACGCTTAGGCCTTGCTGGGCGCGCCACGGCGCTGCTTCCGCTGGAGGCGTTTCCGCCGGCCTGCGGACAGGGCGCGATCGGGGTGACGCGCCGCGCTGGAGACAATGCGACGCGCGATCTGCTAGCGCCCCTGTTCGACGAAGCGACCGGCTTCGCGCTTGCCGCCGAGCGCGCTTTCCTCGCGGCGCTTGACGGTTCCTGCCGCACGCCGATCGCCGGCCATGCGCAGGTTCTCGGCGCCGAACTGTCCTTCATCGGCGAGGTGCTGAAAGCCGACGGCGCCGAAGCCTATGTCGTGCGCCGTCGCGGGCGCGCTATTGACGCAGCGATGATCGGGGCCGACGCCGGCAAGGAAATCTTGCTGCGCCTGCCGCATGGCGTCGCGGGGCTTATGTGAGGCGCGTGCTTTTGTTGCGCGCGACGGATGACGCCGCGCGCACGGCGGAGAGGCTGCGCGCGATCGGTTTTATCCCCGTCCTCTCCCCCGTGCTTGAGATCGCCGCCACCGGCGCGCAATTGCCGCAAGGCGCCTATGACGCGCTGTTGGCGTCGAGCGCCAAGGGCGTCGAACTCTCGCGCGGCGCTGAAGCGTTCAAGGCCATGCCCTTCCATGCCGTCGGCGAAAGAACGGCGCATGCGGCGCGCGCGCATGGCTTCCATCCCGATATCGTTGGGGGAAACGCCGAAGCGATCCTACCGCTTCTGCTCGAGCGCTATCAGCGTCCGGCGCATTTCCTCTATCTCGCCGGGCGCGACCGCCAGCAGGCTCTGGAGGCGGGCCTGAAAGCGGCGGGTCATCGCATCATCGCCGTGGAGGTTTATGAGGCGCGCGCGGCGAAGGCGCTGTTGCAGGAAGCGATCGATGCGATCGCCGCCGGCGAGATCGACGCGGTGCTTCATTATTCTCGCCGCAGCGCCGAGATTTTTATCGCGCTCGCGAAAGGCGCCGGGATTTTGGAGAAGACGCGCGACGCCCTACATGTCGCTCTGTCGCAGGAAGTCGCGCAGGCGCTTCGTTGCGAGAATATTCCAAATGTCGGCGTCGCCGAACGGCCAGATGAAGACCATTTGCTGGAGCTGCTCGCAAGGCGAGTCGGTTAAGGCGCGCCGCCCAAGCTAGTGTCCTGACTCTCAATTGGCGCCCAAAAACTCAAGCGGCGTTGGCTTTGTCGAGCGCCGCGCGGGCCCGATGGATTTTTTCAAGGATAGCCTCGCCTTTCGCCTTCCATTTATAGGGACGCGG
>VGDY01000264.1 GCA_016869555.1 Alphaproteobacteria bacterium | reverse complement strand
CGTCCCATCGAACGAGCATCTTGCTCAAACCGCGAAAGCCGCATAGCATTCAGGCCAGCAACGCCGATTTCCGCTTTTCAACATCAAGCGGGACATCCCCGGATAGGGCGCCATGACCAATTTGGCCGAGCAAAAAGAGCGCAAACCGCCCGGGGTGCGCCGACGTGTCCTGGTGACGGGCGGGGCGGGCTTTCTCGGCTCGCACTTGTGCGACTGGCTGATCGCGGAAGGCGACGAGGTTCTGTGCGTCGACAATTTCTTCACCGGCGGCAAGCAGAACATCGAGCACCTGATCGGCCAGAAGCGCTTCGAACTGATGCGCCACGACGTGACCTTCCCGCTCTATGTCGAGGTCGATGAGATCTACAATCTCGCCTGCCCGGCCTCGCCCATCCACTACCAGCACGACCCCGCGCAGACGACGAAGACGAGCATCCACGGCGCCATCAACATGCTGGGGCTCGCCAAGCGCCTGCGATGATCCTGCAGGCTTCGACATCCGAGGTCTACGGCGACCCGGCCGTGCATCCGCAGACCGAGGCTTACTGGGGCAACGTCAACGCCATCGGCCCGCGCTCCTGCTACGACGAGGGCAAGCGTTGCGCCGAGACGCTGTTCTTCGACTACCGCCGCCAGCACAACTTAGCCATCAAGGTCGCGCGCATCTTCAACACTTACGGGCCACGCATGCACCTCAACGACGGACGCGTCGTATCGAACTTCATCGTGCAGGTCTTGAAGGGCGAGCCCATCACGATCTATGGCGACGGGCGCCAGACGCGGTCGTTCTGCTATGTCGACGACTTGATCGAGGGGTTCATCCGGCTGATGGCGACGGGCCCCGACGTCGCGGGACCGATCAACCTCGGAAACCCGCGCGAGTTCACGATTCGGCAATTGGCGGAGCTGGTGGTCGAAATGACCGGCTCGCGTTCAAAGCTCGTCGAGAAGCCTCTGCCTGCCGACGATCGGATGCAGCGCAAGCCGGACATCACGCTGGCCAAGAAAGAACTCGGCTGGGAGCCCACGGCGCCGCTGGAGGAAGGGCTGAGGAGGACTGTGGAGTATTTCGAGGGGCTTCTGAGCAGAAAATCGGCGGAGGCGGCACAATAGCGACATGTGCGGTATCGCTGGCATCTTCGCTTATCGCGATGCGACGCCGCCAGTCGATGTGGCGGAGCTCGTCCGTATCCGCGACCACATGGCCCCGCGCGGCCCCGACGGCAAAGGCGCATGGATTGCCGAAGACAGACGCATCGGCCTCGCCCACCGCCGCCTCTCGATTATCGATCTTTCGGACGCTGGTGCGCAGCCAATGTCGAGCGCCTACGGGGGGCTCGTCGTGACCTTCAACGGTGAAATTTACAATTACCGGGTGCTCCGGGAGCGCCTTGAGGAAAGGGGCTACGCTTTCCGCAGCCATTCGGATACCGAGGTACTCCTCCATCTCTATGCCCACAAGGGCGCGGCGATGGTGGAGGACTTGCGCGGCATGTTCGCCTTCGGCCTGTGGGATGCGGACAAACGGGCCCTGCTCCTGGCGCGCGATCCGTACGGCATCAAGCCGCTCTATGTCGCCGACGACGGCGCCACTATCCGCTTCGCCTCTCAGGTCAAGGCGCTCATCGCCGGGGGCGCCGTCTCGCGCGAGACCGATCTTGCGGGGTTGGCGGGGTTTTATCTCCTTGGCGCGGTGCCGGAGCCCTTCACGGTCCACCGCGCAGTCAAGGCGCTGCCGCGGGGCGCAACCCTGCGGGTCGCCACGGGCGGGGCAAGAGAGGCGCGCTCATACTTCTCCATCGCCCGGCTCTATCATGCGGCCGAGGACGACTCCCGAGGCTTGGCAGGGAAGCGTGATACACATGAGGACGTGCGCGGAGCAATCCTCGACTCTGTGCGCCACCACCTCGTCGCGGATGTCCCGGTGGGCGCATTCCTTTCGGCCGGCGTCGACTCGGGCAGCCTCGTCGGCCTGATGCGCGATTGCGGCCAGGACGACATCGAGACCGTGACGCTGGCGTACGACGAGTTCAGCGGCTGGGCGGAGAACGAGGCGCCGCTGGCGGAAGCCGTAGCCCGCCACTACGGTACGCGGCACACCACGCGCGTCGTTACGAAGCGCGAGTTCGAGGCCGACCTGCCGCGCATTCTCGCCGCCATGGACCAGCCCTCGATCGACGGTATCAACACCTGGTTCGTCTCAAAGGCGGCGCGCGAGAAGGGCCTCAAGGTCGCGATTTCGGGGCTCGGCGGCGACGAGCTATTCGGCGGCTACTCGACCTTCCGCGAAGTTCCCCGGCTCGTGCGTTGGATGGCGCCGCCAGCGCGCGTTCCCCTCCTTGGCGAGGGCGCGCGACGAGTCTTGTCTACGCTGTCCCGTCTCTCGCCGGCGATCAAGCCGAAAGCCGCTGGCCTCGTGAAATATGGCGGCGACTGGCGCGGGGCTTGGCTGTTGCGCCGCGCGCTGTTCATGCCTTGGGAGATCGAGAGCCTTATGGGGCGCGAGGCGGCGCGCACGGGCCTTGCAGAACTGGACCCGCTGGGGCTGATCGGCAGGACGCTCGAGCCTGAGCCGAAAAGCGCGTTTGGCCGGATCGCGTGTCTCGAAAGCGCGCTCTACATGGGAAACCAGCTTCTGCGCGACACCGACTGGGCCAGCATGGCTCATGGC
>VGDY01000263.1 GCA_016869555.1 Alphaproteobacteria bacterium | reverse complement strand
CCGCGAAATCGCTATTCCCAAGCGCGAGCGCCTGGCGCCGCGAAAAAATCCCGTTTGATCCCGCTTAGGGCGGGTATTTTTTCGAAAATTCTGCCGGATTTTCGAAAATTTGACTCCGGAACCTGAACGGCGACAGAATTGCCTCGTTTAAGGCACGGCGTTCTTCCGGAGCATTGCGATGACCACGTTCGACGTGGCCCGACGAATTTCGGTGCTCATAAGCTTCTTGAAGCAGGAGTTGCAGCCGCCGGGTCGGTCGAAGCTCAGCGATACGAAACTGGCGGCGCTTCTCAACGCCGCGCAGGCGGACTCCGCCTTTCGGTTTACGCCTTCGAACGTCAATCAACTGCTGCATATGCGCATGCTGGAAAATGAAAAGCGCGTGGCGGCGGTGCTCGCTGCGTTGCAAGCCGTAATCGATACTCATACCAGTCATCGCATCGACGTTCAGACGGAATTGCCGGCATGGGTCGAGCGCCGTGGGGCACTGAAACTTCGCGAGGCGCTCCGCACCGCGCCGTCCGACCCATTGCTGGAGGGCGAGGTTCTTGCCGAACGTGAGACGCATTTTACCGGCGCGTGGGTATTCTTCGTCGTGAGGTTATCGTCACGCGATAATTCCAAGGAAGTGATCGACACGTCGGTCTTGGTGTTGCGGCCAGCATCGGCCACCCAGATGTCGCTGACGATGATCACATCTCGTTGGATGTTCACCGGCGTCGCCTATGTGCTCGGCGGCCACGTCTATTTGCAGCTGCGCGAAAATGAAGGACGGATGGGCGCGTCGTTCATCATGCATGTGCCCCAAAAGGGAGGACGCAGATTTTCCGGTATTGGAGTCAGCAGGGAGCTTGCGGAAGACGTTCCAACGCCTCCCGTCTTCGGCTGCGTCTGCGCAGCCGAACGTATGCAACATCAATACTATGAAGACAAGAACGTTACAGCCGCGCTCGCGCGCGTGCATGAACTCGGCGACCGCGCCGAAACTGCTGATTTAATCGCGGTGCGTAACGCCTTATGCCACGCTGAAATCCAACCAGCATCAGTCCACATGCGATATCCGGTAATATTCGACTATTTGAAGCGGCACAGGATCAATGGAAAACCGGGCGTTCCGACGCCATTCCTCAATATGGCCTTTCCATAAAAGAGCCGACGGTTTCCCGCCGGCTCTGGCTTCATGATGTTCGACGCCACGGTTAGCGCCCGCGACGATCGGCGGTTCGCCGTTCGTCCCTAGAGCGCGGCTGTTGATGGCGCGCCGGTTGTTCGGGCTGCGGGTCATCGTCCTTCGGCTGACGCAGTACGATGCGCCCGTCGATGGGCAGCGCCTGCAAAACGACGTTGAAGCCGCCGCCGTCGGCGTGCGAGAACGCCGCGCCGATGGGTAGCCAAAAGTCCTCTTGGCCTTCGCGCCGGACCACCGTATAGGCGCGAAAAGCGGGTTGTGGATTGTTGCCCATGCTCATGATCCTTTTTGCTGTGCGCTGAGTCCGAGGGTTTCAGCGACGGCGTTACGGATGATCGTCAGCGCTTCGTCGAGCGAAGCGGCGCGCGCAGACGCGATTTCGCCATTGACGAATTGCAGCAACTCCTCGTCGAGGTATGTGCCTGCGAGAGAGACAGCGAGCCGTCCATCGCCCGTCGGCATGATTTCAATGGATACGAACTGAATGACTGGCGTGGGTGGCGGCTGCGCTGACGCGCACGTCTTGGTGTCAAACATCGTGTGTTCCTCCGTCCTGCATGACCGACATCCGAGAGAGATGCCGGTCAACAGGACGGAGCGCTCTTCAAAGCATACCCCCGCGCAGACGCGCTGCAAGCAAGGGCGTGATCATGCCGTTGCCGCGTCGACCACGCCCTGATTCGCCGAATCACTGGAACAGACCCGACCATGCGCCGGTCTCCAACGCTAAAGGAGGGACGCATGAAAAAGTATCTACTCATCCCCGCCGCCGCGCTGTTCATTCTCGCCGCGGCGCCTGCGCTCGGCGCCAATGACTCCTGGTCGCCGGCGGACTTTAGCCAATATGCGCCGGCGAACGCATATCAGGTCAGCAGTCACCATTCACCGCCATATTTTCTTGTCGTCGGGGCGGCCTTGTTCGTCATCCTGGTCGTAATCGTAGCGTCGGCGTCGAACTCATCAAATGATGCGCACCGCTTGCCTAAGGAACTTCAACCCAGGCACTCGGCCGAGCACTACGACCAAGAGGCGGCTCGCGTCCGCGCCTTTACTCGGCAGCTCCAGGCTGAAGCAGAACTCGCCGAAAGCAAACTGCGCGCAAGCGGATTAGACAAGCCCTCCACTGATCCGAAACCACGTGGCCGCAAGTAGAGAGGACTGAATCATGACCAAAGAGACACTCTTGCCCCCAATCGACGTGCTGCCGACCAAGGCGCACCACAAGGCATCGACGACTCTGGTGCCGGCGCGCACCGAACCAGGAGACGGCTTTTTCGAATCCGCCAAGAGCCGCGCCGAACGCGACGCGGAATCGTTCGGCGCGCTTACGCAGCGGACGCAGAGCGAAGCGGGACTGTTCGACGCCGAGCGCGAACTGATCGAGGTGTATGCACGTCGGCAGCGCGCGCTCGCCGCTCTTCATGAATTGCCCGAGATTCTTGCGAGCGAACGGGAGAGGCGGAGAGCGGAGCGCGCCGAGGAACTGCGGCAGGCGCAACACC
>VGDY01000262.1 GCA_016869555.1 Alphaproteobacteria bacterium | reverse complement strand
GCGTGCCGCCGCTGCTGCTGGGTCTGCCCGGCGACAATACGTTCAGCAATTACGCCGAGGCCAATCGCGCCTTCTGGCGTCAGACCGTTCTGCCGCTCGTCGCGCGCGTGCAGAAGAGCTTTCAGGCTTGGCTGCAGCCGGGCTTCGGTTCCTTTCGCCTCGACTATAACGCCGACCGTCTCGAAGCATTGGCGAGCGAGCGCGCCGCCGAATGGGAACGCGTCGGCAAGGCGGCGTTCCTCACGCTCGACGAGCAGCGCGAGGCGGTGGGCTACGGCCCGGCGCCGAAAGACGCGCTCGTCGCCAAGCGCGATCTCGCGCTGGAGCGCCGCTACAGCCCGGATCAGCCGCGCGTCCCGGCGGGCAATTCCGGCGGCGGGCGATGGACGGGAGGCGGAGGCGGTGGAGATTCGGGAGGTGGGTCTAGCGGCGCGCGAGATGATCGCGCGCGGCGGCGGGACGCGGAGGACCGAGTCCAGACTGCGACGAACATAGATCCGAGAGTGGCGAGCGACGTCGATGGCTCGATCACACTGGCCCAGGCGCGCGGCGGCGGTCGCGGCAGAAGCGGACTCGGCGCCACGCCGGCGCAGCTCGCAAGAGAGACAATCTCGGCGGAGCGCGCCGCGCGAGCATTGACGCGCGTGCAAGAACTCGATCCGGACTGGCAACCGCCGCAAACTCTCATCGATCCGGAGAACATCGAGCATCGCATCGAACGCAATGAAAGCGACATCCGCGAGGCGGACGCGCGCTACGCCGAGCTTCTGCGCGCAAAGTTCGGCGACAACATGCCGCCGCGCGATCCATTTCGTCGGCTGCGGACGCGCGAATCGGTGATTGAAGAATTTTATCCTTCTGGCGTAACAGGCCCGGAACAGGATCGGATCGATAGTCTGGCGCGGGACCCTCATTCGCTCGGTCAGCCCCGCTGGCCGGAGGTCGCAACCGTGTTGCGGTTGGAGAAAGAGACTGGCAGGCCCTTTAAGAGGTCAAGCGCCTCTGGCGCAGATTTCCAGGACGAGTTTGGCCAAACATGGGATGCGATAGGAAGCGATGCATCAGATCAGTTTTTCAATTACGAAAGGTTTGCGGAGCGCCTGCAAGGGAAGCTTGGCAATCGTGCGGTCGATCGATACGTTGTTGATCTTTCAGGCCTGGGCGGCGAGAATGCTGCAAGAGTATTGACCTACATTTGGACCCTGCCCGTTGAAACCCAGGCGCGTATCAAAGTTCTGAGGTGACACATGTCCTCTCTCGTTACATTCGACGCTATCGACAAAGAATGGCTGCCGCTGTCCAGAGGCCAGTTCGAGTCCGTGTTGGGAGGAGCCTACGAACTCTACCTCGATCACAGCAAAGCGCCGGGCATCGCCAAGGATTTGTGGCCGCAAGTGCTCGACTTTCTTCACGACGGCTGGCCGAGCAAATATGAGTTGCCCAATGGGAAAGCTCTCGATTTCTTCAAGTTCAGCGACCACCCGCGCGAGGAGCGGCTTGAATTGTTGCGTGCGATGGAGGCCTATTACGCCGAGTTTCAGCGCGACCAACTCGGCCCAGAGCTGAATTGGATGCGCGGTCGCCGGCCAACTTTCATCGCCGCTTTCGAGGAGGTAATCGCGCTGATGCGCGAGGAGATCGCGGCGACGTCATAGGCGGGGTCCGATCCTAAGCGGGCGCCGCGCGCGAGATCGCGCTCGCCTTCGGCGTGCCGCCGCTGCTGTTGGGTCTTCCGGGCGACAACACCTTCAGCAATTACGCCGAGGCCAATCGCGCCTTCTGGCGCCAGACCGTGCTGCCGCTCGTCGCGCGCGTGCAGAAGAGCTTTCAGGCTTGGCTGCAGCCGGGCTTCGGTTCCTTTCGCCTCGACTATAACGCCGACCGTCTCGAAGCATTGGCGAGCGAGCGCGCCGCCGAATGGGAACGCGTCGGCAAGGCGGCTTTCCTGACGCTCGACGAGCAGCGCGAGGCGCTGGGCTACGGCCCGGCGCCGAAAGACGCGCTCGTCGCCAAGCGCGATCTCGCGCTGGAGCGCCGCTACAGCCCGGACCAACCGCGCGTGCCTGCGGGCAATTCCGGCGGCGGGCGATGGACAAGCGGCGGAGGCGGCGGTTCGGGAGGCGGGTTTAGCGGCGCGCGAGATGATCGCGCGCGGCGGCGGGATGTGGAGGACCGAGTCCAGACTGCGCAGAACACAGATCCGAAAGTAGCGAGCGACGTCGACGGGTCCATCACATTGGCCCAGGCGCGCGGCCGCGGCAGAGGCGGACGATTCACCGGACCCGGCGAAGCCACTCCCTCGCAACTCGATCGACTGGAAGATACGGCGCGCCTGGCGAGGGAAGCCGAGACGCGCGTGCGCGAAATTGATCCAAGCTGGAAACCCGAGCCGACTCTCTCGGACCCGACAAATATAGAAAGTCGCATTGAGCGAAACGAGAACCTGACGCGACAAGCGAACGCGCGCTACGCTGAACATCTTCGCGAAAGATATGGGGAGATCACGCCGGAGGGCAATCGCGCGCCAATAGGCAATCTCACAGGGCCAAGAGCGCCCATACGCGAGAATGACAACGCCGAGACGCGGCGCGGCAGGATGAGGGAAAACGAGACGGCGGATATTGTCTGGCTCAACGGCCACAATGTTGAAAGACTGCATCAGCGCTCGAACGCTGAAGGCGTCAAGCAACCCGACTATCGGATTGACGACGAAATCTT
>VGDY01000261.1 GCA_016869555.1 Alphaproteobacteria bacterium | reverse complement strand
CAGTCGAACTTCATCAGGGCCAGCGGACATAAGCGCCGCGCCAAAAGGCCGGACATATGACCGAAACCCGCCACCCAGGTTCTCCGCGCCGAGAAAAAACCGCTTGCCAAGCGGGGCCGTCCACATATGACAAGACCCAAGCGAGCGGATCAGCGGGAATCCATATTACCCATCGCCTGCAGGATTGCCCGCGCCAGCGCGCCAAAGCGCTGCTCGATCAGCGCCGGGCTTTCGCACACATAGCCGATCATGCGCCGCTGCTCCTCGAAGAGCCGCAGACGCCATTGCAGCGCCTCGCCGGCCTTTCTCACCGCCTCCGGGTCCGGCGGCTTCTGGTCCTGCAGGTCGCGCAGCCTCTGCGTCTCCTCGCGCGCCTTTTCCGCCATGTCCTTCAGACGCCGTCCAAACCGATCGAGACCGTTGACGACGTCGCGCCGCTCGTCGTTCATGCGCTCATAGACGCCGGCGAACAGCATCGTCAGGCGCTCCTTGCGCCTGTCGCCGGAAGATTTGGCGAATTGCCCGATGAGCCGCTCGGCTTCGTCAAGCTGGGTGCGACGCTCCGATACGCGGACGACAAGATCGGCGATTGATTGGTCGTCGCGCCAATGTTTCATCGCTTCATCGAGCGGCGGACCGGTCCAGACGCCGGCGATCGCGAGTTCGGGCACGCGCACCTGCCGGCACGGCCAATCTGGCTGGCTCTGCTGCTGCGGCGTCTGCGCCGTCGCGGCGCGGGCGAAGGCGAACAAAATCAGAGCAAGGAACAGGCTGCGATGAATCATGAGGTCCGCCAGGCGCCGCAGGAGCGCGACGGGCTATAATGCCCCATGCGGATCATTCCCGTCATCGATATTCGCAAGGGCGCCGTCGTGCGCGCCCGCGCCGGCGACCGAGAGAGCTACAAGCCGATCGCGTCGCCGCTTGCGGCGACGAGCGCGCCTTACGTCGTCGTCGCCGGCTATATGAGGCTTTATCCTTTCGAGAGAATCTACGTCGCCGATCTCGATGCGATCGAGGGAAGCGGGGACAACCGCCGCGACATTCTCGCGCTGACGGAACGCTTCCCCGCGCTGCGCTTCATGATCGACGCCGGCGCGAAGTCGTGCGACTGGCGCGGGCTCGCGCGCGTCGAATGCGTGATCGGCAGCGAAACTTCGCGCGACGAAGAAATCATCCGCGCGTTGAACAATGATCCAGACGCCGTTCTCTCGCTCGATTTTCGCGACGAGGTTTTCATCGGTCCACAGTCGTTGATCGACTGTGCGGAACTCTGGCCGCGTCAGGTCATTGTCATGGCGCTTGCGCGAGTCGGCGTCGGAGCAGGGCCGGATTTCGACCGACTTGCAAACATCATCGAACGCGCCGGCGACCGGCGAGTCTATGCGGCTGGCGGGGTTCGCGACGGGCGCGATCTTGCCCGGCTTGAAGCGATCGGCGCCGCCGGCGCGCTGGTCGCGACGGCGCTGCATGACGGCGCGCTGAACCGCGCCGATCTCGAACGCTTTAACGCGATGCGCGATGAAAAAAGGGAGCCTGGAAAGGCTCCCTTCTGAAATTCCTTGGCAAGAGATTCGCCGACGCTCAGTTGGCGGCGAATGGATGTTTCGCGGTGACGCGGGCCGACAACACGCTGCGCGCGCTCGGATCGCCCTTCATCGCGCGTGCGATGGCTTCCTTGGTGGCGCCATAGTTGAAATCCTGGATTTTCTGATCGTCGTTGGCGTCCCAATGGATGAAGACGCCGACGCAGATGAAGAGGTCGTCCGCCTGGCTCATCGGAATGACGCCCTCGGCGACGCTGTCGGCGACGGCCTTGGCGACGCCATATTGCGCCGGGCCGAACATCTGAACGGCCTGCTTGGCGTTCTTGATGGTCACCTTGTTGAACATCATCGTATAGGGCTTCACCAGAAGGTTCGGCGCAATGACGGCGAGCAGGGTGGTGAAGCCGTCCTTGTTGTTGACGAGGCCGTTGGCGAAGGCCTTTTCAGCCGCCGAGCCGCGCGGACCCATGATCAGATCGATATGCGCAACCTCATTACCGTCGCCGATGAGCGATTCGCCGACGCTGGTCTTGGCGCTGCTCGAGGTGAAGCTGGACGACGGCTTCGGAAAGAGCGCGCCCAGTATTTTCTCAAAGAACGAAGCCATAATCCCACTCCTCCCGGTGCGTACGCGTCCCAGCGGCGTCTTTGAGACTTTTCGCGTGCGGACTGCCCGTATTACTCGATGCGCCTTAAGACCGAATTACCACTGGCCGCCGTGCCGGCGCGCCAGACTTCAATCGCTGCCGACCCCACCAGACTGAGCGGCCACATCGCCGCATCAGCGGCGCGCTTTGGTCGACGGCGCGAGCGGGAAGCCTCGAACTCCCCGCTGCGCATGTTCGTCGCGCGAACTTAGTTCGGCGCGAAGGGGTGCTTGGCTTCGTTGCGCTTGGCGACGACTTCCGAGGCCTTCGGCTCGCCCTTGACGGCGCGCGCGATCGCTTCCTTGGTGGCGGTGTAATTGTAATCCTGGATCTTCTTGTCGTCCGAAGCGTCCCAGTGAATGAACACGCCGACCGAAATGAAAATGTCGTCGGCCTCGTCGATCGGGATCACGCCCTCGGCCACCGAATCCGCAACCGCCTTGGCGACGCCATGCTGCGCCGGGCCAAACATCTGCACCGCCTGCTTGGCGCCCTTGATCGTCACCTTGTTGAAAAGGATCGTGTTGGGCTTGCACAGAAGGTTCGGCGCGACCACCGCGAGCAGCGT
>VGDY01000260.1 GCA_016869555.1 Alphaproteobacteria bacterium | reverse complement strand
CGCAGGTTCGGCGCAGATCGTCGGGAAAGCGGATGTGCGAGTCGAACGCTTCGGCCGAACGACAGCTGGCTCAGCGGCGCGACGAAGGAGCGGGCCTGTGCGTCGCCGTCGACCGTGAACCGGAACATGGGCTCATGATCCGGCGATCCGTCAATGACGTCGGTCAGAATCAATCGAGGCGACGCCGAAAGAGCAACGAATCGCTCGCGTAAAAAACCGATGAGCGGCGCGCGCGCATAGGCGATCATTCGCCGGGGGCTGGAAATTCTGCGGCGAAGCAGTTGAATATCAATATTGCGCACGCGCATAATTTCCTCCTGGTCATAGAGGTGCGAAATGTTCAGCGGGACTCCTGCGCCAGCACGCCAGGAGGCGTTGCTTCCGCGGCGCGCCGCCGCCGCGCGCGGCGTTTTTTCCACCAGATGTAAACGCCGGTGACCGAAAGCATGGTGATGACGAGGCCGAGAAGGCAGACGAAGACGCGGTAGGGAAGGCCAAAAACATTGGCCATGTGCAGGTTGGCCAGCCAGGCCGTGATTGTATTGCCGAGGCGCTGTCCGGTTGGCAGATTCAACGAACGCGCTTCGCCGGAATAGGGGTCGAAATAGACCGAGGTCGAGCCCGCCTTGTCGCCGATATCGAGAGAGGAGCGCACGCGGTATTCATAAAGGCCGCGGTTTCGCCGGATATAGAGCGCGACCGGACGCTCGACCGTGAAGCCATGTTCGCGGGCCTGCTCGGCCATCAGCCGCTCGCCAGCCGCCTGAGCCTCTTCCCATTCGAGCGGCCTGCGCGTCTCTTCAAGCGTGGGCGCGACTGGCTGCGCCCGGACTGGCGGCTCATAGTCGAAGAACAGCCGCGTGGCCTGCGTATAAAAGCCGTTCAAATTCCAGTAGACGCTCGACCAGGCGAAGATCAGCAACATCGCCCAGAGCCATAATCCGCCGGCGCGATGAAGATCGAAATTGACGCGATAGAAGGACCCCGAAACCTTGATGAGCCATGCGGGCTTCCAGCGCGAGAAATAGCTCTTGCCACCGCTCTTCATCGTCAGCGGGAGCGTCAGATAGAAGCCGACGAAGCAATCGAGCGTCCATATCAGCGCGACGATGCCGAGAATCCATGCGCCGATCTCGCTCAGCGCCAGATTCTCGTGCAAGCGGTAGACGAAGGGCATGATGTCGTTCTTGCGCCCAGGCAATCCGCGCCACGACACGCGTCCAAGTTCATGGCCGTCGATCGGATCGAGATGGACGAAATTGAAATCGAGCGGCGGCGCGCCGTCGCGCGCTTGCATGCCGATCATGGCGGAGCCGGGATAGCCGAGATAGACCGTTCTCGCCTGCGCCTGCGGGACGAGCGCCTCGGCGCGCCGCGCAAGCGTCGCCGCGTCGAGTTCTATCCCGGCGCGTTCGCCGGGATAGAGTTCCGGCGTCAGCCAATGATTGATCTCCAGCCAGAAGGCGAGCAGGCTTCCCGTCAATCCCACGACGATAAGGAACCCCGCCATGGCGAGCCCTGACCAGCGGTGGAGCCATACCCATAGCGCCCGTGTCATGATCCGGCCTCCGTGCCGCGGCGCGCGCCCGCCGATTTCTCGCTTGCGGAAGGCGCGCGCCGCCTCGAACATTTCGTCGGAATGACCATGAGCGGTCGAGCCGTCGTTTCCGATCAGAACTCCGCGCGCAGCGATGCGAGGAACGAACGCGGCGCGCCGGGAACGATGTTGAAGCGATTTGACGAGCTTTCGTAATAGGTCGTGCCCAGAAGGTTCCGAACATTGACCTGAAACGTCAGATCGGGCGCGAAGGGCAGCGCGAATGCCTTGAACTTATACGCCGCCATGGCGTCCACGCGCATATAGGCGGGCAGGATGAAGGTGTTGATGTCGTCGCCCGGTCGCTGGTCGACATAGACGATGCCTCCCGCGAGACTGAGGCCCTTGAACTCGCCCAGCGCGTCATATTTCAGCCAGAGGTTCGCTTGATTGCGGGGAACCGAAGCGAGGCGCTTGCCGACCAGATACCTCAGATAAACGTCGCTTCCGATCGTCGTTGTACCGAGATTGGGCTGATCCTTCGTGAATCGAACGTCAATATGACTGTAGTTGGCGATTACGCTCCAGTTGTCGTCGATGCGGCCGTTGAGATCGAATTCAACGCCGTGGCTTTCGGCCTCTCCCACAACTTGTATAAACTGCGTTCCGGGCACAGGCCGCGCAACATTCTTTCTGAATATGTCGAAATAGGCGAAAGTCGCGATCAGTCGCTTATCGAGCAGCTCCGCTTTCACGCCGCCTTCGTATTGCACGCCGATCTGCGGAGGAAGCGGCGTATTGTCTCGGTTGACACCATTGATGCTGCCGTAGGAGCGCGTGTAGTTTCCGTAAATCGACAACCACGGCAATGGTTGAATGAGCACGCCCGCCATCGGGCTGTTCACGCTCAACGGCGCAACGACGCGCTGAAGATAGGTCAGGAAGAGCGGCTCGTTGGTGGCGGTTCTCGAGCCTGCTTCAGCCCAGTCATGCCGGCCGCTGAGCAGAATGTGGATCCTGTCGTCCCAGAAAGAAATCTGGTCCTGGAGATAGAGGCCCTTCCATTGGTCCTTTGCCACTTGCGTCCAATTATTTGGAGCAGCTAGCCCGTCTTATTCACCGAGGGCCTGATTTTGGGCTGGCGAGTGTGGTGTAAGATACTGATTTAGTGTATGGATTGGTTGCTGACGCCGATCCGTTCACGCCATCGCATCGAAGCCACACCCGCCATGC
>VGDY01000259.1 GCA_016869555.1 Alphaproteobacteria bacterium | reverse complement strand
GACGCAACTCAGCCGCGCTGCGACTTGCGACCACGCCGGAGCCGTCGGTCAATCGTTCGAGCGTCTCATCGTGAAAAACGACCAGTTCGCCGTCGGCTGTGAGCTGCACGTCGCATTCGACGCCAAAACCGGCGGCGACCGCAGCGCGGGCGGCCGAAATCGAATTTTCGATTACGCCCTTTGACGCGTCATGCAATCCGCGGTGAGCGATCGGCCGCGCCGTCAACCACGAAAAATCGCGTCCGTTCACGATAAAATCTCGAAGATTCCCTCGACTTCAACGGCGGCGTTGAGCGGCAGTTGCGCGACGCCGACGGCGAAGCGCGCATGTTTGCCGTTCTCGCCCAAAACGGCGGCGACGAGATCGGAGGCGCCGTTGACGACTTGCGGGAGCGAGGCGAAGTCCGGCGCGCTATTGACATAGCCGCCAAGCCGAACGGCGCGCAGCTTCGAAAGATCGCCGACGGCCGCGTTGGCTTGGGCAAGAACATTGAGCGCCGCCTGGCGCGCCGCAGACTGTCCGGCTTCGAGCGCAACTTCGGCGCCGAGTTTGCCTTGATGCGCCGGATCGACGCCATTGGCGCCGATCGGCAGCTGCCCCGATATGAAGAGCAGTGCGCCCGCGCGCACGAAAGGAACATAATTGGCGACGGGCGCCGCCGCAGGCGGGAGCGTCAAGCCCAGCTCCTTCAGCCGAGCAAGCGGGGTGTCGGACGATGCGGTCATGGCGCCTCAATAGAGAAAGTCGTTGCTCCCAATCAAGCGCGACCCTAGTTTCCTACCTCACACGACGCAATGGCGTCGCAGGCGGGCTCACACGGAAAGAGGTGCGATGATTTGGTTACGCGTGCTGGCCGCCACGATCAGCGTGGCGACGCCGATCAGTCAGGCGTTTGCCGAGCGCGCACTGCCGCTCGCGAACCATCGGGCCGTTTACGATTTGAGCCTCGCAAAAGCGAGCGGCGCAAAGGCGCCAGCGCAGGCTCGCGGCCGTATCGCCTTTGATTTCTCAGGTTCGGCATGCGACGGCTATGTGCAGAATTTTCGCCAGATCACCGAACTGCAGCCGTCCGAAGGCGCGGCCAAGCTCTCAGACATGCGCTCGGCGACCTTCGAGGGCGGCGACGGCGTTGATTTTCGATTCAAGGTGGAAACCAAGGTCGATAATTCTCGCACCGAGGAAGTCGACGGAAAGGCCAAAAAATCCAGCGAGACCCTGCTTTCCATCGACCTTTCCAAGCCCAAGCGCGCGCGCCTGGAACTGACCGGCCCAATGCTGTTTCCGACCGAACATCTGCGCAAGATCGTGGCGTCGGCCGTCGCCGGCGAGCGCCTGCTTGAAGCGCGGGTCTTCGACGGCACTGGGGACGGAGAAAAGGCCTTTGACACTTTAACGATCATCGGTGAGCCGAAGACGGAGCCGCCGCAGGAAAAGGCCGCGCGCGTGAACGCGCTCGACAATATTCGGCGCTGGCCGGTGGCGATTTCCTATTTCGACCTCGGCAAAAAGGACGGCCAGCCGATTTATGTGCTGTCCTTCGATCTTTATGAGAACGGCGTCTCGCGCGCGCTGAAGCTCGACTACGGCGACTTCGTCTTGCGCGGCGATATGACGGATCTCGTCGTGCAGCCGACGCCAGCCTGCAATAAGTGAGAGGTCCCCTCGCTATCCTGTACGGGCGCCACTAGTCACCATGGAGCGCGTTGG
The DNA here is from genome assembly GCA_016869555.1 of Alphaproteobacteria bacterium. Lineage (GTDB taxonomy): Bacteria > Pseudomonadota > Alphaproteobacteria > Rhizobiales > Beijerinckiaceae > Methylocystis. The sequence continues at coordinate 1,074 of VGDY01000259.1, read as the reverse complement.
ATGTTTCCCATTCCGCAATGCGTCTTTCTTACGCGCGGCGTCGGCGTTCATCGCCATCGTCTGACGGCGTTCGAATATGCGCTGCGCGACGCCGACATCGAACAACAGAATCTCGTGGCGGTCTCGTCCATTCTGCCGGCGGGATGCGACCTTATTCCGGTGGAGAGAGGCGTCGCGACGCTTCAACCCGGCGAAATCACTTTTACCGTGCTTGCGCGCACGGAGACTGACGAGCCCGGCCGGCGCATCACGGCGAGCATCGGCCTCGCGCGGCCAAGGGAGCCCACGCTCTACGGCTATATTTCGGAACATCACGGTTATGGCATGACGGAGCGCGAAAGCGGCGACTATGCCGAAGACCTTGCGGCAACGATGCTCGCTTCGACGCTCGGGATTGAATTCGATCCTGACGCCGCATGGAACGAGCGCAAGAAGGTCTATGAGACCAGCGAGCTCATCGTCGAAAGTCTTTCGCTGACAGCAGCGGCGGAAGGCGCGCCAGACGGCGAGTGGACATGCGCGATCGCGGCGGCGGTGTTCCGCTTTACAAAACTGGAAGGGGCGCCATGAGCGGAACGCCGACCTTTTCCGCGAGGCCGACCTTTCTCGGCGTTGAGTCGCGCGCCGATGCGGCAGTTGCTGTCGCGGGCGTTCCTTTCGATATTGGAACGACCAACCGCAGCGGCGCGCGTTTCGGGCCAGCGGCGATTCGTCATGCAAGCCGCATGCTGATCGACGGCGATCATCCCTCGCTGTGGACATCGCCGCTTAGTCTACCGTTCGCCGACATTGGGGATTTCGCCATTGCGCTCGGCGATATCATCGCAAGTTTGAAACTCATCGAGGAGCAGGCCTCAACCCACGCGCATCTCGTGACGCTTGGCGGCGACCATGGAATCACGCTGCCCTTGTTGCGCGCTTGCGCAAAAAAGCGCGGACCTCTGGCGCTGATCCATTTCGACGCCCACGTCGACACATGGCCCGACAATTTCGGCCAGCCTTATGCGCATGGCTCGATGTTCTATCATGCGATCAATGAAGGCGTTGTCGACGCGCGTCGCATGATCCAGATCG
>VGDY01000258.1 GCA_016869555.1 Alphaproteobacteria bacterium | reverse complement strand
CGCGCGCCGGCGCCGGTTCTTAGAGTCTTCTCTGATTGGGGTCGCTGGCGTCAAGCCGCCCTGTCTTGATTGTAACTCTCTTTTTGCTCGTCTCATTCCCTTGGGTCACACGCTTCTCTTCGCGGTCGGCGCGAGGCCGCCGCATGATGGGGTCAGAAAGGCAGGGCGTCTCAATCTGTTTCACGACTTTGCGGGCTTTCGCCGGCAGGTTCGAGACTCTTAACGAGATCGCCTTGCCCGTCGTCCCCAAGGGAACGATCCGGATCGCTCTTTCGAGCGAATGCCTTGTGTTCTTCTCCTCTCTTTGGCTCGGCCTAGGCGACCAGAGCGACCGCCGCCGCGGTTGGTTCTTTGCCGAAGCGGAATCCGACGTCGTCGGTCCACATACGATGCAGAATGACGGCGAGTTTACGCGCCACCGCCACACGAGCGCGCGCCATGCCACGATGTTTGGCGATCTTCATGCCCCAGGCGCGCAGAGACGACCATTTGCTGCTGCGCGTGAGCAGCGTGTGCGCCGCCTCGTAAAGTGCTGTGCGGGCGAGTTCGTCGCCGCATCGGCTGATCCTGCCCTGGATGTCCGTCTCGCCGGACTGATAGCGGGCCGGCGTCAGGCCAAGATGCGCGCCTACGTCCCTCGAATGCTGAAAGCGATCCGGACGGTCGATAGTAGCGCGGAAGGCGAGCGCCGTGATCGGACCGACGCCCGGAGCGCTCATCAAGCGGCGACAAACCGCCTCCTTGCGGACGACCTCGTGCACCCGCTTCGTCAAATGCGTAAATTCGCGCAGCATCGTGACGAGGATCGCGAGAAGAGGCTCGACGAGCGGCATCACCTCGGAATCGCCGCCGACCAATTCACGGACGCGTTCGACAAAAGCTGCCCGGCCCGGTGTGCCGAGCTTGACGCCGGCTTCCCGCAAGATCGCCCGCACCACGTTTTCTATCGACCGCATTTCGTTGAGGATTGTACGGCGCGCGACAAGAAGCGAGCGCCATAGCCGGCATTGCCGGCTCTTTACATGAACCTGCCGGAACCAGCCCGTCCGCATGATCTGTGCAAGGGCGCGGGCGTCGTTGCGGTCGGTCTTGTTCGGCATCGTCTTCATCGCCGCATTGGCCTGCCGGGTCTCGATGCAGATCGCGGGCAAGCCGGCTTGCGTCAGTCCGTCATGCAGCCACGCCGTCAGCGAGCAGGCTTCCAGTCCGACGCGCTCCAGCGACAGTCCCGTATCTCGCAAAGTCACGATGAGAGCCGTCGGCTCACTTGTGGCGCGAAGCTCTTTCACGATCTTGCCCGTTTCATCAACGATACAGATCGATGTCTCTTCCAATGACACGTCGAGTCCGACAAAATATCTCATGGCTGCTCCTTCCCGATGCTTGTGGCGATTCGACACCGACCACGTTCTCACATCTCGACAGGAGCAGCCGCCCATCCGGGAGTAGACCCCAATCACCCCATCTGAATCAAAATTAACTAGTTGATATTTCTTGCGATGCGTCTTGAGAGTTGTCGGATCGAAGCAATTATGAGCCACGCCTCGGATGAGGCAATTGTCACTTCCCAATCCTTCGCCAGCCTTCGACATCGATTGACCCATGCAAGGGTTCGCTCAACAACCCATCGTCTTGCGACGAGCACAAAACCCTTCGCATCCTCAGGTCGTTTGACAATCTGGATTACGGGGCCGCTGACTTTCGCCAATGCTTCCTCAAGTTTCTCTCCTGCATAGCCACCATCAGCGAAAATACGCTTAATACAAGGGAAGCTTGCACAAGCAAGGCTAATAACATCGGGCGCGCCATCTCTGTCCTGAATGTTAGCTGCATGCACAACTGCCGTCAGCAGATGACCTTGCGTATCTGTCACAATATGCCGCTTCCGACCCTTGATCTTCTTGCCAGCGTCAAAGCCGCGTGGCCCACCTGCTTCTGTCGTCTTGACGCTTTGGCTATCAATGATGGCCGCCGTTGGTTCTTGGTCGCGCCCGCAGAGCCTGCGCGCCACGTAGACAAGGGCTTCATTCAGAAGATCAAGCGTCCCACTGTCACGGAGTTGATAGAAATAATACTGGACGGTCGTGAATGGCGGAAAACACTTCGGGAGCAATGCCCACTGACAGCCTGTTGTCGCGATATACTGGATGGCGTTCCAGACTTCCCGCAGGTTTGATTTACGCGGCCGTCCAAGGCGAGACGGACTGGGCATGAATGGTTCGATAATGCCCCATTCTCCGTCCGTGCAATCACTTGCGTAGCGGTCCATGCCACGCTCATATTGATGTCGAGTGGTTTCGGTCCAGGCCATCTGATTCTCCGTAGTTTCGTAACCAACAGAGAATCATAACATACTGAAACTACTCAACTTAATTTTCGTTCAGCCTCTAAAGCACACATAGGCTGTTATTTTATAAACAAAGGGGAAAAATGTCACCGTTAATTTCCATATGTATTCCAGTCTATAATTTTGCTAATTTCTTGCCAGAGACGTTAGACGCGATCCTTTTTCAAGAATGCGCTGATCTCATCGAAATCATTATTCTAGACGGAGGCTCAACAGATAACACTTCTGAAATTGCAGAACGATACAAGAACAAAAATTGCATGATTAAATACATTGCACTGCCTCAGAAAGGTGGTATCGACCGAGACATTGTTCATGCCGTGTCGTATGCGACGGCTGACTATGTGTGGCTCTTCAGTGGCGATGACTGGATGCTACCTGGGGCCTTGCAAAAAGCCCTTCGCCAGATCAGTAGTGGATACGATCTTTATCTAACAA
>VGDY01000257.1 GCA_016869555.1 Alphaproteobacteria bacterium | reverse complement strand
CTGGGAGAGCCTCGCCGAAAAGCCTTCCGATCAGCTCATTGACCTCGCCGCTTGATCGGATAGCATCATCCCGCTCGGAACTGCGTCAGCAAATTCCAACACGATTCGCGACGGGACCGCCCAATATCCATCACCGCTCAGCTTCTCGTTGGGAATAGAGCCTTCGACCACCAGCACAAAGTGTTCGAGTTCCCCACGTGCGCCCTTGTGAAACGCCTGCATGAAATCGTCGCCGACGTCGTACGCCAGCACCGCATTATGCAAGTGCACCTTCGGCAGTCCTGGTATGGCGCCGAGCATGACGTCTTCGATGCTCGGCTCACTGGCGGCGGTGATGGAAACAGAATCTCCATCGCAGCTGAGCCCAGCAGTGAGCCAGAGTACGTGAACCTCTTCGATTTTGGACGGGGGCGCCTCTTTTCCTTTTGGGAGTGGATTGGGGTCTGGAGCCATCGGTCAATCCTTTCACCAAAAGAAGCGCGCGCGACGCAATTTTGTCCGCCCCTAGGCGCTCGGCGGGGCGAACGGAGTTTTCACATGTTGAGAAGGGGCTACGACTGTCACGAGGGTAACCCTTGCTTACGCGGAGCGGCCACGAACAGGCCTGTCGATTGAGGGGAAACTCGGAAATATAAGAAATGTTCCTAAGTAGACTCGATTTTGCAGCCACTAAATTTTTATTCTTGGGCGTGGCAGTGCGGCGCAGGACGGCGTGCTATTTCGCTGCTTTACCCTGACGCGACCATGTTTGGCGCTGCGGTCTCTGTTGGGCTTTGAATCGATGAGAGCAAGCAGGAGAGGGACGAGCGTGCGCAAGGAAAAGCCCGCCGGGCCAGGGGCTCGGCGGGCAATAAGGGTCTAGAAGCGTCGCTTACCAGTAGACTTGAGCGCGAACCTCGAACAGGTCCGGATGCGCTTGGCTCTGATACCTGCCCTGGAGAGCCACCAAGGCTGCCGGGGCAAGGGCGAATGGCCCTGCGAACGCCGTCGCCGCGCTTGCGCCCAGCGGCGCGGACCAATGCAGCACATGCGTCCAGTTCGCCTGGAAGTGGAAGCCGTTATCCGGATACCAGTTCAGGCCCAGCGTCGTATTCTCCTGCCGGCCGCCGGCGATGCCGGCCTGATTGGCGATGAGCGCGGTGTTCAGCGGGTTCGGCGCAACGAGCGTCGTAAAGCCCAGCATGTTGAAGAGGCCAGAACCCGACCAGCGGCCGCTGTTGAGATTGATCGAGCTGTAGCGGGCGGCAAGGCTCACGGCGCCATAGCCGCCCTTGCTGAGCGGATTGAGAATCTTGACCTGCTCAAAGGAAGCGCCGTTCTTGCTTTTGACGCTATACGCTCCGGCGCGCTCCTCGCCCGTGATATACCACTGGCCATAAGCGTAGAAGCCATTGAAGAACACCGAGGAGCCGCCCGGCATGAAGTTGCCGAGGAGCTGCGACTGCAGCAGTTTGTTCGGGCTGCGATTGACATGCATGCCGATATATTCGGCCTGCATCGAAAGCGGGCCCCAGGCGCCGGCCAATTCGAAGCCGTATTGGAATTCGCTGTTCACGCATTTGCCCGACAGGCCGGTCGTGGTTCCGATAATGCCATTGCCCGGGAGGCCGGCCAACGGGAACGTTACCGTGCTGCAGGAAAGGTCCGGCGTGCCCAGCGTCTGCATGCCAAGGACGTTCGCTTCAGAGCGCAGGCGGTTGCCGACGCGCAGCATACGGTCGTCGCTGAGGCCAGTGGCGTCGTTTGGCTGGTGATAACGGCCAGCGGCGCCCAGATGGAGAAGCTCATGCTCGGTCTTGATCGGCGCGTAGGTCAAACGGCCGGTCACATCGAAATATTGACCGCCGCCGCGCGGAACCGGCGCCCAGAACGTCGCCGGAGCGCTGATCAAGGTGGGAGCGAAGTTGGCGTCCTCGAAGCTCGTCGTGAAGACGCCCAACTTAGCCGTCCAGTCTTCGCCGTGAGCGGCGACGGCGGCGCCGACGTGACGGGACGGCGCGAAGGCGTCGACCGCCAGCGGACGCTCGATGAAGTCGATATATTTCGCCGAGTTCATCGACTCCAGGGAGAAGGGCTCTTTCATATTGCCGACCTGGACCCAGACGGGGCCTTTCGAATAGGGCGTTTCGGTGCCGGGAACGAGAAGTCCCAGATAGGCGTCGCGAATGCCGCCGAGGCCGGCGCCGGTGAAGTCATATTCGAGTTTGTAGAACCAGATCTTCGCGGCCACGCCCTCGACCTCGAGACGAGCGCGACGGAAACCTGCATAGCCCTTGTATCCAAAGTTCGTCGGAACGCCGATCGGATAGCTGATGCCGCCGCCATCGACCGCGATGCGGCCGCCGATCTTGAAGCTATAGGCCTTATCCGCGGTTTCCACGAACAAGCCGTTCCTGAAGCTGACAAAGACGGGCGGGGGCGGCGGCGGGCCCGGCGGGCCTTTCACGGTCGCCGCAGTGGCGGCGCTGGCGACATTGGTCGCTTTCTTGACCTCCGCCTTCTGCTTGGCGACCTGCGCCTCAAGCGCCTGAAGTCGCTCTTTCAGCACGCGGATTTCTGAAGCCGTATCGGCGCGCGCCGCTTCAACGGCAAATGCCACATTCGAGGCGAGGGCAATAACCATCGCCGTAACTGCAACCCCGAGTTTTAGAGCGTTCCCCGTTTAACATGACGCATATCCGTCGTGAGCGAAGTAATTTGCGCATTCCATTGAGGAGAACTCGTCGAGCAGGTCGCCGATTCGGTCCCATAATTTGTCGATGGTTCTCTCCTTGGCCTTTCGTAGCAAGGCTTTGAGCTTGGCGAACATCATTTCGATCGGGTTGAGATCGGGCGAATAGGGCGGCAGATAAAGCAATCTGGCGCCGG
>VGDY01000256.1 GCA_016869555.1 Alphaproteobacteria bacterium | reverse complement strand
AAGGCCGCCGTATGATTGCGGCGCGGTCTCTTCATCATCGAATACTCCTGATTCGCGGCGAGAATCCTCGCCGCCGTCAGGCAGAAAATCCACTTATCTCACTGTTCAAATTTGCGGGGCCAGGTCTGCCGGTTGCCCAAGGCGAGTTTTGATCGGCCGGGGTCGAGCGGGACGAACGCCGTTCAGGATGATCTCCGGCCGCGCGTCGCAAAATGGGAATGGGAATGCGCGCAACGGGGCGAAGATGTTGATCGCTTGACGAGGAAGGAGCGCAGCCGTACTTCAGCAGACGAAGCGTCGGCGCGTGCTGGCGATTTGGGTCGTCGGAGCTGCAGCTTCGCGAGAGCGGAACAAACAGTTCCCCGCTCGGTCTGCTCCAACCGGCGGACGTCGCTTGGCGAAGCCCGCCAAGATTGACGCCAGCCAGAACGAGCCACAAAATGACAAGCTTGAGCGCGGGCCGCATCGCCTTCCTCATTGCAGTCGAGGATTCTCTCGTAGCAGACAGAGCGTCACGGCATCGTAACCAGATTCGTATTGAGGCAAAACGCTGGCCTAAATTAAATTACTGTTGCAAAACGACAACACCGAGTGAAGTATCTGGCGCTCGACAATTGCTGGCGGCATGCGTCCATCGAGGTCGAACGCGAAGCGGAACAACTCCCGTTGCGGATATTGATCGTCGAAGACCAGACCGAGATCGCGTGGCAGGTGTCCAATAGGCTCGCAGCGTCAGGTTACGCAGCCGACGTCGTGGGTACGCTTGACGACGCTATCGAGGCGATCAGACAATTCGACTACCCTCTCATCGTCCTGGATCGAAGGCTTCCCGACGGCGACGGATTGACCGCTTTGCCGACCATACGTCAATTGAGGCCTGGTACGCGTGTCCTGCTCGTTACGGCGATGCGATCCATCGACGAGAGGGTGAATGGCCTCGACTCTGGCGCAGACGATTATCTCACGAAGCCTTTTGACGACAGCGAACTGATGGCAAGGATCAGAGCGGTGCTGCGTCGGACAACAGTCGCGCCGGAGCCCGATGTTGTGCTTGGCAAGCTCATATTCGATTTCAAAAGGCAATCTGCGTTTGTGTCCGGACGAACGCTTAAGTTGCCGAAGCGCGAGGCGCTGCTCCTGGAGGCGCTCATGCGCTACGCCGGATGCGTGGTAAAGCACGACACGCTGATCTCGGAAATCTACGGGCCGAACGAAGGCATTCAGCCGGATTCGCTCAAAATGGCGATTTCACGACTGAGGCAGCATCTGAAGGACCACGACGCCGGCGTCGAGATTCACACATTGCGTGGAATCGGCTACCTCATCGAAGAACTTCGAATATGATGTTGATTGCCGCAATTGTGGTGTTGAACGAGACTTACGAACAGATGAACCAGATCGCTGATGGCGCAGCAGGCGGTCGGCGACACAGCCCGATTGCGGGTGAGGAAGAAACCGGCGCATTTCCAGCGGTCGCAAGATGTTAGGATTCGATCGCTCTCTTCTTTCGCGTCTTCTCCTTAATTGGGCGATTTTCTCCCTGCTTGTATTCTTCACCTTGCCGGCCACCGTGGATCTTCCCTTGGCGGCCTTCGGGATCGGAGGATCCCGGGGGATGAGCGATACGCCGGACCGAGCAAGCAGCATCAATTATGGGTTGGAGGGGCTGACGTCTCGACGCGCCCGACAAATCCTTCTTGCTTCGATCAAAAAAGACCCTGCAGGCGATCTTCGTATCGAAGACACTCCAGCGATGAAGAATTACCGTCAATTAAATCCCGAGTTCCGGTTCGCCGCCTTCTATCCAGCGACCGGCGCCCTTCTTCCGGGGTCGTCCAGCGAACTCGCAAACTATTTCAAGGACCAGATTAACCAGCTTCATATCATTGGCTCCATGTTTCATATTTTGAACGATCCGAATCCACGATCTCGCGGATATATTCGAGTGGCGAACACGCGTTTCGGAATGCTCGGAACGATTGTCTACGGCGCTCAGTTCCACTGGGATGACATCGCCTATCAGGTGTATGCAAATTTCAATCTGATCAACATCGTTTCTTATCTCCCGCTCTTGGTCGTTCTGAGCGTTGTCGCGCTGATCGTCATGACGAATGGCTTGCGGCCGCTGCGGTCCGCCGCCTCGATGGTTGCGGAAATTGATCTCGATACAATTTCTCGGTCTATTCCTCTGGATCATTTGCCCAAGGAGGTGACGCCATTCGTCGAAGCGGTGAACGGAGCTTTCAAGAGAGTCACCGACGGAATAGCGCGTGAGCGGCGATTTGTCGCAAATTCTGCGCATGAACTGCGAACGCCTATCGCGATCTTGCGATCGCGAATCGAGCGGATGGAGCCCGGCGAATTGAAGCGGGAGATCAAACGGGATACCAAGCGCATTCAAACCATCTTGGACCAGCTTTTGGTGCTTGCTCAGATCGAAGCGCGTGGCGACAGTCAAGCTCTTGGGGCGATTAATCTTTCTGAACTTGCAAAAAACGTGGCCGCTGATTATTCGCCGATCGCCCTTGATCTCGGCAAATCCATTGAATTTAAAGGCCCGGATGAGCCTGTCTTCGCCGAAGGCATCCGATGGGCGATGGAAAGCGTTCTGACGAACCTGATCGAAAACGCCGTCCGAGCGGAGCCGGCCGGAGGGACGGTGATTGTCGGGTTGAGCAAGGATGCGGCTGTCGAGGTCGTCGATCATGGCGAAGGCGTCTCGATCGCGGATCGAGAACGGATATTCGAACCCTTTTGGCGAAAGTCGGAGAATGCGCCAGGCACGGGCCTTGGGCTGGCGATCACGAAGGAGTGCCGATTCCGACGAAGGCGCCCGTCTGTAACGGGATAATGCCGCCCGGGGATTCCGGGATAATGGCGCCCCCCTTTTACGAGATGATCCCGCCCGGGCGCCGCGTTCGTTGACCGACGAGATTTGTCTCACCTCCGATTGTTTTTGGTCAAGTCGTTTTGGCTCCTT
>VGDY01000255.1 GCA_016869555.1 Alphaproteobacteria bacterium | reverse complement strand
GGACGAGACGGATCGGGCGCTCGACCTTCTGTCCGGCTTCATGCCCGACGCGCGCGCGCTCGACGACGCCGAGACGCTCGCTTTCCTGCACGGGACGATTTCGACGAAGCGTCATCCGGTCGCCGTCCCGCAAACGCCGATGTATCTCGACTCCGTTTTGGTGGATACGCCGCTCACGGGCGGCTTCGAGCCGATGCTGGGCGAAAAACATCTGCGCACGCTCACGATCCTCGGCTTTCCCAATCTGACGCGGCCCGGAATCCTCGACGCACTGAACCATCTCGACTTCCCCTATCGCTGGGTCACGCGCTTCCTCCCTCTCGACAAAACCCAAGCCGTCAGGACGCTCACCACGCTGCGCCGCCATTGGTTCGCCAAGCGCAAATCGATCACGGCGATCCTGCGCGAGGTGCTTTATAACGAACCCACACAGCTTCTCGATTCCGACGCCGACAACAAGGTGGCGGACGCCGATCTCGCCTTGCAGGCGCTCGGCGGCGATCATGTCGGTTTCGGCTATCTCACCGCCACGGTCACAGTCTGGGACGAAGATCGCGAAAACGTCGAAGCCAAGCTGCGCGCCGTGGAGCGCGTCGTCAACGGCCTCGGCTTCGCCTCGATCCGCGAAACCGCCAATGCCGTCGAAGCCTGGCTCGGCTCCCTGCCGGGGCACGTCTACGCCAATGTCCGCCAGCCGCTCGTCCATACGCTCAATCTCGCGCATCTGATGCCGCTTTCCTCGGTGTGGGCGGGGCCGGCGCACAACGCGCATCTCGACGGGCCGCCGCTGCTTTACGCGCAGACCAGCGGTTCGACGCCGTTCCGGCTGTCGACCCATGTCGGCGACGTCGGCCACATGCTCATTGTCGGTCCGACCGGCGCCGGCAAGTCCGTGCTTCTGTCGCTGATGGCGCTGCAATTCCGGCGCTACGAAGCTTCCCAGGTCTATATTTTCGACAAGGGCAGTTCGGCACGGGCGGCGGTCCTCGCCATGAATGGCGCGCATCACGCGCTCGGCGCCGACGCTTCGCTCGCCTTCCAGCCGCTGCGCGACATCGACATTCTCGCGACCCGCAGCTGGGCGACCGAGTGGGCCTGCAATCTGCTCGCTCACGAAAAGGTGACCGTCACCCCCGAGATCAAAGAGGCCCTTTGGTCGGCGCTTTCCAATCTCGCCACCGCGCCTGTCGAAGAGCGCACGCTCACCGGCCTTTCCGTCCTCATTCAGTCGAACGCGCTCAAAGCGGCGCTCATGCCCTATACGCTCGACGGCCCCTTCGGCCGTCTGCTCGACGCCGCCGAAAGCCGCCTCGCGCTCGCCGACGTTCAGTGTTTCGAGATGGAGGAGCTCATGCACGAGCAGGGCGTCGTCTCGCCCGTGCTCACCTATCTCTTCCATCGCCTCGGGGAGCGCTTCAATGGCAGGCCGACGCTTCTGATTCTGGACGAAGCCTGGGTCTTTCTCGACAATCCCTTGTTCGCCGCGCGCATCCGCGAATGGCTCAAAGTTTTGCGCAAGCGCAATGTCGCGGTGATCTTTGCCACGCAATCGCTCGCCGACATTTCCGACAGCTCCATCGCGCCGGCGATCATCGAAAGCTGCCCGCAGCGCATTTTTCTCCCGAACGATCGCGCCGTGGAGCCGCAGTCGCGCGAGATTTACGAGCGCTTCGGATTGAACGAGCGCCAGATCGAACTCATCGCCCGCGCCAGCCCTAAGCGCCATTACTACCTGCAATCCCGGCGCGGAAATCGCCTGTTCGAGCTCAATCTCGGTCCCATCGCGCTCGCGCTGTGCGGCGCTTCCGATCCGACCTCGCAGGCGCTGATCGACGCCATCCTCGCCGAGCATGGCGAAGACAATTTCGCCGCCGAGTTCCTGAACGCGCGCGGCCTCGACTGGGCCAGCGATTTCCTTGGCGATTTTCCTAACGGACTGAAGGAGCAAACATCATGAAGCGCAAACCTCTTGCCGCTTTCTGCCTTGCCGCCGCTCTTGGTTCAGCTCTTGGCGCCGCTCTTGGCGCGGCGCCGGCCAGGGCTCAGGGGATCGTCTTCGATCCGTCGAACTACGCTCAAAACGTTCTGACCGCGGCGCGCGCCCTCGAACAGGTCAACAACCAGATCAAATCGCTCCAGAACGAAGCGGCCATGCTGGAGAACATGGCCAAAAACCTTCGGCGGCTCGATTTCTCGTCGCTCGCGCAAATGACTGGCGCGCTCCATCGCATCGACGGTCTGATGAGCCAGGCGGAAGGATTGAGCTTTGATTTGACCCGCCTCGATTCGCAATGGCGCGCGCAATATCCCGCTTCATACGACGCGACCATCACCATGAACGACATGGCGCAGGCCGCGCGCCGGCGCTGGCAAGACGCGATGAGCGCCTTTCACGAGACCATGCGCGTGCAATCACAGATCGTCGAGAATGTGCGAGGCGACCAGCAACTCCTCGGCGATCTCGTCAACCAGAGCCAGGGCGCCGTCGGCGCCCTGCAGGCGCAGCAAGCAATGAACCAGCTCGTCGCGCTTTCAACCAAGCAGCAGATGCAAATCCAGACTCTGATGGCGGCGCATTACCGCGCGCAAGCCGAGGACGCGGCGCGCAAGGCGCAATCGGAAGAAGCGGCGCGCGAAACGACGAGGCGTTTTCTGGGGACCGGCAAAGCCTATTCGGCGAATTGACGTCGCGACGAGGGGGCAAGGGAAGACGGCGTCATGAACGATCTTAGCGTCATCGATCGCTTCATGGAGACCTTTGTCCGCTATATCGATAGCGGATTCGGACTTCTATCGGGCGACGTCGCCTTCCTTTCCACCACATTGATCGGGATCGACGTCACCCTCGCCGCGCTGTTTTGGGTCCTGGGCGGCGAAGACAATGTTCTCGGCCGGCTGATCAAAAAGGTTCTCTATGTCGGGGCCTTCGCCTTCATCCTGAACAATTTCAAGAATCTCGCCAGCGTCATCTACCGCTCTTTCGCGGGGCTCGGCCTCAACGCCTCGGGAAGCGGCATGAACGCCGCCGATCTTCTGC
>VGDY01000254.1 GCA_016869555.1 Alphaproteobacteria bacterium | reverse complement strand
TCAAGCAGCGAACGGATCGCCGGCGGCACGAGCGCGTGCGACGACAGCATGGAGAAATTATTTACGCCGCTTTGTTTCGCGTGAATAGCGGCCATAGCGTTCGCCGGCGCCGTGGTCTCGAAGCCGATGGCGAAAAACACGACGTCGCGATCGGGCTCCGCTTGCGCGATCGTGACAGCGTCGAGAGGGGAATAGACGATGCGCACATTCGCGCCCCGCGATTTGGCGGCGAAAAGATCGCCTTTCGTTCCAGGCGCGCGTAGCATGTCGCCAAAGGAGCAGAGAATCGTGTTGCGACTGCTGGCAATCTCGATCGCTTTGTCGATATATTCAGCGGGCGTGACGCAAACCGGACAGCCGGGTCCGTGGAGCAGGCTCACTTCCGGCGGCAGCAGCCGATCGACGCCGAAACGCAGAATCGCATGCGTCTGGCCGCCGCATACCTCCATCAGCGTCCATGGGCGCGTGACGATCCCGCGAATGGCGTTGGCGAAACGCCTAGCGGCGTCGGCGTCGCGATATTCGTCGCGAAAGTTCATGGCCGGTCCCGTTCTTCGCTCACGCTATCGCCGGCGTCGCGCAGATAGTCGAAAACGCGCGTGGCTTCGGTTTCGTCGATCACGGCAATGGCGAATCCGACATGGGCGAGAACGTGATCGCCGACGCGGGCCTGCGGCGCGAAAGCAAGATTGATCTCTTTGACGATTCCGCCGAAATCGACGCGACCAAGCCGCGTCAGCGGATCGTCGCCCGTGAGACTGAGAATGCGTCCCGGCACGGCTAAACACATGTTTCGCGCTCCTCAGCTTCGCGCCACGCCGCCCAAGCCGCCTGTCCGAGCGCGAGGCCGCCGTCATTAGGCGGAACGCGTCGATGCCATAATGGCTCGAAACCGGCGGCGCGCAACGCGCCGACCGCCGTTCCCAGCAGGCGTGTATTCTGAAAGCATCCTCCGCTTAGAGCCACCCGGCGTTCTCCAATGCGTTCGGCCAAAGCGACGATCGCGTTGGCGAGCCCGTTATGCAGCGCGTCGGATATTGCGCCAGGCGCCGCGCCGCCGCGCAATTCGGAAAGCGCAACGTGCAACGCCTCGGCCCAATCCATTATATAGGCCCCGCCGGCTTTTTCGGGCGCGCGCAGCGGAAACGGATAGGCCGGACCGTCCGCGCAATCCGTCAACGCCCATTCGAGTTGCGACGCCGCCTGTCCTTCATAGCTTGCGCGCTGGCGCAATCCGCAAAGTGCGGCGAAGGCGTCGAAGAGCCGCCCCGCGCTCGATGTGAGCGGCGAATTGACGCCGCGCGCCAGCATGACGCCCAATGCATCGCGCTCGTTCGGCGTGAAGGCGGCCAGCGGCACGAGATCGGCCATTGCGAGGGCACCCGAGCCGAACGCCTCGTAAAGCAAGCCGAGCGCGGCGCGACGTGGTTCGCGCGCGGCCGCGTCGCCGCCGGGCAGCGGGAAGCTGCGCAGATGCGCGACGCGGCGCCAGCCGGATTTGGTCACAAGGAGGAACTCGCCGCCCCAGATTGTTCCGTCCAGACCGTAGCCGGCGCCGTCCCAGGCGACGCCGAGCGCGGGCGGCGAAACGCCGTTTTCCGCCATACAGGCGACGACATGGGCGAGATGATGCTGCACGGCGAAGATCGGTTTTCCATAATCTTCCGCGGTTCGGCTCGTCGCATAGTCGGGGTGAAGGTCGCGAACAATGAGTTGAGGCCGCGCGCCGCCGAGCCGGATCAAGTCTTGCGCCGCGCGCGCATGCGCCTCCCGCGTCTCGACCGATTCAAGATCGCCAATATGCGGACCGAGCGTGACGGCGCCCTCGCCCGTGAGCGCGATGCTGGTTTTCAGATGCCCGCCAAGCGCAAGAACGCCTGCCATCGCGTCTGCAACAGTGATTGACGCCGGCGCATAACCTCTCGCGCGACGCAGCATGAGTTCGTGGCCGCAGACGACTCGTGTGACGGAGTCGTCAAGCGGGCGCACGATTGGCCGATTATGAACCAGGAATATGTCCGCGACGCCCGTGAGACGGGCCAACACGTCGTGTTCGTCGATCACGATCGGCTCGTCCGAAATATTGCCGCTCGTCGCCACGATGGGAAACCCCAGTTCGCGCATCAAAAGGTGATGCAGCGGTGAGTAGGGAAGCATCGCGCCGAGCAACGGATTCTCCGGCGCTACGGCGGAGGCAAGAGTGTCGCTGCTTCGTTTGAGCAGCACAATAGGGCTCGCCGGGCTGGTCAAGAGCGCCTCTTCCTCGGCCGAAATGCGGCACGCCTCGTGCAGCGTCGCGAGCGTCGGAAACATGACGGCGAAGGGTTTCTCCGGCCGCCTCTTGCGCGCGCGCAACCGCGTCACCGCGCGCTGACTGCGCGCGTCAACCATGAGATGAAAGCCGCCAATTCCCTTGACTGCGACAATAGCGCCGGCGCGCAATGCTTCCGTCGCCGCAAGCAGCGCGTCGCGGTCCATCGCGAGCGTTTCACTGGCCGTATTCCACAATGCGAGCTGCGGGCCGCAAACCGGACAGGCGTTGGGCTCCGCGTGAAACCGGCGGTCTTGCGGATCGTCATATTCCCTTTGGCACTGCGCGCACATGGCAAAGCGCCGCATCGAAGTCCGCGCGCGGTCATAGGGCAGATCTTCGATGATGCTGAAACGCGGGCCACACTGCGTGCAGTTGATGAAGGGATAAAGATAGCGCCGGTTCGAAGCGTCGAAGAGTTCTTCGAGGCAATCCGGACAGGTCGCGTAGTCGGGCGCAGGCAAAGTCTTACGCGCACCCTCGGCGTCGCTTGGCAGAATCGTAAAGCCGGCTTCGCCACGCGCGGCGATTTCGCTTACGTCGAGATTGGCGACGGCCGCGTGCGCTGGCGCTGCTCTCTCCAGCGCATCGAGTAAATTTTCGAGGCTCGATCGCTCGCCTTCCGCTTCCAGCACGACTCCTTCCGCGCTGTTGCGAACCCATCCGGCGAGACCCCGCGCCGTGGCCTCGCGATGAACGAAAGGTCGAAACCCGACGCCCTGCACAAGCCCGCGCACGC
>VGDY01000253.1 GCA_016869555.1 Alphaproteobacteria bacterium | reverse complement strand
TTCAGGACATGCGGAAATTCGAATGTCGCGACGCCGTCCGGCTTGAGGATTTCCGCAAATCCGGCGACGAAATCGCGGATGTCGGGAACATGCGCCAACACATTGTTGGCGGCCGTGAGATCGGCGGTGACGCCGCGCGCCGCCAGCTTGCGGGCAGTCTCTTTGCCGAAGAAGGCGACTTCCGTCGGCACGCCTTTGGCGCGCGCCGCCTCGGCGACATTGGCCGCCGGCTCGACGCCCAGCACCGGCACGCCGCGCGCGATGAAATGTTGCAGCAGATAGCCGTCGTTTGACGCGACTTCGATCACGAGCGACTGCGGGCCAAGCCCGAAACGCTCGATCATCGCGTTGGCGTAACGCTGCGCATGCGCGACCCAGCTGTCTGAATAGGAAGAGAAATAGGCGTAGTCTGAGAAGATCGCCTCGGACGACACCGGCGCGTCCACCTGCACCAAAAAACAGGCCTCGCAGACGCGCGCGTGGAGCGGAAAGCTCTTGTCGAGACCCTGCGCGATCTCTTCCGCCGTGACATAGGAGTTGGCGAGCGGCGTCGCGCCGAGATCGACGAAATCATGTTTCAGCGGTGCGCCGCAAAAGCGGCAGGCTGGCGTGTGCATTGTCTTATCCAGGAAGTTTCTCGAAGGCGTCGATCTGCGCGAGCGTCGTCGCTAGAGGGCCGCTTTCCGCGAAGGCGTCGCGGTACCAGTCCGCGGTCCAATTGATCGCCAGCCGGCCGGGCAAGCGGTCCCGCCATTTAAGAAGCGCGCGGGCGCGCGAGGAATCAACCGCGAGAACGTTCATTTCGCGCGAATCGAGCGGCTGGTGGTCGTAGCCCGCGTCGCGGCCGAGGGCTTTGAGCATTTCCTCGGTGAGTTCGCCCACCGTGATCGGCGCGGTCGGGTCCGGCCCGAAATTCAGCGTTTCGGGAAGGCGCTCGCCGCGCTCGAGCGCATCGACATAGGTCAGATAGCCATGCAGGCAATCAAGCACATGCTGCCAGGGGCGCGTCGCATGCGGCATACGCAGCACTGGCCGCTCGTTTTTTGCCGCCGCGCGCACGATGTCGGGAACGATGCGGTCTGCTGCATAGTCGCCGCCGCCGATGACATTGCCGCCCCGCGCGGTGACGATTTTGACGCTCGTATCTTTGAAAAAGGACTGCGCATACGCGCGGGTGACGAGTTCGGCCGCCGCCTTGGAGGCGGAGTAGGGGTCCTTGCCGCCGAGACGCGCGTCTTCCGCGAAGGCGGCGCCTTGCTCGTCATTCGCATAGACCTTGTCGGAGGTGACGACCAGAATCGTGGACACGTCGGGCGCGCCGCGCAGCGCCTGCAGCAGATGCGCGGCGCCCATGACATTGGTCGCGAGCGTGCCGAGGGGATCGACATGCGATCGCCGCACAATCGCCTGCGCGGCAAGATGAAACACGATTTGCGGGCGGGCTTTTGCAACGGCGGCCTCGACGGAGTCGAGATCGTTCAGGTCGCCGAACGTCGAATTCAGACGCTCGCCAACGCGCGCCATTTCGTAAAGGCTCGCATCGCCTTCAGGCGGCAGCGCGAAACCGTAAACTTCGGCGCCGAGTCGATCGAGCCAGAGCGCAAGCCAAGCGCCCTTGAAGCCGGTATGGCCGGTCAAGAGAACGCGCCGGCCGGCCAGGGTCTTGCATTTGTCCACGCTTTATTTCCGCCAGTCCAGCTTCATAATCCCGCAATTTCGCGCGCGCCGGTCAAATTCGGCGCCTCAACTCCATACCTTCCACGGCGCGCGACCGCTATCCCACAATGTTTCGAGGCGATTCTTGTCGCGCAGCGTATCCATCGGCTGCCAAAACCCCTCATGTTTGAAGGCGCGCAGCTCTCCTTCCGCCGCCAGCCGCTCCAGCGGCTTTTCCTCCCAAGGCGTCGCGTCGCCGTCGATATAGTCGATGACGGAAGGATCCAAAACGAAAAATCCGCCATTGATGAAGCTCTGGTCGCCGGGCGGCTTTTCGATGAATTTGGTGACGGCGTCGCCTTCGAGAGACAAAGCGCCATAACGGCCGGGCGGCGCCACGGCGGTGAGGGTGGCTTTGCGCCCATGCGCGCGATGAAACTCGATCAGCGCGCCGATATCCACGTCGGCTACGCCGTCGCCGTATGTGAAGCAGAAGGGCTGTCCCTCCTTGAGGTAGCCGCGGACTTTTTTGAGCCGTCCGCCGGTCATCGAGGTTTCGCCGGTGTCGACCAGCGTGATCCTCCAGGATTCGCTTTTACGACTGTGAAATTCCACCTGTCCGGTTTCGCCGTCGACGGTTATGTCGGCGTTATGCATGAAGTAATTGCTGAAATACTCCTTGATCATATAGCCCTTATAGCCGAGGCAGACGACGAAGTCGTTCACGCCGTGGGCGTGATAGATTTTCATGATGTGCCATAATATTGGTCGGCCGCCGATCTCGATCATCGGCTTCGGTCGGAGATAAGATTCCTCCGAAATCCGCGTTCCCATGCCGCCCGCAAGTATGACGACCTGCATTTCATCTCCTCCGTCGCCAACCGCGCGCATTGATGGTCAAATCACAATATAGTTGCGGGGCGCATTCCCAAATGTGGATGCCAGCACGTTCGTTGGACTGGCGCTTGAAAAGCGATCCATTTTCGGTCGGCAAACTCGGTTCAATTCGCATGATCGGCTTCCCGAGACAAGTCCGGCCAAGTCCGGCTTCAATGTTATGCCAAAGCCTATGAGAGCTATCGACATGCGCCACATCGCGCATGCCGATTGAGGTGATTTCGAGATGCGACTGAAGAGCTGGTTCTGTCGCAAACGCCATCAAACATTCTCGCGGGGAGGCCTTGAGAAATTTCCGGCAGCACATGGTAGCGTCGTGAATCACGCCGTTGCAAACTCGAGTTGCGTCTTCGCAAGGGCCGCAATACTACCTCTCAGCGCTCAGGGACGTCGGTAAATGAATAGGGGATGTCCCGATCATTGTTGAAAAAGGAGGAGCGGCGTTGCTCGCCTTGAGCCGTTAGGCTCGGGGTGCTGATTCCACGAAAGGAAGCAACGCCATGCAGGAACATACCACATCGACCGCGATTC
>VGDY01000252.1 GCA_016869555.1 Alphaproteobacteria bacterium | reverse complement strand
GCGCAGGCGCAGGCGCTCCCAAGAACGGACGTGATTCCCTTCGAGTCCCAGCATCGCTTCATGGCGACCTTGCATCACGACCATGTCGGAAACGGCTATATTTTTGTGAAGGGCGCGCCAGAACGCCTGCTCGAGATGTGTTTCTGGCAGCGCGACGGCGGCGAAGAGCATCGACCGCTCGATGGCGCCTATTGGCTCGCGAAGATTGATGAAATCGCCGCGAAGGGACAGCGCGTTCTCGGCGTCGCCGCGAAACAAACGACGGCAGATCATTGCGAACTTAAATTTGGCGACGTTGAGACCGGCCTCACATTCCTTGGCCTCATCGGATTGATCGACCCTCCACGGGAAGAAACACTTGACGCCGTCCACCAGTGCGCCGAGGCAGGAATCGGCGTGAAGATGATCACCGGCGATCATGCGGCGACGGCGGTCGCGATTGGTCGGGAGTTGGGACTGAAGAATCCCGACGCCGCCTTAACCGGCCGTGATCTCGACGCGCTGACCGACGATGAATTAAGTAAAGCGGTCCTGAACACGAACATTTTCGCCCGTACGAGCCCTGAACATAAGCTGCGTCTCGTGAAGGCATTGCAAGGCCACGATCAGATCGTCGCGATGACTGGGGACGGCGTCAACGATGCGCCGGCGCTCAAACGCGCCGATATCGGCATCGCCATGGGCGTGAAGGGAACCGAGGCCGCGAAAGAGGCGGCCGAAATGGTGCTTGCTGACGACAACTTCGCGTCAATCGTGCACGCCGTGCATGAAGGCCGGGTGGTTTATGAAAATCTGAAGAAGACGATCCTTTATATTCTGCCGACCAATGGCGGCGAGGCGATGACCGTCGTCGCGGCGATTGCGATGGGCGACGTTCTGCCGGTAACGCCGGTGCAGATACTTTGGATCAACCTTGTCACCGCGGTGACGCTCGGCCTGGCGCTGGCCTTTGAACCGCCATCGGCCGGCATCATGACGCGCCCGCCACGGGCGGCAAAAGAGCCAATTCTCTCTGGATATTTTGTGTGGCGGATCGTCTTTGTCTCCTTCCTGATGCTTATCGCCACTTTCGGCCTCTATGAATTCGAAAAGGCGGAGGGCATGGGCCTCGCCAGCGCGCGCACGGTCGCGGTCAACACGCTCGTCGCATGCGAAGTCACCTACCTCTTCAATGCGCGATTCCTTTCAGAATCGTCAATCTCCTGGAGCGGCTTCTTCGGCAGCCGCGCGGCGCTCATCGCCATCGGTCTTGTTATTATTCTGCAGGCTCTCTTCACTTATACGCCGTGGATGCAGCATTGGTTCGGCACGGTGGCGCTCGACATGGAGACCTGGGTCCACATCGTCGCGGCCAGCGTCGCGCTATTTTTCTTCGTGGAGATCGAGAAGGCTTTTTTCCGTTCCAGAGCGACGCAGGATTTCTTCCACCGTGCGTCTTCAAAATTGCTTACGCTTCGCTCGAACGGGCGTCGCTGGGCTTGGCCGCTCGGCGCCGCCTTGGTCATTTTCCTCGTTCTTGGCGGCGGATGGATGTACCGTTCGATCTATCTCGGAGAAGAACCTTACAAGACCCACAAGATCGCGCGATCGGTGACTGTGGGCGGCGTGGTCAATCCGGTTGCTGTCGCGCCGATCGTGTCGCAGGCGTCAGGCGTCATCCAGGCCGTTTATTGCGAACGCGGGACAAAAGTAGAGAAAAGCCAGCTCTGCGCGAAGCTCGACCCGCGTCCTTTTGAGGATGTCATCAAAAGCGCGAAAGGCGCGTTGATGACGGCCGAGGCGCAACTCGCGCAGGCTAAGACAAGGCTCGCTGGGGCGCAGACGGATTTCGATCGCAAGACGACACGCTCCGATCGCGGCGCAGTTTCGCGCAAGGCGCTTGACGCTTCAAAGAAATCATTGGAACGCGCAAAGGCGCACGTTGCCGCGTTCGAGTCAGCGTTGCTCGCGCGTCGGGTCGCGCTGACGAAAGCCGAGGCGTCGCTCCGCGACACGGATATCGTTGCGCCGTCGGAAGGAATTGTGATTGCGCGAAATGTCGAGATCGGAACAACCGTTAGCGCCGGCGCAGAGGCCCCGCTCTTTCTCCTAGCGACCGATCTGACGAAGATGCAAGTGGAGATCGAGGTCGGTGAAAAAGTTGCGGGCGAAATCAAAGTCGGCGACGCCGCCGTCGTCACGGCGCCGACGCGCCCCGGCAAGACGTTCTCTGGCGTTGTGCGCAGCGTGCGACGTATGGATGCGCCAAGCGAAAATGGCGCGATTTACAAGGTCTCGATCGACGCCGCCAATCCCGATTCGCTGCTAGAGCCAGGCATGACGGCGATCACTAGCATCGATATTGACAGGCGCGAGGGTTCAACGCCGTGATCGCGCGTCGGCGCGACATCGAAACCGCGAAACGCAGCCAATATCGCCCTCGATTTCCATCAAGTCCTTGGGAACGACAATGCGATAACAAGCGCCAACTCGATTGAACGCTGAAAGCAGCCGCTCGCCGGCCACTGCCATGTCTAGATATTCCATGGATATATCACTTGTTAGAGCGCGTTGGCCTGCCCGCCTCCGCGCCGCTGTTCCTCAATCTCCGTATCGGCTGTCACGATCTCCGCCGCGCGATCAGCGGCGTTCTGAAACGGCTCAAGCACAACGTCGGCCCCAGCGGCCGTCAGATCGTCTCTGCTTTTTGAGTCATGAGACGTTACGGCAATTCGTCCTTGATAGCCAAGGCCCCGGATAATCTGTAGAAGCGTTGTGCGCGAGTCCTCGTGGCTGAGACCGGGGCGATGGAAGGGGATGGTCGACACGATCCATCTCAGCGAGCCTAGCGGCAGGTTCGCGATAAACTCGGGGTCGGCGGCGTCGCCATATTCCGCGTCGAGACCGCAAGTCATCCAGCGCCGGACGGCGGTGGGATTGAAATCGACGCCGAGCGGCCGCAGTCCACGTTCTTTCAGGCGAAGACCGAGCGCCGCGCCGAACCGGCCAAGTCCGAGAATGAGCACGTCGTGGGGCGCGCCAACCGACTGGGGTTCATCCCATCGCTCGCGCGGCGTGCCCTTTCGCTCGAAAACCCCGAGAAACCGCTCGAACCACGGATAGATGTCGTGAGAGTAAAC
>VGDY01000251.1 GCA_016869555.1 Alphaproteobacteria bacterium | reverse complement strand
GCTTCCTGCCAGTGGCGGGAGACCAGTTCAACGTTCTGTTTCCATCCGTCGCCAATCTCGCGCCGCAAAGCTTCGAGAATGTCGAGGTTGGCTTCAAAGCGCAGTTGCTGCCCGCCTTGCTCCTCACAGGGGCTCTGTATCAGCTCAATCGTTCGAACCAACAGCTCACGGTCGACGCAACGACCGCCATTCTCGCAAACACAAGGACGCAGGGCGCAGAGCTCGGGCTCGTCGGCTATCTTACCGACCAGTGGGAGGTTTCGCTCGGCTACGGCTATCAGGACGCGCGCGTCGTCAGGACCGACAGGCAGCCCACCATCCGGACGCCGTTCTTCACCGACGTCGGCAAGACCAATCCCTCTGTGCCCAGAAACACCTTCTCCTTCTGGAACAAATACGACGTTTCCGCTTTCTTTGACGCCGGTCCCGGCGTTCTGGGCGTCGGCGCCGGCGTGGTCTATAATTCCAAATTCTACCCGGCCATCGACAATGTCGTTGTCGTGCCGGGCTACGCGCGGGTGGACGGCGCGCTCTTCGTCAAGTTGAGCGAGAACGTCTCGGGTCAGCTCAACGTGGAGAATCTGGCGGGCGCCCACTACTACGTATTCGCGCACAACAACAACAACATTACGCCCGGCGCGCCGCGCTCGGCCTATGTGACCTTGAACGCGAGGTTCTAGCGGCGCCGCGGTCTGGCGGCTCGCCGATCGGCGCGGAATGGATTATTCATTCCGCGCCGATCCTCGCCTTGCCCAAAAAAGCGCGTCCGCAGTCGAAAACCCGGAGCTTAGCTCTTGCGCCGCGCCCGCCGGGACTGCACCTAGGACGCCGTGACCCGCAAGCCCGACGAAGTATCCGCCGATCTGATGCAGCCGCTGGCGACGCTGCCGGTGTTCTACGCTCTTGCCGGGCGGCGCGTGCTTGTCATCGGCGGCGGCGAAGCGGCGGCCTGGAAGGTCGATCTCGCGGCCGCGACCGGCGCGCGGGTCGATGTTTTCGCTGAGGCGCCCTGCGATAAGCTGCTCGAGATCGCGCAGGCGCGCGACAACGTCTCCATTCACGCGCGCGACGTCGAGCCGAAAGATTTCATCGGCGCGGCGATGGCGCTTGGCGTGATTGAGGAAGACGCTCTCGCTCAAAAGGCGCATGAATGGGCGCGCGCAGCCGGCGTGCCGCTTAATCTCACGGATCGCCCGGCGCTCAGCGATTTCACCATGGGCGCCATCGTCAATCGCTCGCCGCTTGTAATCGGCGTTTCGACGGGCGGCGCGTCCCCGGTTTTTGCGCAAGCCGTCCGCGGGCGAATCGAGACGCTCGTGCCCGCCACTTTTCAAGCCTGGGCGCGCGCGGCGCAGGTCTGGCGGCCGCTCGTGCGCGCGTCCCGACTGGATTTTCTGGCGCGCCGAGATTTCTGGCGTCGATTTACGCGGCTCGCCTTTCGCGAAATCGAACGTGCGCCGCAAGATGAAGATCGCACGGCGCTCATCGAGGAAGCGCGCGCCGACGCCGAAACCACGGCGCGC
Organism: Alphaproteobacteria bacterium; assembly: GCA_016869555.1. Lineage (GTDB taxonomy): Bacteria > Pseudomonadota > Alphaproteobacteria > Rhizobiales > Beijerinckiaceae > Methylocystis. Next base: position 1,603 of record VGDY01000251.1, on the reverse strand, counting down.
GGGCGCGTGACCATGGTCGGCGCGGGCCCGGGCGATCCCGAGCTGCTGACGCTGAAAGGCATGCGCGCGCTCGCGGGCGCCGACGTCGTGCTCTTTGACGATCTCGTTCCGGCGAGCATTCTCGATCTCGCGCGCCGCGAAGCGACGCGGATCAACGTCGGGAAGCGCGGCTACGCGCCCTCTGTGCGCCAGGAAGAAATCAGCGCTCTGCTCGTTGAGCTTGCGCGCGAGGGCAAGAACGTCGTGCGGCTGAAAGGAGGGGATCCGCTCATCTTCGGCCGCGCCAATGAAGAGATCGCCGCCTTGCGCGAGGCAGGTTTCTTGATAGAGATCGTGCCCGGCGTTACCGCCGCCTGCGCTGGCGGCGCTGCGATCGGCGCATCGCTAACGAACCGCGAGACGGCCCGACGCCTGCAATTCATCACCGCGCACACGAAAGACGGCGAGTTTCCCGAGGACTTCGATTGGGGCGCGCTCGCTGACGAACGCGCGACAACGGCGGTCTATATGGGCAATCGTACGCTGCCGGAATTGTCGCGTCGCTTGCTGCAGGAAGGCATGTCGCATGATACGCCCGCCTTTCTCATCGAACGCGCTTCCACGCCGCATGAGCGGGTGGTCAAAGGCACGATCGCGGATTTGCCCGGAAAGGTCGAGGGAGAGACGTTGGTCGGGCCCGTGATGGTGCTCATCGGTTGGGCGCTGGCGGGGCGATAATGGCGACTTTGCGCAACAGTTGCTCTTGCGTCCATCGTCCGATTTGATGTTCGTCCTTGCGGGTTTGTCATTCCCCGCGCGCGCTTGCGCGCGATTGGGAATCCAGAGTTCCGTGACCGTGGAGACGTCATGCGCGCGCTCAAAATGCTTTTCACACTGCTGGCGATCGGCTCGCTCTTGACGACGGGCGCGCATGCCGCGAGTCGCGCACGCGTTTCGCTCGACGCCATGTTGCAACCCTATCTGGCGCGCTATGGCCTTCCAGCGCTCGCCGCAGCGGTTGCTAAAGACGGCAAGATCATCGCTGCCGGCGCCGTCGGCCTGCGCCGCGCGGGCGGCGACGCGCGCGTGACCATCGACGACCGCTTTCACATTGGCTCCGACACCAAGGCGATGACCTCGTTGCTTGCGGCGATGCTGGTCGAAAGCGGCAAGCTGCGCTGGAACACGACCGTCGCCGAGGTCTTTCCCGAGCTTGCGGGGAGCATGAACGCCGATGTGAAAGGCGTGACGCTCGAACAGCTCCTCTCGCACACAAGCGGCATCCCGAGCGACAATGACGCGCATGACAAACTCCTTTGGGAGTCTTTCACGCAACAGAAGAAGAATCTCGACGAATTGCGCTATTGGCTCGTCAAGCGGTTGGTCGCGCAGCCGTTGCAGTCGAAGCCAGGCGAGAAATTCGCCTATGCGAATATGGGCTACATACTCGCGGGCGCAATTTTGGAGAAAGCAAGCGGCAAGACCTGGGAGGAGCTTGTCGCGACGCGCATCTTCGATCCGCTGGGCTTGAATAGCGCAGGCTTCGGCCCGCAATCGAGCCTCGGGCGGATCGACGCGCCGCTCGGCCATATTCCGCTGCCCGAAGGCCCGAAGCCGATGCTGG
>VGDY01000250.1 GCA_016869555.1 Alphaproteobacteria bacterium | reverse complement strand
CCGACCAACTCCAACGCGTGCGAAAAGTGCAGACCCACCCAGCGCCAAAAACGCAAAGCGGACTCGCGCCCGCAATCATGTCGCGGAAAAAATCACAATCGCGCGGCGGTGGGATGAATAAGACGGGCTAACATCCGCCATTGCGGAATGGTTGTTCAAGACATGCGGCGCAAGCGGAGGCGAGCGGCGCTTCCTCGGGGTGAAGCTGACGCCATCTGGCGCAATGTTTCGCCTAGACGGTCCCGACAGGCGCGCCCAAGCGACGGCGCATTCGCGAGGGAAGGCTTATCGAGCCCCGCCGCCGGAGGGTTAAGCCCCAGATGCTTTATTTAGGTTCACTCGCTTCAATATTTTGAGCGGGAATGGTGTGACTTGTCTTGTCCCAACTTAACGGTTCTTTATGCACCTTATGTCGCCAGAAATAAATGTAGAGGGCGCGCAGCGCGGCGGAGAAATTAATGAAGTTTGAGAATACGATTCTCGGCCCCGACATCAACCCCTGACCGAGTCCATAGATCGACGTCGTAAAGATCGTCCGCTGGACGAGCCGGTTGATGAGCAAGACGATGTTGACGAAAAACACCAGCCGCAGGGTCGGGTCGAGCATTGCATAGCCGGCGATACGCCATTCTTCGCTGAACGCTCCAAGAATTAGGATCGCAATAGCGTTGAAGGCCAGAAAATAGGCGACGACGGCGATGATCCCCGACAGGATGCCCTTGCGGTCGCGCAGAAAGAAGATTCTCTCGTAAAGCGTGCTTCCCCAGCCGAGCTTTGACGCGCCCTGAAAGCCGATACCCAGCAGCCAGCGGGCGCGCTGGCGGTAGGCGGCCAGGTAATCGCTAGGGAAATTTTCTCGAGTGGCGATCGCGAGCGGCGTCGAGACCCGCTGCAATTCACCGGTCCCCCGGGGAATGTCCAGGGTATATAGCGCCTTGTTGAGAACGAATGCGGACTTCAGGCCAAGATCCTTCATGGCGAAAGCGACGTCATAGTCCTCGGTCAGGGCGACCGGATCGAACACTTCGCCTCGGCGCCAGGATTTCAAAGTTTCGATCGATTTCCTGCTGAAGCACGCCGCCACGCCGGCGCACGGAACAACGCCGGTAAGACGCTGCCGGACGAAAAGATCCTTGTTATGAAACTCCGCGAATTCATCCATGTAGGTGCCCGCCGTCATCTGCAGGAGCGAGCGCCGAAAGGAGTAAACCGGGATCTGGATGAAATCGAATTCGGAGAGCAGCGCGCTGAACAATGGAAATTCCAGCGGATGAATCACATCCTCGCTGTCGTGAAGCACAAATCCCTCAAACTCGATGTTTGAGGCTTTCTCATATTCGCCGATCTTCGCGATGATCGCATTGAGACAGTCGGCTTTCGTGGTCGGCCCATTATGGGGGCCGACCACGAGACGAATATTCTCTGGACGCTCCGCCGCCGCCCTGAGCACTTCCTGTTGAGTCGCCGTATCATTTGGATAGGCGCCAACGAAAAAGACCGTGGTCGCGGAATAGACCGAGTTTGTTTTCAGCATGTCGTAGATGACGGCCTCTTCGCGCCAGGCCGGCACCATGACCGCGAGAGGGCGTTGCGGTCGTTCAAGCAGCGTCTGTTCTAAAAGCTCGGACTTGTCGGCGCGGATCCGTCCTGAAATTCTCATTAGCCAGTAGACAACGTCAACGAAGACATCGTCGAGGCTGTAAAGAATAATGGCGACGCCAAAAACGATGAAAAGCCCCACCAGCGCGGCGACATAGGCGACGGTGGCGTCGGTCAGGTCAAGCATTAGTCGTCCCTGGGCTCTTCAACCCTGCGATTGAGCGCGATGGACGTTCTTGTGCGCCTTGCCGCTCAAGCGGGCAAGGCGCAGCGCGACACCGGCCTAGGCGGCCGACAAAGCCGAAACCGGGCGCTCCAAGCGCCCGCGCATCGCCGCGACGATCCGCTTCGCCGCCTGGCCGTCGCCGTATGGGAAAACCGGGACCGACATGCGCGCATAGAGCTCGGGATCGCCGTGTAGCTGCGAGATCGCGTTCGCCACCGAGTTCGAATTTGTGCCGACCACGCGAACCGCTCCGGCGCGAACCGCTTCGGGCCGCTCGGTCGTGTTCCTCAACACGAGGACGGGCTTTCCGAGTGCGGGCGCTTCCTCCTGGAGGCCGCCGCTATCCGTGACGACAATCCAGCATTGCTTCAGCGCAGCCACCATGTCAGCGTAACCCAAAGCTTCTGCGACGACGATTCTCGGGTGGTCGCCAAGGATTCGGCGCGCCGGCTCATGCGCCCGCGGATTGGGATGCGTGAGAAAAAACACCCCGACGTCGTCGTGCCGGTCGGCGGCTTCTCTTATTCCCTGCAGCGCGCTCTCGATCGGCTCTCCGAAGCTTTCCCGCCTGTGCGCCGTCGCCAGCACGACACGCGGCAAATTCGGAAACCCCTGCGGGGCGGGCAGCTGATGCGCCGCCGTTTGCAGCAGGGCGTCGATCCCCGTATTGCCCGTGACGAGACAGTCGCCGTGATTGACGCCTTCGCGCAAGAGATTATTGAGCGACGCCCCGGTCGGGGCGAAATGCATGGCGGCGGCCAACCCGGCGATTCGCCGGTTGAGTTCTTCCGGATAGGGATCGTTGAGTTTTCCCGTCCGGAGCCCCGCTTCTATGTGCATGAAGGGCACATTCTTGTGAAAGGCGGCGAGCGACACCACGGCGACCGACGTCGTGTCGCCTTGGGCGATGACGCAGGCGGGTTGAATCTCGTCGATCACGCGATCCATTTCGGCGATCACCTTGCCGAAGAGCTCATTCAGTGAGCCGTTTCGGCGTTCGAGGTTCAGCCGGCGTGACGGGACGACTCCAAAACCTTGCAAAGCGCCTTCAACGACATCGGCATGTTGGCCCGTCGTCACCACATAGGGATAGGCCCAGTCCGAACGACTAAGTTCGGCGATGACGGGCCCCATCTTAATGGCTTCGGGTCGTGTCCCGACGATGCATAAACAGCAAAGTTTCGACTGACTTAGGGTTAAGACCTAATTAACCATGTTTTGGTTCAGTGGCTTGGTCGACTTGATGGAGGCCGAGGCCATGGACGCGAACTTGTTCTGGTTCAGTGACGAGCAATGGGAGAAAATCGTTCCGCACTT
>VGDY01000249.1 GCA_016869555.1 Alphaproteobacteria bacterium | reverse complement strand
ACCGCTCGACACGGCGTTCGCCGACCCGCAGCCCCGCTCACTCGGCCGGCTGGGGATATTGGCTTGCCGAAACCCGTCGGTCGAGTCAGAATATGATTAAAATCGCTGGTCATCCGGCGAATGCAGGCGTATTGCGCTTCAATCACCTCTTTCGCGAGGCCGGCCGGTAGCCCCGCAACGACATTGCTTTCCAAGCCCAGCCATCCGATGGCGTCTAAAGGCCCCATGCTAATGACATAGCCGAGTTCCCGATGAAGATAGGGCTCCATTATCTTCAGAGGACCGGCCGCTCTCAGAATATTTCTAGCAACAAGCCTGCCTTTGCGCACAGCGCTTTGAGCGGACATAGCGTTTGAGCCGACCCCTCGGTAACGAGAACAATCGCCGGCGGTGAATACGCGGTCGAGCGTCTCGCCATGGGTCACGATTTGACCAAACCAGTTGGTCTCAAACCGTAAGACAGGGTCTTTGCCAATGAAGAGAAGTGACAAGTCCGAGGGCAACTCCATCACTTCGTCTGTTTCTCGATCTTCGACGACAAGGAGACCGGGTTCCTGAGCGAGAAAACGACAATTCGGTCGATATTCGATGCTCAAATCGTCCAGCCGCGATTTGACGTAACGTCCCATTTTCGAATGGAACTGCTCAAGCGGCTCGGCTCCTCCATCGACCAGCCGAAGCGTGCATGAAATTTTCCGAGCTCGCAGATGATGAGCAATCTCGAAAAGGAACTGCACGCCAGTCGCTCCGCAGCCAACGACAGTCAGCCAAGGTTCGTTTGAACCAGCGTTCGCTATATGCTTTTCTAAGAGCTCTGGGCCTCCTGACGCCATAAAATCGCTGAGGTCTAGAATTTGTGGTCCTTTTTCGACAAGCTTCGATTGAGCGCCGGTAGCCATTAGAAGGAAATCGAAGGCGACCGTTTGATTGCCTACTTCCAATCTGCGATCCCGATTCCATTGCCTGACCGTGCTCTCGTCGAATTCTAACGCTTCCTGAATGTGGCGCATATTGAAACGCTTCTCCAAAGCCTGGAACGATACTTGAAAATCGGTCAGCGGTCGCCGAAAGGTCTCATGGAGATGCGATATCTTAAGATGGTGCGAGCGCGGGTCGATCAACGCAATCTCTGCGTCGGGCCGATGCTCGCATAGGGCTTCGAGCGCGGCCAACCCCGCATACCCTCCGCCGACAATTGCGATCCGCAATCTATCGTGGCCGGCTATGTAAAATGGCACGAGCATGTTTTCGCTCCGGTGTCTTTGATCTGAGTAAATGCGCTATAATATCTATTTTGCAGCCATCAACGAGAAGGATTTCTCGAGAGCGCTCTCTTCGGCGCGGCAAAAGACTTTCTTGAAATGGTCAGATGAGACGGGACCTAATCGACGATTCTTTCGGATCAGCGAAGTCCTGAATGTTCTTTAAAAAAGCCACATGAAGCTCGGTGCTCGCAGGAAAATCGGGCGACGCAATTGCCGGCAGATTTCTCACCTAATTACGAGCTTCCTAAAACAGAGATTTGAACTTAGAACCGATGATGCCCCTCTGTCATTCCGACGGCCCTCTCGAAGTCCAGGATCCACCTCTTAGTCGCCAGGTGTCTAATCGATCGCTGATTGTGACTAAGGGTGTGAGGACAAGCCCCATTAAGATTGCCCCTGCCATAGCGGCAAGCGTAGCTGCGCCCCAGATCAATTTCATTGGTCCTGACTCCGACCACTGGGCGCTTAATTAGGCCTCCATCTTTGGCGCGCAGCGTCGCCATTCCGCCAATGATCTTGTAAATCCCGCCATTGTCGCCGCGGCCTTGGCGCTCCGTTTGACAATTACTCACCCCCTCGTGCGTAGCGTCGACCGGCCCCCATCGACCCCCATAATCTGACCGGTGATCCAAGAGGCCTCATCAGAAAGGAGAAACGCTCCGAGCGCCGCAACATCATCGGGTTCGCCGAGACGCTGCAGCGCATGCATTTGCGCGATCGCCCCTGCCATCTGATCAGACGCCAACAAAGCCTTCGCAAGCGGCGTTCGGATCAGCGATGGTGCAATGCAGTTGACCCGCACTTTCGGAGCAAGTTCAGCAGCAAGCGATAGCGTCAGTCCCTCAACCGCGCCTTTAGCCATTGCGATTGACGCATGGCCTGTGAAGCCTTGCGTGACGGCGATCGTCGAGAATAGGAGGACGGAAGCCGGCGCAACCTCACGAGCCTTTAATGCCGGCAAGGCATTCTTTAGAGAAAGCGCCGCTCCGAGAGCATTTACCCTGAAATCGGTGATGAAATCCGCCTCGGTGAGCTTGGCCAGCGGCTTCAGGTTGATGGAGCCGACACAATAGGCGAGGCCCGAGAGCTCGGGACCGGCGGCCTCGGTCGCTTCCGCCAATCCCGCTGCATTGGTCACATCGGCAATGGAAAAACTTGCGTCAATTTCGGTGGCGAGTGCGGCGAGTTTGGCTTCGCTTCGGTCCACGAGATGGACAGAATGGCCCCTGTGGCGAAGGCGGCGCGCGAGCGCCGATCCAATAGCGCCTGATCCACCGTAGATGAGATAGGTCATTACCTGGACTCGATGATGGCGACCGCCGATGGCCGCGAAGCCAGGCTGCTGCGCTGTTCAACAAGGTCGCGCTGGCCATTTGCGGCAATCATATATCCTCCGCCAGAGGCGGTCTAATGTGCAGGAGCAGTGCGTCGCTCTCCTGAGCCTGCAGGCGGGGCTTTATCAGCAGCTGTGACCGGCGGGCGACTGCCTGAAAAGAATGCGTAGAGAAGCCATTTTTGAGCTTCGAGGGGCAGACTGAGGACAAGAAGGGATGGAAAAGACTCAATCACGCCGCCCACGCGGAATTTGGCTGGCCATGTCCGGCGGGGGGCTCCGGGCGGCGCTCTTCCATTACGGCGCGCTCAAGCGTGTCTATGAACTTAATCTCCTCGAAGATGTGACCGTCATCTCGGCGACGTCTGGCGGGGCGTTGATTGCGGCCTTGATTGGGTTGCAAGGGCCGCTGACCAACGGCGACGCGGAGAAATTGCCGATTCCGACGAAGGCGCCCGTCTGTAACGGGATAATGCCGCCCGGGGATTCCGGGATAATGGCGCCCCCCTTTTACGAGATGATCCCGCCCGGGCGCCGCGTTCGTTGACCGACGAGATTTGTCTCACCTCCGATTGTTTTTGGTCAAGTCGTTTTGGCTCCTT
>VGDY01000248.1 GCA_016869555.1 Alphaproteobacteria bacterium | reverse complement strand
TGGCCCCTTATTGCGTCTGCCGGCGTCAATGTCCAGCCTTGCCGCAGGCGGGCAGCGGGTCAGTTCGAATTTCCGCTTCGCGCCAGAGGACTAAACCGCTCTCGCGGTAGTGCCTGCGATCAGCGGTGAAGCACCCCGGGGAGTTCAGGTCAGGTTCTGTTCTGCTTCTTTAGCTTCTTCACTCGATGCTTCTGGTAGTCGCACACGGCTGCGGCGCATGGCAGGGAACGGTTCGCTCGCACATGAGTCAGCGAGACGATAAGCGCATCACGGCCTTCCTCTGGCGCCATGTGACGGACGATGCCGCCTTCGTCGCCGGCATATGAGATTTCCGTGACGATTTGCCGTGGCTTGGCGACGACCGCGACCTGTTGCGCCCGAAGATGCCCGATCACCGAGGGCGTCAATTCAACCTCGAAAGGCGCGGCTGCTCTCAACGCCGCGAGAAGCTGGTAGGTTTTCTCCGGCTTGTCGAGCATCGATGGCCTCCGAAGGTTTCACGTAAGACGGCAGAGCCTTCCCCTACCGTCGCCGCGAGGCGGCGGCATAACGGGATGTCTCGTCCTGTCTCAAGATCATGAGGTTCGCAACCTCGTGTGAGACAGGAGTATCGCCATGACCGACAAGGTCGTCAGCCCGTTGCGCCAGCGCATGATCGAAGACATGACGGTCCGTCATTTCAAGGAGAAGGTCCAGAAGGATTACATCCGTCACGTCAGGAACTTCACAGTTTTCCTCGGCCGCTCGCCCGACACCGCGACCAGCGAGGACCTTCGCCTTTTTCAGCTGCATATGACGAGGAACCAAGTCGGCGCCGCGAGCGTCAATTGCGCGATCGTCGCGCTGCGGTTCTTCTTCAAGGTGACGCTCGAACGAGCAGACTTGGTCCGGCGTCTGACCTTCGTGCCTGAACCGCGCAAGGCGCCGACCGTGTTGAGCCAAGATGAAGTGGCGCGTCTCCTGGAAGCGGCGCCCGGCGTCAAATACAAAGCGGCGCTCGGCGTCGCCTATGGCGCCGGATTGCGCGCGTCCGAGGTCGTGGCGTTGAAAGTGTCCGATATCGACAGCCAGCGCATGACGCTCCGCGTTGAGCAAGGCAAGGGTCACAAGGACCGCTATGTGATGCTGTCGCCGCGACTGCTCGAGCTGCTACGCGACTGGTGGCGGGCAGCGCGGCCACGGGCTTGGTTGTTTCCTGGGCAGAACCCAGTCAACCCCATGACGGCCCGGCAGCTCAATCGCGCCTGTCACGCCGCCGCCCAGACGGCTGGGATCACCAAGCGCGTGTCGATGCACACGTTGCGGCACAGCTTCGCCACGCATTTGCTCGAGCAGGACGTCGACATTCGGGTGATCCAGGTTCTGCTCGGACACGCCAAGCTCGACACGACCGCCCTCTATACGCGGGTCGCCGTCAATACGATCCGCGAAGTGACCAGCCCGCTGGAGCGGCTCAGCTTGACCGCCACAGGAGGCGGACCGCCCGCCTAACGCCGCTCCCATGGCGCGTCCAGTCCTGGAGGTCGCGGATATTTTCCGCGCCCATGGCCCGGCTTGGCGTGACGCCAACGCCGGCCGTGTGAGCCTTGGCCAGTTGAAGGCGATGTCGGCGATCGAGAGCTGCCGGACGGCGGCGCTCGGCGGGCATGTTTTGCGCTGCGAGGACTGCGCCCACACGGAGATCGCCTACAACAGTTGCCGCAACCGGCATTGCCCCAAGTGCCAGGGCGCGGCGGCAAGGGCGTGGCTTACCGAGCGCGAGGCCGAACTCTTGCCAGTCCCCTATTATCACCTGGTGTTCACCCTGCCGGCGGCGATCGCCGACATCGCCTATCAGAACAAGGCGCCGATCTACGACATCCTGTTCAAGGCGTCGGCCGAGACGCTGATGACGATCGCCGCCAACCCCAAGCATCTGGGCGCGCGCATCGGCGTCATATCCATTCTCCACACTTGGGGATCGGCGCTGACGCATCATCCCCACATTCACATGATCGCGCCGGGCGGCGGCGTCTCGCTCGATGGTCAGCGATGGGTTTCCTGCCGGCCTGGCTTCTTCCTGCCGGTGCGCGCGCTATCGCGGCTGTTCCGTCGTCTTTTCCTCGAACAACTCATGGCCGCGCACGGCGCCGGGCGTCTGCAATTCTTCGGTGCGCACGCCGCCCTCGCGGCGCGGGATACGTTCTCGGCTTTTCTTACCCCGTTACGCGCGACCGAATGGGTCGTCTACGCCAAGCGCCCATTCGGCGGGCCAGAGGCGGTGCTGGCCTATCTGGCGCGCTACACGCATCGCGTCGCCATCTCCAACAGCCGGCTGATCGCGCTCGACGAGACGAGCGTGACTTTCAAATGGAAAGACTATCGGATCGACGGAAACGCTCGTTACAAGACGATGGCGCTTGACGCGCACGAGTTCATCCGCCGCTTTCTCATGCACGTGCTGCCAAGCGGATTCCATCGCATCCGCCATTACGGCCTGTTCGCCAGCGGCGTCCGCGCTCACAACATCGCCCGCGCGCGAGAGTTGCTCGCCGCGCCGGCCGGGCCGCAACAAAACGGCAGCGTCAGTGACAGCGACGAAGCCGAGCCAGCCTCTCCTTCGCATCCTTGCCCATGCTGCGGCGGTCGGATGATCCTCATAGAGACGTTCGAACGTGGACGCGCTCCGCGCGACTTTTCGGCGAATGAAGTCTGGATCGATACATCATGATGGAGATCGCATCACTCACTGCGCCGCAACGCCGCTCGTTCTCGACACTGGTCGTTCGCCAGCGTCGGCGGCGTTTGTTCGATCACGCTCTACGAACGTCTCGCAATCAACCGCACCACCCCGAACTCACTCTCGAAATCGGCGGCGAACCCTCTCTTGGATCGTTCCACGCCTCGCCACTACGTTTGAACGCCGTTCCAACTATTCGGCATCGTCCGTTCGCCGTCCTCGAATCCCCATAGATCGCGCCTACGACATCGACGCCCCTTCCGACACGCGGTTTCCTCCGTTGGAGGCTTTCGAACGCCGGCCACTCCCCAGCGTGGCGACGTTCAACCGTCGTTGGCCGGCATCCGAAACCCTTCACAGATGCGGGCCTTCGAGCGGAGGCAATGCGCCTTTCTCGATTTTGCTTCACATGTCGGGATTTAACGCCGCGAGGTTTTTGAACCGCTTTTCAGGCTCCTCCGCAAATATGCGAGCCATTCATCGC
>VGDY01000247.1 GCA_016869555.1 Alphaproteobacteria bacterium | reverse complement strand
CAACTGGCGCATGACGGCCGCCGCGCGCGTCTCTCGCATCTGCGGCTCGCCCGCATGGCCGCCGGCCGCTGCGCGCGCCGCCGTCGCCAGATCGAGCACCCGCCGCGCGTCTTCCTGGCGCGCTCCGGCGCCGTCAAATGGTTGTGCAGCGTAACTAAATGCCTATCTGCCTTTTTTGAGAGAAGGCTGCCTCAGTAGATTATTCCATATCAACGTCAAAATAATCGGCGTCCAATCGTTTGATTTGCACAGTTCGCTCTGTTCGAACGCCCACGCCATAGCGAATCATCAAATTGGCGAGTTCATTTCCGTCGATAAGAATAATCCGTTGCGGCACTCGGTGAGCGTATTCAATAGCACCTCTTGAAAAGGAACTTGTCGTGACGAAGACGCCCTTTGTTGCTCCTTGCCCGACCAAGGCCCCAGAAAATTGCTGGATTCGTTCACGACCAATAACGTTTTCCGCCTTATAGCGTTTGGCTTGGATATAGACGATGTCCAAGCCCAAAGGGTCCTCGTTCACAACACCGTCTATGCCTTCGTCCCCTGATTTTCCGATCCTTTGCGCCACTATTTCTCGTGAGCCGCCATAACCCATTGCTACTATCAGGTCGATTACCAACTGCTCGAAAAAGCTTGGGGTCATTTCTCCAATACGCTCGATCAGCTGAGCGCCAAGGTCCCTATTGATGTCTTTCTCTGCACGGGAAATTGCTTCCTCTGGCGTTACAGGCACAACGTCAGAGGTTTCTGAGCTGGCGGGTTGAAGTTCGTCGCCGGAGTTTTTAGAGGACTGGAAATCACGGAATTCTGGGAATTGACGTAGCGTCTTTACGTCGATGCGGCTTGGATGGGTCGCTAATAGTTGCCTCCCTCGATCCGTAATTTCGAAATGAGCACGACGAGTCTTTCTAATCGCACCGGCTTTGGCCAAGAAGGTCCGAGCCCAGTGAACACGGTTATCGATCAGGTTTTGCTTGCCGCTGGGAACAAGCTGTTGTCTCTCTACGTCGGAAAGCTTGAATTGATCTGATAGCGTCGTGATCGCTTCCCTGATGTTTTTTTCGTGTCCGTCCGAAGCATAGTTCAGGAGAGGCAACATGAACGTCTGGAAATCAGGTATTGGCATATGCCAGGCTCTTTTCTCACACCAACTCCACGACCCGCCGCTGAGCGTCCGCATGAGCCTCGATATAGCGCTGCGTCGTGCTCAAAGCTGAATGACCGGCAAGGAGCTGAACGTCACGAAGGCTACCACCGACCGTGGAAATCCGTCGAGCCGCATTGGTGATAAAGGCTAAATAGTCGGTGACATTTCGAAGCTTGACCAATTTCACGGCAAGGACCTCATGCCGCTCGCCGATTTCATCGCCGAGCGGCTGACCAAGCGCATCGCCGAGATTGAGGCGAACGGCGCGGGGCGGGCTTGAGCGCCGAGTTACGCACGTGCGTAAATATACCCCTTGCCCCGGTTCCAGCGCAGCGGCTGACAAGAGATCGCGTCACCGTTTTTAACCAGCCTGCGCAAAGATCGCGATAGCGCGGCGCGCTGTGCCGGCGTTGGGCGCTCGATACTAAGGCGCTGGAAAATTATGGAAGGCGCAATAGGCCGCTCTGCGCGATCCGGCAGCACGGCAAGAATGGCGTCTTGCAATGTCGAGTGCGTCAATTTTTTCCCCCGGTTAACATTGTCATTTTTTGATATTTTATTAACCGTCGCAGCTTCGCGCGCGCGGGGTTAGCGCTTCGCCTTCCGCAGCCGCACGCCAGGGCCGCCGCCATTTTCGGCGATGAATTCGACGCCGGCCGATTCGAGCGCGGCGCGGATGGCGTCGCTCGTTTCCGCGCGACCTCCTAATTCACCATCCTCAGACTCCAGTCGCTTAATTGTCGGCTCGGATATTCCAGACGCCTTCGCAAGGTCATTCTGCGACCATGCCAAAAGCGACCGCGCCGCTTTCACCTGTCTAATTGATACTTTTGGTATTGACAACGGACGCTCCCAAGCTTAATACAAAAAGTATCACAAACTGCTCTCAGGAGCAACGCCGAAACCACCATTTCGGCGAACGCCCCAGGCTTACCCAAAGGAGTTTGACACATGACCGCTCAATCCAACGCTTCCCGACGCCTTTTTCTCGCCGCCGGCTCGGCGAGCGCCGTCTTCGGCGCGCTGGCCCAGGCCGCCGCCACGTCGTCGCCGGGCGACGATCCGATCTTCGCCGTCATTGCGCGCCACAAGGCCGCCGAGGCGCGCTTCAGCGCCGCCTGCGGGCTCACCGACGACGTTGCCGCGCGAGAAGAGCGTCGCGCCATCACAAAACAGGATCGCGCCGAATTCGACGCCGCCGAGCGCGAGCTTGATGCGGCGTGGGACAGCTTCGTCGTCACCTCGCCGACGTCGATTGCCGGCCTGCGCGCCTTTCTGCAGCACTGCGTCGACCAGGATTCGGCGGGGCCTACCGCCGAGGCGCTCGAAGTGCTGCTGACTTCGCCCGTCCTCGCGATTTCGCATTAGGAGCGCCTGCCAATGTCCATAGTGAACACCCCCGCCGGCGCGCCGCTCTTCGTCGAATACAAGGCGGGCACGCGCCGGCGCATCGCCGCCGCCGTCGACGCGCTTGTCGCTCTACTCGACGAAATCGACGGCGACCCGGACTGCGAGGAAGACGAGCCGCTTGAAGACGACGACCCGCCCGAAGACGGCGGCGACGATGAGCCGAGCCTGGGAAGTCTCTACGGCACAATGGCGAGTGAAAGTCGCAGTCAAACTTTGTGGGCAGACGGCGCTGGCGCGATGGGCGATGCGCACAGCGCGCGCGTTCGATCGTCTCGCCGATCGGCTTTTGCCCGCTGATTGCCGCCGGCGCCGCGCCGGGCGCGTCGCGTAAGGAATGAGAATCGCGCGCCAGCGCGACAAGCTGGCGTGCGATTCGAGCGCAATGCCGTCGCGCGCTTTGCGCGAAACGACGCGGAAAAAAACGGGCGGCGATGAGTTATCCAGGTTATCCACAGATCATCGCGATTATTTCGCCTGACCCGCATCTTGACCGCCAAATCGCGTTGTGGAATATTTTTGATATTCTGATATCAGGAATCAGGCTCATGATCTACAAGAGCGGCGACGCCGCAACCCTGGCCGGCCTCTCTCAGGTTCGCCTCAATCAGCTGTTCCTGCGCTCCGCCGCAAGCGGCGGCATTCCGCTTGGAAAT
>VGDY01000246.1 GCA_016869555.1 Alphaproteobacteria bacterium | reverse complement strand
TGGTGTTGGAAAAGTCCAAAAAGCAGCGCCCCCACGGCGACGAAGACGACCCAAGGCAAATATTTCTTCCAATTCGCCTTCATTTTCACCTCCATGACGGAGCCGTGGCGGACCGGCGTCGCGTCAATATGTATGCATCCCTGGCCGGCGGCGCATTGGCCCCGGCTAGCGCAGGATGAGATTAGAAGTAATCTAGGTCAGGATGGCGCAATCGCCAAACAAGCTTCATAATTCGCCAAAAGCAGAGGCGGATGCGTAAGATCGTCCTTGCCGGCTTAAACGAATGCCTGGGCTCGGCTTTCTCTGGGCTGTCAGACATTTTGTCGCTCGCCCGGCGCGCAATCGTCCGCGCCGCCGCGCCCGCGGAAAACGCTTCAGATCCGTTTATCGTCGTTGCTGCGAGTCCTGATGGCGAGGCGATCCGCGATCGTTCAGGCGCAAGTTTCCCCTCGCCGCTTCCTTTCGAGGCTATCGAGACCCGCGACGCCATCACGCGCGCGGCGCGCTAATCGCGGGTAGCGGATCAGCCGTATTTCTTCTCGGCGAGGCGATGGTCGCCGCTGCACGACGAGTTGGCGGGATTATGCGGAGCTGAAGTAGCGCCATGCGAGGGTCGACGCCGCCTGGAGCGCGCGGTTGAATGAGGACCGTCGAGTCGAAATCGGCGACCTCAAGGCGAAGCTGTTGTCGCTTACTGAGTAATCGTCATTGCGGCGCAAGGTCCGTCGAAACCTAGGCCACGATCATTGAGGAAACCGGACTTTCCCGCTCCGGCTGGTTCGCGCGGCAGATCGATGAGCGGCGCCTTTAGTGCGGCGCAACAGGTTTTCCTACTTGGCTTTTTCCTTGGACGGTGCGCTAATTTGTCGCGCCAGCTCCCAAGTGCGGCAGATGACCGCAATTGAGAAGCGACAGGAGAAAACGCCATGAACGCCATCTCAGCGATTCTCTCGATTTTCGCCGCCGCCGCCGCCATCACCTTGGCGATTACGGCCTTCGTGAACGCCTGAACCTTACGCGAATAGGCGAGACGCCGCTTGCCGCAAGCGAAGCGAGCGGCGGCGCATGCCTTATCGAGCGCCGCCGGTCTTACAATTCCGTCGTAGATCGGTTGTCAGGCGCGCTTTTTCCGCTTCGACGACATCACTCGGACGAGGCCAGCCTTACTGACGAGACGTCAGTAGTGGGAGCCCATCGGCCGCGACCTCATAAGGCGCCCCGCGGCGCGTTCGGCTTCGTCGCGCAAGAATTACAGCCAACGAGCGAATCATAATATCCATGTCCGCGTGATTAATCGCGACCGATTTGCCTGAAGCATGCTCGAGCAGCGCTTAGACGCAGTTCGTGCACTCCCCACCTAACGCGCTGCAAAAAGTAATTTCGTGATGCTTAGACCGAAGGCGGGGCGCCGCGGCAAGCTCTCAATGCTCGCAAGACCCGGCGCACAAAATAAGCCCAGCCTGTTGGCCGGGCTTATTTCGTATCGATTGTTCGGGAGAGGTCAGTATTTGGCGACGACTAAAGACCGCCCCAGTTGAAGTGATAGTTCACGCCGGCGCGCACGATATTGCCGCGAAACTGAGTGCGAATCTCGGTCGCATTCGCCCACGCAAGGGTGCCGGCAGGCACAGGCGTGAAAACAAAGGTGCTGGTCGACGTCGTCAAACCGCCCGGGGTACGCACGGAACCGAGGTCGTAATAGAGATACTCGACCTTCGCGCTCCAGTTCGGCCAAAACATCCACTCAAGTCCGCCGCCGGCGGTCCATCCGACCCGGGTGTCCGAAAACTGCCCGCCAGTAAAGCCGGTCGTAGTGAAGTTCGGCCCTGGTGGCACGACGCTCTGGAAGCCTGCAACGTTCAGAGTAACTCCGCCATAGGCAAGACCGCCGGTGCCGTAGACGAGCAGCGTCGGGGTGAAAAGCCAACCCAGTCGGCCGCGTCCATGAGAAATGGTTGAGCCGCAAATTCTCAATTCAACTGTACATCATTCGGGCGTTTTCTCAATTCAAATGTATATGCGTAAATCAGCAGCGTTTCGTAACGCCTTGAAATTCAACAGGCCGATTTCTCAATTTCTGATGTGTCCTGACAGCGGAGAGCAGACGTCGGTCGGGGCCCGTCGGGAGATTGAAGGCGACGTAAGCGACATGGGCAAAGCCCGTCGCCCGCAGGAATTCGTCGAGGACTCTGTTGAGAACGGGCCGTCTGCCGGCGCGCGCGAGCCGATCGATAAGGTCGAAAACGTCTTCGCAATACATCTTCGCGCATCAGGCGAGAGCCAAGCAGCGCTCTGATACCGCTTTGTTTCAAATCAGGCAATGCGCGCCCGTCAACCCATGTCAAGCGAAACGCAACAACGCAAAAGAGCCCGGCTATTCGCCGGGCTCTTTCCGTGCCGATCGTCCAGGAACGATCAATATTTCGCGACGATCGGGGCGGTGCCCCAGTTGAAGTGATAGTTCACGCCGGCGCGAACGATGTTGCCGTTGAAGCGGGTCGTTTGCTGCGTGATGCCGTAGGTGGCAATCGGGAAGAACGCCGAAGTAAGAGCCCCCGACGTAGAAACATTGCCCAAATCATAGTAAAGATATTCGACCTTGGCGCTCCAATTCGGCCAGAACATCCATTCCAGTCCGCCGCCGACAGTCCAGCCAACGCGGGTATCGGCAAATGACGTTGCGCCAAAGCCGGAGAACCCATTCGTTCCCGCCTGGAATACTGACGTGGATATGTTAACTCCTCCATAGGCAAGACCGCCGGTGCCGTAGGCTAGCAGGGTAGGGGTGAACAACCAGCCGAGGCGGCCGCGAACTGTGCCGATATAATCGAGGCTCCGCGCCAAAGCCGTATTCGAAATGACCGGCACGCCAACAACTACCGCTGCGGTCGTGAAGTTGGTGGAGTTATTCGAGCGGGCGATGCCCTGGATGTCAGCTTCAACGCCGCCGACAAAGCTGTTGTAGAACTGCCAGTTATAGCCGATCTGGCCGCCGCCGATGAACCCGCCATTGTTGCGTGAAGACAACGAGCCCGACGCAAGAAGTGCGAGCTGAGGAACCACTGCAGGATCGGCTCCGGGCTGCGCGATGGGTAACGTCCCGACCCTAACCGAGTTGCTGCTCGACCACGTCCCGCCAGCGTTCAAGCCGACATAGAAGCCCGTCCACATGGGGGGCGGCGGCGGGGGCGGCGGCGGAGCCTTGTAGCGGGGCAAATCGGCCGC
>VGDY01000245.1 GCA_016869555.1 Alphaproteobacteria bacterium | reverse complement strand
GGTCGAGGAGCCGCCGCCCGTCGCGGAAGCGCGGCCCGATGTCGCCGCGCGCGCGCCGGCCGCAGCCCCGCGCGAGATCGACGATCTTCTGCCGCCGGAAGACATTCCGACGGTCGGCTCGATCGAGCGGCCGCGGCAAAGGCGCGGGGCGTCGGAGCGAAGCGTTTTCGAGCAGCTGTTCGGCGGCGGCTGAGGAGCCGAAGCCCCGCGCGCCGATCCGCCCGGCGCTATTCCGCCGGCGCGCGGACCGCGGGCGATGGATGCCGCGCGGCGAAGAATTTGGTCGCCGCGACGATCGCGACAAGCGTTCCAAGATAGACGACGACCTGCAGGGCTGACGGCTGGTCGGCGTAGCCGATCAGCGTGTGCAGCACCCGTCCGACGATGCTCTTGTCCGACAACAGCCACGACGAATCCCAGGCGGTGTCGGACAGCGACGTAATCAGTCCGGCCTGCTGCAGGAAGGCGACGCATTGCGCCGCCAGTCCGGCGGCGAGCAGCGTGATCAGCCAAGTCGTCACGGCGAAGAGGCGTTTTGCCGGAATGGCGACGAGGCCGTAGAAGGTCGCGACGCTGGTCGCCGCGCCGAGCGCCAGTCCCGCGATTCCCCCCGCGAAGACGTCCCAGCCGGATTCGCCCGAGGCGAGAATGCCGTAAAGAAACAGCGCCACCTCTGCGCCTTCGCGCAGCACGGCGAGGCCGACGACCGCGGTCAGCGCGAACAGGGTCTCGTCGCCGCGCGCGACCGCCCGCCCGACCTCGGAAAGGCTTTGCGCCAGTTCGCGCCCGTGCTGCGCCATCCAGATGTTGTGCCAGACGAGCATCACGACGGCGAGCGCGAGGATCGCGGCGTTGAAGACCTCCTGGCCGGCGCCGGCGAAGGCCTGCGACAGCCGGTCGGCGAAAGCCGCGACGATCACGGCGCCGATCGCGCCGGCGCCGACGCCCGCCGCGACGAAGCCGCGCGACCCGGCGACGCCGCGCGTGACGGCAAGGACGATGCCGACGATGAGCCCCGCCTCGATGGCTTCACGAAAGACGATGATGAGCGCGCCGAGCATGGCCTATTCCGCGATGACCTCGCCTTTGGCCGCGTCCTCATGGAATTCGCCGACGAATTTGTAGCGGCCGGCTTTCAGCGGTCGGAGCGTGAAGGTCGCTTCGCTGTTGCCCGGGATTACCTTCTCGATGCGCAGGCTCTTGCTTTCAAACTCTTCCGGCGTCGCGTCGAGATTCTTGACGGTCAGCGTCGCCGGCTGATTGGCCGGCACGCGCAGCTCCGCCGGCTCGAAACGATGGTCCTTGATCGTGAGGATGAAGGCGCTTTCGGCCGCGGCGGCGCCGGAGAGGCCGAAAGCCCAGGCGGCCAGGACCGCATACGCATGGTGACGTTTCAAAAATCCCATCTCCCGAGTCCGCGTCCTCTCGAAAGTAGGAACGCCAAAACATGAGGTCAATCAATCTAATCTGGACCGCTTCCAAGCTGACGCCGCAAGACAGGCGCCAGCGCTAAGGATCAGCCCGGATAGCCATGGCGCGACTTCGAGGCGCGCAGCAGCGACTGCGCGCGCGCGTCCTGGCCGGCGGCGCAGGTCGAAGCCGCCTCGGCGATCTCGTTCGAAATCTGGGCGTGAACGCTCTGGTTGACGTGGCCCATCGAGAGGTCGTTGTCGACGACGGAGCGGTAGCGCGCCACGGCGCCGGCGCAGCCGGGGCCGTCGGGCGGAAGCGCTTGCGCCGTCGGCGCCGGGACCGCCGGTCCGGGCGGCGCGGCCTGCGGCGGCCGGGCGGCGTTGCAGCCGGCGCTGAGGGCCGCCGTGAAGGCAGCCAGAAAAACTAGGCTTGCGCGCATCCTTTTCTCCAATTCTTGTCTCCAATGCTTGGCTGAGGTTTCGTTTCTCATAAAGGGGAGCGCCGGTCTTGGGCAAATCTTTCGTGCGCGCTTGCGCGGGCGGTCGAAGCGCGTCACCATCGACATGCGCATCCGCCGCAAATGCCTAAGTTTTGCGCGCTGTTGGAGGCAAAATGATTCGCAACATCGTCTTGCTCGACGGCACATGGAATACGCCCCGCGACTTCACCAGCATTTGCAAGAAATCGTGGGAGGCGAAAGTCGCCGAAAGGCTCATTCCGCCGCGCGGCGCTGACGGCGTCGAGCAAAAGGTCCGCTATTTCTCCGGCGTCGGCGCACAAGGATTCAAGATCGTCGGGGGCACGGTCGGACTCGGCCTGCGCAAGATCGTCCAGGACGCGTATGATTGGGTCGTCGACAATTATCGCGACGATCAGGAGCTGTATATCTACGGATTTTCGCGCGGCGCCTACGCGGCCCGCGCATTGGCTGGGCTGATCGGCGACTGCGGCGTCAGAAAGACCAAGGACAGGGGCGTTTTCGACATCGCGCGCGCCAACAGGAGCGCGCGCGCGGCCTCGCGCCGCGGCGCGCCGCCGAGCGGTCCCGACATTCAGGCGAATAACCGCGTCAAGCTGCTCGGCGTCTTCGAAACCGTCGGCTCCTACGGCGTGCCGGCGGGCTTCAGCGGGCTTGCGCCGCTGGGTCGCTATCTCGTGCTCAAGGCGTTCGGCGGGTTCGAAGACACCCGGCTCGGCGCCCATGTTGATCACGCCTTGCACGCGATCGGCGTCGACGAGCGGCGCCGTCCCTTCATTCCGACCTTCTGGACGGTCAACAAAGGGGAGCCGCATCCAAAGAATATCGAACAGAACTGGTTTCCGGGCGTCCATAGCAATGTGGGCGGCGGCTATGAGGAATCGGGCCTGTCCGACATTGCGCTGATCTGGATGATCGCGCGCACCCAGGCGCTCACCGGACTCTCATTCGACAATGACGCGATCAGGCGCGCGCTGAAGCCGAACATCGACGGCGACATTCCCGACTCGGCGGAACATTACCCGATCGACAGGAATTTTCCGCGCAGTCGCGAGATGTTTGCGGCTGGCGCACCGGCCAACAGCTTCCTCGAGGGCGGGAGCCCTGACGAAGAGCATGTCAACGAAAAGCTCCACTGGAGCGTGCTGGCCAAGCTCGGGCGAAGATGCGAGGTCTATGGCGTCGAGGATACGCGTTACGATCCCTCAAACCTTAAGCCCGCATTCGCCGGATGAACTCTGATTTTGCTGTACAATTTCGGCATTTATGGCATCATTTTCAGAAGGTTAGGCTCGTTTGAGCGAGGCGGCGATGACGAACCCGGCGGGTGAATCGGCTAGCGAG
>VGDY01000244.1 GCA_016869555.1 Alphaproteobacteria bacterium | reverse complement strand
GGCGCTCGCAAAGCGCATGGCGAACGCCGTCCCATCGAACGAGCATCTTGCTCAAACCGCGAAAGCCGCATAGCATTCAGGCCAGCAACGCCGATTTCCGCTTTTCAACATCAAGCGGGACATCCCCAAACACTCCCATGGAACGACGATTATCTCTTCGACGCACTCGCCCAGCCTTGGAGATGAACTTCAAGCGATTGCCCGGACCGTCGCGCCGAGCGCTTGTGATACCTGCCGGCTGTCGTATACAAGGCGGTATCCAATTGATTACCCGCTTTGGAGGGTATAATAACTTGTTCAACTTAGCGCGGGGATGACGACGAAATGATGCCAATCGCACAGGCCAAGCGGCTGGTTGACGAGCAGAAATGGTACCACTCTTTCGAAGTGATCCCCGGCTTGTGGACAGCCGGAAAACATTTCACGCCGGCAAAGAAGATTCTGGACGACCGGCATCGCGTTCCGCAAGATCTTTCGGGAAAGACCGTGCTCGACATCGGCGCGCTGGACGCCGCCTATGGCTTCGAATTGGAGAATCGCGGCGCGAAGCTGACCGCGCTCGACATCCAGAAGCCCGATTTCACTGGGTGGAATTGCGCGAAGAAGCTCCGCGAATCGGCTGCCGAATATATCCAGGGCGACTGCTACGAGCTCGTTAACCTCGTGGGCGGTTGCAAATTCGATATTATCAGCTTCTTCGGCGTCTGGTACCACCTGAAACATCCACTTCGCGCCTTCGAACAGGTTGCGGCCTGCCTCAAGGACGATGGTGTGCTTCTTTACGAGGGCGCATGCGTGCGCGAGCATCTCGAAGCGCCCGGCAAAACTCCCGAGGAGTTGAAAGAATTCGCCAGGCAAATCGCCGATAGCCCGGTTCCGCTGACTGCCTATTATGCGGACTCGGTCTATGGCGACAAATGGTCGTGGTTCGTTCCCAACGCGGCCTGCGTGCAAGAATGGCTGAAAACCGCCGGCCTGGCGTCGGAATTCCATTCCTTCGGCCACGAGCGGATGGCGGGCAATGCACGAAAGATTCCCGGCGCCAAAATCAGCGTGGACAATCCCGTTTGGGGTCCGTAATCGACGCGCCCGCGGAGGCCACTGCATCATCGCCGCCCTCGATCAGATTGCGATTGAACGCTGAACGTAGTTCTTTCGATTGCATGCTTATGTTTGAAGGCGGCAATGTGTAGCACAAAGGTTCAAAGGGGAAAAGATTTGCCGCACTTGATCTGTCCGGGCCCTGGGAAGTCTGGAACGACGCTTCTTCATTTCATTTTTCAACATTGCCCCGGTTTCGTCGGACCAACCGGAGGCAAGGAACTTGGCTACTTTCTTTCCAAGCAAACAAAAACGTATGAAAGTTGTTTTGAGCCAGGCGACTCAGCAACAGTTTATTTTGAGTTCTGTCCGACTTACATGGCTACGAAGACTCGAGCCGGCATCGCGCAAATAGCCCGTCGCATCAAAGCTTCAGCGCCAAAGGCGAAGATTCTTTTTGCGATTCGCCACCCGCTCTACCGAGCGGTTTCTCATTATGTTCATTTGATGCAGGAGTTTTCGCGATTCGGAATAGAAGGATATTCACCAGCGCACAGAAATCTCGCCATGCCCTATCCCCTGACCTTTGAGCAAACCGTTGCGACCAATCCCGTAGTTGGCTCGGTTCTGGCGGAGATGGTAGAGGTCTATTTTGAAGAGTTCGAACCGCAGCAATGCGCTTTTTTTTTCTTAGAGCATGACGTCAAGAATTTCGGCTCCTTTTACAAGCGCCTGCGAAGGCTGTTTCTCTTGGCGCCTGATTCCGCATGGGAGGAAAGGAGTATTCCCCGCGTTTTGGAAGGTTCCAGCATGCCGCAATATTTTTATGGCGGCGAGAGCGGCTGCGTTCTGCAATTGCCCGACAGGTCCGTAAAGCTACCCGCTTATTGCCTTTATATAGCTTGCGACCGCGGTCATGAATTATTGAAAGGCGTTGACCCATTCACTGCTCGCGGCCTTCTCGGAGCGCAAGAGTATTGGACGACCGATTTCGACGCTGATTTGATGTTGCGCGTGTATCAACAGCATATCTGCGAAAATCTCACCCGATTTCTCGCTTTGATCCGCGATCACGAGGATTTCGGGCGGTGCCCGGATTACTTGAGTTGGCGGATTGAAGGCAGGAAAATCAAGCGGGCTCAGCCGAGTTATAAGTTCCTATCTGATCAGCTGTCCTAGCATTCGGTTGCGAATTTATGTGAACCCTGACTCACTGGCTCACCATGATTCGTCATGGGAGCGTGGTGATGTAGGGCGCTTCGATTGAAACGACGCTGGAGCTTTGGGCGTCGTCGTTGCGTGAAGTGAAGCGTCGGATGCGTCCATTATTCAAGCAGGATCGCGTTGTTCGGTCGGCGGAGCATTTTCTCGACGGCTTGCTGGGGGAAGAGCGCCGCAAGACTGGTTGGATGCGGGCGGAAGCAGCGGGCGATCCGGATCCGTGGCGACAACAGGCGATCCTCGGGCGTGCGCAATGGGACGCGGACGCTTTACGCGACATTGTCCGCGATTATGCGCTGGAAACGCTCGCCGACAACGACGCGGTCCTCGTCGTCGACGAGACGGGCTTCCTGAAACAGGGCAAGGCGTCCTGCGGCGTCGCGCGTCAATATACGGGCTCTGCGGGCAAGATCACGAACTGCCAGATCGGCGTCTTCGCCTGCTATGTCGCAGAGCGGGGCCATGCCTTCGTCGACCGCGAGCTTTATCTGCCGAAGAGCTGGACGGACGATAAAGCGCGCATGGCGAAAGCGCATGTGCCGCGCGAGCTGATCGACAGCGCCCATGGCGGCTTTGCGACCAAGCCGGCATTGGCTCTGGCCATGATCGAGCGCGCCATCGGCGCGAATGTTCCTTTCTCTTTCGTCGCCGCCGATACCGTCTACGGCGTCGGCGATATCGAAATGGCGCTCCGGCGCGCCGGCAAGGGCTATGTGCTCGGCGTGAAGTCCAACGAGCCGTTTCATTCTTGGGACAAGCCGCGGCGCGTCGCCGGAAGGGCGATGGAAATCGCCGAAGGTCTGCCGGCTTCCGCTTGGCGACGCCTGTCGGCAGGCGCTGGCGCGAAGGGCGAGCGCTTGCACGACTGTAAATGCCGATTTTAATTTCCCCAGAAGCGCCGAAGTAAAATTCCCCAGTCTGGCGGGCATGGCGATCAACCGATGTCGTGATCGGCGCCTCCGTTTTTTGGTGGCCGTCCGCGGCGCCGGAGC
>VGDY01000243.1 GCA_016869555.1 Alphaproteobacteria bacterium | reverse complement strand
CCAATTTGGCGCATATGAGCGATTACGGCCGACAACGATGGTTGGCGCGCTGGACCAAACGACACGGCTATGAAAAGCATCCGCATTGATCGAAAAGGCTGAGACGGCCGTGCATTCGCTCGTCCCGCGTGAGAGGTTATGTCGTTCGATGATCCGACCCGAGGCAGAGCGGCGTTCTCGCCGCGGAAGTCATCGTAAATGACGGCGTTGATGGAGGGGATTGCAAATGAACCCGGATCTTAAGTCTCGTCCCGGGCTCAAGATCCGGCGCGCCAATCTGGACACCGGCCGCGAAAATATCGTTGTGATGTCGAGACATTCGCGGGCCCTGCGCCCGGAGGTGTTTCGTGGATTCAGCCGCGTCGAGATACAAAGCGGCGCGAAATCGATTCTGGCGACCCTGCTCATCACCGATGACGATACGCTGGTTGGGAGCGAGGAACTCGGCCTTGCCGAGCCCGCGTTCCGACGCTTCGCGTGTCCCGTCGGCAGCCTCGTCAGCGTGACGCCGGCGAGGCCGCCTGATAGCCTCGAAGCGGTGCGCGCAAAAATTTCAGGGCGCGCCCTCGCTCCTGAAGATATCACCGCGATCATCAGCGATATCTCGCGTTACCGCTATTCGGACATGGAAATCGCGGCCTTCCTCGTGGGCTCGGCAAGCTTCACCACAACGGCGGAATTGCTGGCGTTGACGCGCGCCATGGCGCAGGCCGGCACACAATTGCGCTGGGAAGGGCATGTCGTGGTGGACAAGCATTGTATCGGCGGTATCCCCGGCAATCGGACCTCGATGATTGTCGTGCCGATCGTGGCCGCTCACGGCCTCATGATCCCGAAGACTTCCTCGCGCGCGATTACCTCGCCGGCAGGCACCGCCGATACGATGGAGGTGCTGGCGCGCGTGGACATCGGCGTCGACGAAATGAAGGAGATCGTCACCGCCTGTCATGGCTGCCTGATATGGGGCGGTCGGGTCAATCTGTCGCCGGCGGACGACATTCTTATTTCCGTGGAGCGTCCGCTGGGCATTGATACCCGCGAACAGATGGTGGCGTCGATCATGTCGAAGAAGCTCGCCGCGGGTTCGACTCACTTATTGATCGATATCCCCGCCGGACCGGCCGCCAAGGTCACGACGGCGATCGAGGCGATGCGCTTGCGCAAGTTGTTTGAGTTCGTAGGCGACCATTTTGGCGTCGCCATCGAAGTCGTTACAACCGACGGGCGCCAGCCAATCGGCCGCGGCATCGGGCCGGCGCTGGAGGCGCGGGACGTGATGGCGGTGCTCTCCAACGACCCCGGCGCGCCGCGTGACTTGCGTGAAAAATCTCTCCGCCTCGCGGCGCATCTGCTCGAGTATGACCCTGAAATTCGCGGCGGCGCTGGCTATGCGCGGGCGCGCGAACTGCTCGACAGCGGCGCGGCTCTCAAGCAAATGCAACGGATTATTGATGCTCAGGGCCCCTCGACCTGCCGCGCCGATCTTGGCGCGTTGACCGGGGAAATAACGGCGAACAAGGATGGCGTCGTTGGGAGCATCGACTGTTTGCGGCTCAACAGACTCGCGCGCATGGCGGGCGCTCCAATCGACAAGGGAGCGGGCATCATGGTGTTCAAGAAGATCGGAGACAAGGTCGAACAGGGTGAGCCGCTCTATCGCGTTTACGCCTGCGAGCTCTCGGAATTCGAGTTGGTGATGGACGCGGCCAACGCCCAGTCCGGATATGCGATCAATGGCCGGTCGTCGTCATCGGCTGCGACCGCATGATGAAACCGGTCGCTATTCAGTGCCTGCCGTCAAGCGCGACCGAGGCGCGACGGGTCGCCGCCCGCTTGGGCGTGGAGATGGACGAGATTGCGATACACGCATTCCCGGACGGGGAGATTCGCGTCGCCGTCGGACTTGTCGCATCGGTCACCATTGTCCTCGCCTCCCTGGATCGGCCGAATGACAAGCTTCTCGCCCTTCTATTCGCTTCCGAGGCGCTACGCCGGGGCGGCGCGCGCCGGCTGGTGCTGGTCGCGCCTTATCTTTGTTACATGCGCCAGGACGCCGCGTTCCAGCCGGGCGAAGCGATCAGCCAGCGCGTCGTCGGCGCGCTGCTCTCTAACGCGTTCGACCGCATCGTAACGGTCGATGCGCATCTTCACCGCACGACCGACATTCGCAAAGTCTTCCCCAACATCGACGCCGAGAATTTGTCGGCGATGCCCGTCATCGCGGACGCGCTGCGAATGACCGGGTTCGATCCAGAAACTGTTGTCGTCGGACCCGATTCTGAATCCGAAGCGTGGGTCGGCAATCTTGCTGGCCGCCTCGAATTGCCTCACTTGGCGGCGCGCAAAATCCGGCGCGGCGACAACTCCGTGGATATTGACCTACCCGATCCGAAGGCCGTCGCCGGCCACCCTGTCCTGCTGGTCGATGACCTTGTCTCGTCTGGTGGAACGCTTACTGCCTGCGCCCGCGCGCTGAACGCCGCCGGCGCGAAGACGATCGATGCGATCGTAACCCATGCGCTGTTTCCGCCCGCGACCATGGACGCGTTCGCACGCGCCGGCATACGCTCGGTCCGTTCAACGACCAGCGTCTTGCATCCGAGCAATGCTTTTGCGCTCGATGCGCTGCTCGCCGCCGCCTTGCAAAATGAGCAGGGATGGGCGGAGTCGAAAAAATCAAAAAAGGGACTGTCGGGATGAGTCTCTCTGTGAAGTTTTGCGGCGCGGCTCAATCCGTAACGGGATCCTGCCTGCTGTTCGAGACGCCAAAGGCGCGCTTTCTCGTCGATTGCGGCATGTTTCAAGGGGCCAAGACGCTGAAGGCCCTTAATTACCGAGCGTTTCCCTTCTCGCCCCGCCAACTGGACTTCGTGCTGCTCACTCACGCGCATATCGACCACAGCGGACTAATTCCGAAACTGATTGGCGACGGCTTCAGAGGACCGGTATTTGCCACAAAACCAACTGTCGATCTATGCGGCTGCATGCTTCGCGACTCCGGCTTTATTCAGGAGATGGAGGTCGCCACGCTCAACCGCCGCAACGCGATGCGCGGCCGGCCCGAGGTGGAACCGATCTACACCGCCGCCGACGCGGAAAACGCAATGAGCGCTTTTCGCGCTGTTCCCTACGAGCAATGGATCGAACCCGCCCAGGGCGTGCGCGCGCGGTTTTGGAACGCTGGCCATATTCTCGGTTCGTCGTCCATCGAAATCGAAATCGATGACGCGCGCGCGCCTCTGCGCGTCCTTGTTTCTGGCGATCTTGGTCCGGACGCCAAGCTATTCCACGAAGACCCCC
>VGDY01000242.1 GCA_016869555.1 Alphaproteobacteria bacterium | reverse complement strand
AGATCTCTCTTCCACGACCCAGTCATGGTCGGCCCTCCAAGAAGCCGACCCCCTATGAATCACGCATGCCGACAAAAAGGAATCCCCAAACAGCGCAGCCTCAAAAAAATCTGCCAAAGTAGTGCTAAGCTCCTCGACGATTTCCTTCGAAGGTCGATCCACAATTCCAATGAGAAGTTGGCGGAGAGAATCTTCCCGGCGTCTGCGGTATTCGAGGCGATGGTCTTCTTGAGAGTTCAAGCTCATCGTTTTTTTCTCTTTTGGATACTCTTCGTACCATCTTTTTATTTTCGTTCTGGCTGCTGTTCATGCAGACCAGACCGTCGCCGCCTTGTCGCCAATTCCCTTCTGCCGCCGCGCAGCGCGCCGAGGACGTCGCTTTTGCGTTTTGGATAGAGATCGTCCCAACTCGGGGAGGTCGAGTCGGGACGATCTTGCGCCAGGGGGAAGAGAAGGGACCTGCGCCTAAAGGTTGAGCGCTCTGTTTACGATCGGAATGAAGATCGCAAAGAGGAACACGCAGAAGGCGACCCAAACGGCGACCCAGCCGAGTTCGTTAAACGAGTGCAATGTCTTCATCCGAGTTCCTCTCCGTAATTCGCCGCGAACGCTGTCGATCAGCGTTGTTTTGATTTTCAACGATTCAATTCGACGCACAATAGGTTTAACTTGCGGCAACATGTCGCAATATTGAACTAAAAACCTGATTTTTATCATTCTAAAATGGAGCAGTTTCATATTATAATACATCAAATGTCGATTAAATGTGCCTGCTAACTCAAGTATCAATTATATACAAAAACATGTCTCAATAATTGCTGCATTTTATGCAGTTTTAAACAGCATATGATGCAAATTGTCGCATGTTTAATACTATACTCTTCTTGACAACGACAGTGTTCGCCGTGATACAGTCCATCGAGCTGTGAAAGCCGCCGCGGCGTGGTTCGGAACGAACGGTCGACTCGCGCCGCGGACTTGATCGCTCGGCGCGACGACAAACGCCTCGCGCGGCGCATCTCGCAGCGTCGGGAGACCCAACTCCCATTCGGGCGCGAAGCGCGTCTCGAACCCTAAGAGGAGAGGCTTTGATGAATCTAACGACAGAAAAGGCCGTGAGCGCCGCACAAGCCGGCGAAGTCGATACGATCGTGAACTACAAGCCCGCCTATATCACCATGGGCGTGATGCTGGTGTTCTACGTCGGCATCCGAATCTATGAGCAATATTTCGGCTGGAAGGCCGGTCTCGATTCTTTCGCGCCTGAGTTCCAGACCTATTGGATGAACCTGATGTGGACCGAGCTGCCGCTCGAGTTCGTCGCCTTCTGCGCCATCGGCGGCTATCTGTGGAAGACCCGGGACCGCAACATCGACGCGGTCGCGCCGCGCGAGGAAATGCGCCGCATCTTGACGCTCATCGGCTGGCTCGCGGTCTACGCCTTCTCGGTCTACTGGGGCGCCTCCTACTTCACCGAGCAGGACGGCACCTGGCACCAGACGGTCATTCGCGACACCGACTTCACGCCAAGCCACATCCTTGAGTTCTACCTCAGCTATCCGATCTACATCATCTGTGGATGGGGCGCCTTCATGTATGCGCACACGCGCATTCCGCAATTCGCCAAGCGGATATCGCTCGCTTTCCTGATGTTCTTCGCCGGGCCGTTCATGATCTTCCCGAACATCGGCCTGAACGAGTGGGGCCACACCTTCTGGTTCATGGAAGAGCTGTTCACGGCGCCGTTGCACTGGGGCTTCGTGTTCTTCGGCTGGTTCGCGCTCGCCGTTTTCGGCGTCGCACGTCAGGTGCTCGATCGCGTGATCGAACTCAGCAAGGAATACGAGAAGGACGCTCTTTCGCTCTGACGCGCGTCAACTCGCGCGCGGACGAATCGAAGACGGAAAGCGGTCGTCGATCGCAAGGCGAAGGCCGGGCGGGCAGCCGCTTCTTTCAACAAGACCAATCTGAGAGAGGAAAACATGTCGGCATCGACTCAAACAGGCTCGCCGGTCGGCAAGACCTGGAAATCGAAAGAAGAGTTTCTCGGCTGCGTCATCCTGACGGACTGGATCCTGCTGGTGATCCTTTTCGCCGTTCTGCTCGGCTCCTTCCACATCCATTACATGCTGCTCGCGGGCGACTGGGACTTCTGGATCGACTTCAAGGACCGCCGCATGTGGCCGACGGTGGCCCCGATCGTCGCCATGTGCTTCGCCGCGGCCTCGCAGTCCTTCTTCTGGACGAGGTTTCGACTGCCGATCGGCGCCACGACCGTGGTGCTGGCTCTGCTCGTCGGCGAGTGGATCAACCGCTACGACAATTTTTGGGGCTGGACCTTTTTCCCGATCAACCTGGTGTTCCCGTCGGCGCTCATTCCGATGGGCTTCTGGCTCGACATCGTGCTGATGATTTCGGGCAGCTGGCTCGTTACGGCGCTCGTCGGCGGTCTCGGCTGGGGCCTGCTGTTCTACCCGATCAACTGGCCTGTTCTGGCGCAATATCACCAGGCCGCTGAAATCGACGGCGTACTGCTCACACTCGCCGACCTGATCGGCTTCAATTACGTCCGCACCGGCACGCCGGAATATATCCGCATGGTCGAGCGCGGCACGCTGCGCACCTTCGGCAAGGACGTCGTTCCGGTCGCCGCCTTCTTCTCCGGCTTCATTTCAATGCTCGTCTACTTCCTGTGGTGGAACATGGGCAAATGGTTCTCGACGACGAAATACCTCGAGATCGAAGAGGTCTAGAGCGCCAGGAACAACTTCGCCGGAGCCGGCCGCGGCTCCGGCGGCGAACAGGAATCCAAGGGAGTAGCTCCAAATGAAAAGCTTGAATATGCAATCGATGGCCAAATCCGTGACGGCTCGCGTCGTCCGCCTTTGGGTCCTCGGATTGGCCGTCGCAAGCGCCTTGACAGCCTTGCCGGTCATGCCCGCCGCCGCGCATGGCGAACGTTCGCAGCAAGCGTTCCTGCGCATGCGCACGCTGAATTGGTACGACGTCAATTGGTCGAAGACCGAACTCAATGTGAACGACGAGATGGAGCTGACCGGAAAAGTGCATGTGTTTTCCGGATGGCCGCAAGCCGTCGCCAGGCCCGGCGAGTCCTTCCTTAACGTCGGCGAGCCGGGACCGGTTCTCATCCGCAAGAGCGCCTTCGTCGGCGAAGTGCCGGTGCCGCGCACGTTCTCGATGGATGTGGGCAAGGACTATGAATACAAAATCGTCCTGAAAGCGCGCCGCCAAGGCCGCTATCACGTCCATGTCCAGATCAACGTCAAGGACGGCGGTCCGA
>VGDY01000241.1 GCA_016869555.1 Alphaproteobacteria bacterium | reverse complement strand
CCGCGCCCGTCGCACCGTCCCGCCAGCGCCCGGTTAGGCGGTTCACGCGAAGCCGTGGCCATCTCCTGGCCAGCACCGCTTTTCTCGGCAAGGCTGTCGGCCTGCCGGTCGCCGCCGGCGGGCTCTTCGGTTTCGAGGCCATGGCGCGTCACGCCGCCTTCGGGTCGGACGTGCTGGTTTGCGGCTCGCCGATCTTGCTCAACGCCCATTGGTCGAGCGCCGCCTGCTCATACAAGGCGGCGCCGAAACCTTTCCGGAATTCGGGTCCGCCGCCTACTGAAGCCAACTTAGCGAGGGTTTTTTCAGAGCCGAAACCGTATTTCGATTTGAGATATTCGCCTGCAGCCTTGCGGCGCAGAAACAGCGCTTCCTTCATTCGTCATTCCTCTACTATCGCGGTTTCGCGGGGAATGACTCAGATTTACTCGATAGATGATCGTGCAAGTTATGCAAGTTAGGCATTGCACAACATGCATAAGTTGTGCAATTCGTTTTACCTATCAATCCAGGCGCCCCGCGCGTCGCCAAATTGTTTCTTTGCTCGGGGCGATTTGTTGTTTTTCCAGCTTTTTATAGCTCGGCGTTAGCATTACCTGGCGCGCAAGGTCGCCATTTGTCAGGACGTCTTTAGATGGAATGCCGGAAGGGAAAACCTCTTTCAAAATCTTGATTGCTTCTATGGATTTTTGCGTTAGCCCGGCCTTCCTGTTCTCTCCTTTGGCGCACGGTTCATCATTCATTGGCCTTGACGACACGCTGGGCGGCGAGCGGTATTCTACCGCTTCAGCAACATTGATCTTCGGCTCGACGAGCTCGATCGATCGCCATTCTGTCTCGCCCGTTTCAATATTGACGAGATCGCCATTGCGAAGATTGACCGCATATTCGCCGCGCGCCCATAGCGTCCGATCGATCGCAATTCTGTTGCGCGTGTCCGATCGATAGAAGCCTGTCGACGCAATCCGGCCATTCCAGAGATGATATTTCAATTCGCTTGCGTTCACCGAAGTTCGCGTCAGAAATTCCGCCGCGATCGCAACGCGGTCTCGCAATTTGCTTATCAAAGACGAAATATAAGGATCGAACGGCCCGCCGCCGCTAGGCGGCAACATTGGCGAATCTGCGAACAAGTGAAGCTTAGCAACGGCATCGGCCAGAACGCCGTCGTCCTCAGAGCCATGATATTGACGAATTAGCTTCAGATTGCGCGGCTCATACATCACGAACCGGCCAAATGCCCATTTAAGCGGAACTTCGTCGACAATTTCGCCGACGTTCGGCGCATAGAGCGTCGGGACGACTCGAACGTTCGCCCATCGCTCGTCTGTATCGGTATCGAGCAGTTCCGACGCTTCGAAGTCGGTCACCGTCAATCGATGAGACTTATCGATCAGCGCGAAAACCTCTTGTCCGTTGCGCCGACCCCAAAGAGCGCAGTCCTGGTAGATCGCGGCGTCGTCATTTACGCCGATCGTCAACTCAATCCATTTAGCGATCGAATAGCTGGTCGTTTCGTTAACGGGGTAATCAGCTAAATCTTCATACCATGATCTTCCAGAGAACACTCCGAGAGCCTTCGCTTTCAGAGCTTCGACATTTCGATCATCCATCCGCGTGCATCTCGCGCGCATCGAAATTGAGCGCAGGGAAAGCGAGCGATGCATTCTCGCCTTGTCGGGCCGTCGCCCTATCCCTGTGCATCTGTCACGCGCCGCGTCGGCGCGTTTTCTTCAACGGCACAACGTCGCCGCCCGTCTTCCCATTCATCGCCGCCGCGATCGTCGCGCCGATCGAGTCCGCCGCGCGCCGCAGCGGGTCGGCGTCGAGATGCGCATAGCGTTGCGTCGTCGCCGCCTGCGAATGCCCCAAGAGCTTGCCGACGATCGGAAGGCCGAGCGACGCCCCTGCGCCGAAACTTGCGAATGAATGGCGCAAATCATGAAGCCGAACGCCTTCGAGACCCGCCGCGCGCTTCACTGCCGCCCATGGCTTTGCGAGGTCGGCGCGCGGCGCGCCTTCCTTTGCCCCGGCGATGATATAGCAATTGCCGTTGACTCTCGGAAGCGATGCGAGCACAGCCTGAGCCGCCGTCGACAAATAGATCGGCTTCCGGCCCGTCTTCGAATCTGGCAGGAAGAGTATGCCGCGCTCGAAATCGACTTGCTCCCATTTCGCGCCAAGTATTTCGCGCAGACGGGCACCCGTCAAAAGCAGCAAGCGAATCGCTGCGACGGCGAAGGCGTCGAGCTTCACGCGCCTGTTAGCGCTCTTTGGCGCATGCTTCGCGGTCGGCTTTGTTTCATCGATCGCGTAGGGCAGGCCGACCGTCTCGCCTTCTTCTAAGGCGGCGCCCAGGCGCGCCAGCTCCGCCGTCGTAAGAAACCGCTCGCGGCCTTGCTCGCGATAGCGCTCGATTCCACGGACGGGGTTTGCGTCCGCGTCCACATCGCCGACTCGCGCCGCGTAGCTCCATAAGGAGCCGAAAACCGCCAGCACGCGATTCGCCATTATCGGCGTCTCGCGTAGCTCGGCGCGCAAGTTCGCAAGGTCCGCGCGCTTCACGTCTCGAATGAGCGCCCGGCCAAGCGATGGGCGGACGTGAAGGTCGACGATCCGGCGATATTCGATCGCTGTTCTGGGCTTGCGAAGTTCGTCCACATGATCCGAGAGGAATTCATTGGCGACCGCGTTGACCGTTCGCGCCGCGCATCGTGCGCGCTTTTCGGCCGCAGGATCCTCACCATGCGCCACGCGGCCAAGGATGCGCGCCGCTTCGGCGCGAGCCTTGTCTGGGGTCAGCGCGCCATGGGGTCCGATTTTGACACGTTGCGACCGGCCATCTCGCCGGAACTGGGCGACGTAAGTCTTTTGCCCGGACGCCAGCACATAGACGCCAAAGCCGCGCAGCATCGTGTCCCATAGAAACTGTTGCGGCGGTCCCGGCGAGCGCCAGGTCAGCGTGTCGACCGCGCGCTTGTTGATCTTCTCCCGAGCCATACCCCCGACCGCCTGAAAACGAACCCTCGCCGCCACTGACGGCGCGATGTATAAGCGTTCTATAAGCGTTTGGAGGATAGCGCCGGAAAACGCGAGAAAGCAACAGCCGTCTTGCGCGCCTGATTTTCTTGTGTTTATATAATCAGAGGAAGCCAGAGAAAACGCCAGAATGCCGCAAAAATCTGATTTGTAATCAGTAGGTCGCGGGTTCGAATCCTGCAACCGGCACCAAGTAAATCAAATAGTTAGTCTCTTAGCTCTCTTTGGCGCTTAGGTCTTGGTGACCAAATGGTGACCACGTTCGGTT
>VGDY01000240.1 GCA_016869555.1 Alphaproteobacteria bacterium | reverse complement strand
GCTACGCTCCGCGCGCCTCAATGCGCGCGACAACTCAAACCATAAAGGGCCGCTCGGCCCTTTTCTCGAAACCAGACCGGTACACTTTTACGCCGCCATCATGCACATTTTGTCCCCGCCATTGACAGCAGGTGAGGGCGCGCTATTCGACCGGCTACAGCACGCCGACATTCGTGTTCCTCACCAATACGAGAACCGGAGTCGGAGCTAATCCGCTGAAGGCTCAGACCAATATGGGCGTCGATCTGGGGATCGACTGGACGCCAAGCCCCGAGCTCAATTTCAGCGTGACCGGCTTCAACGAATGGCACCGCAATGAAATTTTGACGTTGAGCAACATCCTCGTCAGTTATCAGCTGAACATTCCCTCCACTCTCCACCGCGGCGTCGAGCTGAACGCCGATTGGCGACCCTTTGAAGGATGGCGGCTGATCGCGGCCTATACGTTCAACAATCAGATCTTCACCAATTTTTGGGACGATCTCGGGGCGCCTAACAGAGGTCCTCCGTTTTTTGCTCCTGTGCTGGCCGGCGCCGCTCCTGCTCTCTATAACCGCTCGGGCAACAGAATTCCCAATGTGCCGCCGCATACGCTGACGCTGCGCTATGGATATGATCAGCCCCACGGCGATCTCGCCGGTCTCGGCGCCTATGTCGAATATATTTTCAAGAGCGACTATACGATCGACAACGCCAATTACACCACTATCCCGAGCTACAGCGTGATCAATCTCAACGCTCATTATAATCACGACCTAACAGACTTCTATATCAAGAACATCGAGCTCTATTTCGACGTCCAAAACGTCTTCAATCGGACTTACGTCGCCGGCGCGCAGGCGCTTGGCAACACGCTCATCACGGGCACCCCGTTTCAAACGCCGATCGTCTGGCCGACCGGCGGCCTGGTGCTGGCGCAAGGCGCGGGCATCATCGCCGGCCAGCCGATCGGTTTCAGCGGAGGCGTAAAACTAAAGTTTTGATGCGGTGAGGCGCCGCCCCATCTTTGGGGCGGCAATCGGGCCTTTGCGCACAAAGAGCCGAATGGTCGAAGTCAGCACGAAAGAAGCTAGAGTGGTTCTGCGGTCAGCAGCCAACCTACATCGACGCTAGGGACCACAAAGGACAACACGGTCGACGCTGCCGGAAACTACACAAGGCTCGGACAACATCTTTGCCTCGCAATCAGAGCATCTGGGGCGAAATGGTATGACAGCGTAGCTGAATGTCTCAACTCCCAATGATTAGGTTTTCGATGCGGCGGACATCAACTTCATACCTCTGTTTACCTCTACCCCGGCGGCGCTTCCCACTGCGATGGGCATGGTGAAAGCCGCGTTCCAAATTGACGGCGCGAACATCCTGCGCCGTGAAGGGCGCAATCTCAGGCGGCGCCGACAGATGAGTGCGGATTTTTCGACGGGCGCAAAAAATGTTTCGTATTGAAATATGCGTCGGAGGCATAATGCTTCGGAACTTTACGATGACGCGAACGTGCTGGCGTCAATCGGCTTGGCGAAGGAAAGGAGAGCGAGACGAGTATAAAATTTGCTGAATCCGACTGACGATAGTCACGTTGAGTTCTTGACATTACAAGCCTTTTTTTGAG
Source organism: Alphaproteobacteria bacterium (assembly GCA_016869555.1). Taxonomy (GTDB): domain Bacteria; phylum Pseudomonadota; class Alphaproteobacteria; order Rhizobiales; family Beijerinckiaceae; genus Methylocystis. The sequence continues at coordinate 1,701 of VGDY01000240.1, read as the reverse complement.
AGGAAGCATATGATTCAACCAACAAATACAAGACATCGGTTCCTTTATCGCCTGAGAAGGAACCTGCCGGCATATGCGCATGCGAGACAGCCACTACTTCGCTACCTCCAGTCGAAGCGAATTGTCGGCTCAAGCTCGCCAACGTTGCGTATCGCTAATGTCTTCCTAGACAGCGGCGAAAATATCATGTGCCAGTTCCAGATTGATGGCGACACTAATGGACGCTTTTTCGTTGTTCCGCTGACACAACTCGCACTTGATCGAAGGCATCCCGCCGCACGCGAGGCCGCGAAAGCGGTCGCTCCTCGCCGACGCAGATTCTGCGCAGCAGCATGCTCTTGATTGCTTCTGCGAGGCAGGGCTTATCGTTAGGCAACGCTGAACATGCCGCTGCCATGCCCTTCGCTAATCTAAGCCGAGCGCAAAAACGTACAGCGCTCAACGAGCTCCGGCAGCGGCTTTTTCAGCACGAGCTCTGGTACGAAAATGTCAACAGAACCATCATATGTGAGCAAGTTCCGGACGAACGCGATCTCCAGGAAGATGCGAATTACAGGTGGCCCCTTGGACAATGGTTGCATGGCGCGGGTTTGGAGAGTCTAGGTTCGCACCCGAGTTTTTCCCAGATTGTAGCCGCGCATGAGCTTATGCACCGCCGCGCGGCTGTCTTGCTGCAAACTTCATCAGAGCACCGACCCATCACGCTTGATGATTATGAATTATTCTTGTCGGCTCTTAAACAGATCCGCGCACAATTAGTGACCATCAAGCACGAACTCGAAGAGACGCTTCGTGATTGCGATCCGTTAACCGGCGCGGGAAACTACAGCGCCATGTTGATGGCGCTACGAGAGCGGCAGGCCTTAGCGCCGAGATCCACTTGCCTCGTAATGATGGACTTGGATCACTTCAAGGAGGTGAACGAGACATATGGCCACATGCTTGGTGATGAATTTCTTGTTCAATACGCAGAATTCGTCATGTCCCATTTGCGGCCTTATGACCAGCTTTTTCGATTCGGAGGGGAGAAGTTCCTCTATTGCGCAGCAGATGCGGACCTGGAACAAGGTCGCGCAATTGCAGAGCGGTTGAGGGAAGGCTTGTTGAACAGGGAACTCTTCGTAAAAGGCTATCTTCCGCTGACGGTGACGGCTTCATTCGGCCTCACGCCCCTCGACCCATGCGTCCCGGTTGAGCAATCGATCGAGCGCGCAGATCAGGCGCTACATGCTGCCAAAGTGGCCGGTCGAGATCGGATTGCGATCTGGCAAGCGCCCCAGTAAGGCGGCTGCCTAATTCGTCCAAGCCTTAGAAAGCGATCTTCCCACTCATCGCCGTCCTTCGACGTTCGGCCATTTCTTGCGTCGACGGCAACCTAGTAATTTGACGGTCCGCGCAACTTCAATTTTCGAAAGGTCACCGCCAGCCGCGTGAATTTCATTGCGATGAGAAAGCAGCTGCGTGCCCAAACGCGACAATGCGATCATCCATCGCGCATGGCGCGATTTGCCATAATGCCAGACATTCCATCATTCCATCGCACGCTGCGTAAATTGCGTCGGTATCGGGCGAGCCTTTGCTCGTAGGCAGGCTCGTCATAATGTAGCCATCCGGCGTGGGCCGCCGGGATGAAGGGTTTGGCGCTCTCAACGTTTCAGAAGCGTCGGGTTTTCTTTGTGGAGTTTGATCAGGTCGGCGAGC
>VGDY01000239.1 GCA_016869555.1 Alphaproteobacteria bacterium | reverse complement strand
ACCCCCAGCATCGATAAGGCGCTGCGCTCGATGGTGATCACCGATCAGCGCGCGATCACCGCTTTGGACAATGGAAGCCCACGCTTCACAGTCGCTCCTCCAACCAACGAGGAGGCGAGCCGTGCCAACAGGTGTCTATGTAAGGAAGAATGACGTCAAAGCCCGATTGCAGGCAGGACTTGCCGCCGATCACGTCGACGATTTTACCGCGTGGCTGCGACAACGGCGCTATACCGACAAGACGATCGTCGAGCGGATCAGGCTGCTCGCCTGCTGGACACATTGGGCGCGCGAGAAGGGCTATGCGTTCGACACGGTCCGCGCCGCGCACGCCGCATCATTCGCGCTGATCAATGCGGGATACCGCCCGCGCTTCCGAGGCGACGTCAACAGAGACGCCGTCGAGACGGGCAAGTTGTTCATCGCCTATCTCGAAGATCGCGGCGCGTTGCCGCGTATACCAGCGCTCCCGGAGCCGCCAATCGTCGACGAGTTTATGGCGTGGGCGCGAGAGCAGCAGGGGCTGGCGGAAACAACCCTCGGCACTTACGCCACCGCGATCATTCGGTTCGTCGCCGCGCTCGGCGAGGATCCGGCGGCCTATGACGCCGCGGCGATCCGGGGCTACATACTGGGCCGCGCCGGCGCCGTATCGGTCGCCCGCCTCAAGGGCATCGGCGTCGCGGTCCGCGCGTTCCTGCGCTTCCTGATCGCGACGGGTCGCTGCCCGCCGGGGCGCGATCGCGCCATGCCGCCTACGGCGGGGTGGCGGCTTGCCTCGATTCCGCGCTTCCTCGCCGAGGACGACATCGCGCGCGTCATTGCAGCGTGCGACGGCGAGCGGCGACTGCGCGACCGCACGATCATTCTGCTGCTCGTGCGGCTTGGGATGCGCGCCAGCGAGGTCGCGCGTCTCTGCTTCGACGATATCGACTGGCAACAGGGCAATATCAGGGTGCATGGCAAGGGGCGTCGCGAAGAACTGCTGCCGCTCAGTCAGGAGGTCGGCGATGCGCTGATCGCCTATCTCAAATGCGCGCGTCCCGCGTTCGCAGGCTCACGTGCGCTGTTCCTCACCGAATATGCGCCGCTCAGGCCCATCGACCGCGGCACGATCAAATGCATTGTGCGGCGCGCGCTCGGACGCGCGGGAGTCGAGAGCCGACACAAAGGCGCGCATGTGCTGCGGCACTCGGCGGCGACATCGATGCTACGGCACGGCGTTGGCCTTGCTGGCGTGGGCGCGGTGCTACGCCATCGTTCGCCAGAGATGACCGCGCACTACGCCAAGGTCGATATGACGCTGCTGGCGACGATCGCGCAGCCCTGGCCGGAGAGCGCCTCATGCTGATCGACGACGCCCTCCGCTATGTCGCGCTGCGCCGGTCGCTCGGCTTCAAGCTCGAAAAAACTGCTCGCCATCTCGACGCGTTTACCCGCCATGCCGTGGCCAACGGCCACAGCCATATCCGCGCCGCGACGGCGCTCGCCTGGACGGCGGCTGTCTCTTCGACGCCGGGCGCGCGTTATCGCCGGCTTCAGGAAATAGCCGACTTCGCGCGGTTCCTGCATGCCGAGGACGCGAGGCACGAGATACCAAGGCATCGTCCGTATTATCGTCCGTGCTCGCGACCGGCGCCTTATATCTTCACGCCCGACGAACTGGCGCGGATGCTCGACGCCGCCGCAAACCTGCGGCGTCAGAAGCCCAGCCCTCTCAGGCGATATGTCCACGCAACGCTGATCGGTCTGCTCGCCGCGACCGGGCTGCGCGTCTCGGAAGCGCTGAATCTGCGGCTCGGTGATCTGCTGCCGGATGGCGTGCTGCACATCCGTCAGACCAAGTTCAACAAAAGCAGACTCGTGCCGATGCACGCAAGCGTAGTTGCGGCCCTCGACGCCTATCTGCGCGTCCGAGCTACGGTCGCGGGCGCTGACGACCATGTGTTCTTAACGGTCGGCGGCAGACCGATGGGGCGCGGAACCGCAAATGCAGCCTTCCATGTGATCCTGGACAAGGCCGGGATCGCGCCGGATCGGCCACGCCGCCCGCGCATCCATGACCTACGCCACACCTTTGCGACGCGTGCGCTGGCGCAATGCGCCATGCGTCACGAGGACGTCGCCCGTGACTTCGTGGCGCTCTCGACCTATCTCGGCCACGGCCATATCCGCCACACCTATTGGTATCTGGAAGCGACGCCCGACCTGATGGGCGACATCGCCGCCGCCGCCGAGATGCTGGCCGCGGAGGTGATCGCATGACGCCGATCGCGCCGCTCATCACCGCATTCCTGCGCGAGCACATGCCTCGGCAGCGCGGCTACAGCGCCCACAGCTGCGAGGCGTATGCGATCTGCTTCCGGCTCTTCCTGACCTTCGCCGCCGATCGGCTGAAGACGCGGCCTTCGCGGCTTGCGCTGGAGGAAATCGACGCCGCGATGGTGCTCGCGTTCCTCGGACACATCGAGCAGGATCGCGGCAACAGCCCGGCGACGCGCAACGTGCGGCTCGCTGCGATCAAGGCGTTCATGCGTTACGTCGAGCTCCAATGCCCAAGCGCCCTGGCGCAGGTCGCGCAGATCGTCGCGATTCCGGGCAAGCGTCATGACCATAAGCTCATCCGTCATCTGACGATGCAAGAGGTGCGCGCCATCATCGATGCGCCAGACGTCTCGACCAGGTGGGGCATCCGCGATCGTGCGATGCTGCACTTGTGCTTCGCTGGCGGCTTGCGAGTCTCGGAATTGGTCGGGATGACGATCAACCGCGTCACTCTGCAACCCACCCCCAGCATCCTCGTGTTCGGCAAAGGTCGCCGTGAGCGCAGCCTGCCGCTCTGGAAGGAGACCGCGCGCGACGTTCGCGCCTGGCTTGCGCTGCGAGGAAGCCCGCCCGCGCCCGAGCTGTTCGTCAATGCGCAAGGCATGGCGATGACGCGCGCCGGCTTCGAATACATCCTGGAAAAACACGGGACGGCCGCCGCGCAAAAATGTCCGACGCTGGTTGGCCGTAAGCTATCACCGCACCTGTTGCGGCATAGTTGCGCGGTGCTGATGCTCCAAGCCACACGCGATATCCGCAAGGTCGCACTCTGGCTCGGCCATGCCGATATCCGGACCACCGAGATCTACCTTGGGATGGACCCTTCCGAAAAGCTCGAGGCTGTCGAAGCAGTGCTCCCGCCGACGCTGCGACGCGGTCGGTTCAAAGCGCCTGACGCGTTGATTGCATCGCTGATGGCCGATGTGCATCCCGCGCCAACGTGATTGGAAGAGCCGTTGGCGATCGTTGCGGTGATGGCCGATTCTGGGGGGC
>VGDY01000238.1 GCA_016869555.1 Alphaproteobacteria bacterium | reverse complement strand
TGTTGTCGTATAAAATCGATTGCGGCACGCCGCCGAAAAAATCGAACGCCGCAACATGACCATCGCAAAAGGCTTCCGCCGTCTCGGCGGGATAAGCCTTGACGAAGCAGCCGTCCGAATGCGGCAGGTCCATGCAAAAATAGTGAAAGCGGACCTTCTTGCCCGCGATATAGGCGTCCGCCTCGCCAAAGTCCGCTTGCGCCTGTCCTGGACGATGGCTGAGCGGAATAAACATCTCGCGCGACCGCAACAGCGCTCGCGCCACATACTCGCGCACGATCGTATAGCCGCCGGAAAACCCCTCTTCGTCCCGCAACCGTTCGAAAATCCGCTGCGCCGTATGCCGCTGCTTTTTGTGAACGCTCCGGTCGCTCTCCAGGATCTTGTCGATCCAAGCCATATACGGCCCAAGCTTCTTCGAGACCGGCCGCTCGCGCCGCCGATAACCCGGCGGAACCGAATACTGAAGCATCTTCGTGATCGTATTACGATGTACGCCAAAGCGCCGGGCCGCCTCCCGCCGGCTCAGTCCTTCCACCATTACAGCGCGTCGTATCGCGGCATAGAGTTCTGATGATTCCGAGCGATGGCGCCCCCCTAAAACGAGATTATGGCGCCCCCCATAACGGAATGATGGCGCCCCCCAATTACGAGATGATCCCGCCCCCCTGTAACGGAATGATCCCGCCCGGGTGATTTTATGCAGTGGTGGGTTCCGCCGTTGGCCTGATCAGGTCGCTTCTTTGGCTTTCAAAGGAGCGATCAATGCCAGCGGAGCGGATTACGATGCGCCAAGCGCGCGAGATTATTCGACTGAAGTCTACGTCGATTTCGGCGCACGAGATTTCCCGGCGGCTCGGCATGCCGCGCTCGACGGTGCGGGAGACTTTAAAGCGCGCGGAGAGTGCGGGGCTTTCCTGGCCGCTGCCTGGGGATATGAACGACGAGGCGCTGGAGGCGGCGATTTACGCCAACCGGCGCAGCAAGCGGGGCCATCGTCGCATCGAGGAGCCGGACTGGGCCGGCGTGCATCGCGATCTGAAGCGCAAGCACGTCACCTTGATGATTTTGTGGGACGAATACCTCGCGTCTCATCCTGGCGGTTACAGCTACTCGCGCTTTTGCGAGCTGTATCGCGCCTTCGAAAAGACGCTGTCGGTGACGATGCGGCAGACGCATGCCGCCGGTGAGCGGCTGTTCGTCGATTACGCCGGCGATGGCGTTCCGGTCGTCATCGACAGGCTCTCCGGCGAAGTCCGCATGGCGCAGATTTTCGTCGCGGTTCTGGGGGCGTCGAGCTTCACCTTCGCCAAGGCGAGCTGGACGCAGACGCTTCCCGACTGGATCGACGCCCATGTGAGCGCGCTGGAGGCGATTGGCGGCGTCCCGCAGCTCATCGTGCCCGACAACGCCAAAACCGCCATCGTCAAAGCCTGCTTTTACGACCCTCAGGTCAACCGCACCTACGCCGACATGGCGACGCATTATGGGACCGCGCTTCTGCCGGCGCGGCCAAGAAAGCCACGGGACAAAGCGAAAGTTGAATCGGCGGTGCTGATCGTCGAACGCTGGCTGCTCGGCAGGCTGCGGCGCCGGACCTTCTACAGCCTGGCGGAGGTCAACGCCGCGATCGAAGAGATGCTGAAAAACCTCAACGAGGAGCGGCCCATTCGCCGGCTCGGCGTCACGCGCCGCCGATTGTTCGAGGAGATCGACCGCCCGGCGCTCAATGCGCTGCCAACCGAGCCATACGAATATTGCGAATGGCGCCTGCGCCGCGTCGGCATCGATTATCACGTCGAAATCGACGCGCACTATTACTCTGTGCCCTATCGCTTCGCCCGGGCGGAGGTGGAAGCGCGGCTGACCGCCCGCGGCGTCGAGATTTTCCATAAAGGCGAGCGCATCGCCGTCCATTTACGGATGAGCGGCAATCGCAAGCACACGACGACGCCTGAGCATATGCCGTCGAGCCATCGGCGCTATGCCGGCTGGACGATTGAGCGCATCCGTCAGGATGCCCGCAAAATCGGACCGGCGACGGCGGCGCTGTGCGAGCAGATTTTGGAGGCGCGGCCGCATCCCGAGCAGGGCTATCGCGCCTGCCTCGGCGTCGTTCGCCTTGCCGCCTCATATGGGATCGAGCGCGTCGAGGCCGCAGCCGAACGCGCCATCGCGATCGGCGCCAAGACCTATGGCTCGATCAAATCCATTCTCGACAACAAGCTCGATCGGAAGCCGGCGCGAAAGCGCGCCGCGGACGCGGCCCCGATCCTTCACACCAACATCCGCGGCCCGCGCTATTACCATTAGGAGAAACGCCCTTGCTCAAACATCCGACGCTCGACCAGCTCCACGCCCTCGGCCTTTATGGAATGGCCAAGGCCTTCGCTGAACTCGCCGAGACCGACGAGGCGAAGGGGATCGACCGGAACGACTGGCTCGCCCTGCTGCTTGATCGGGAGGCCTCTCTTCGGCGCGACAAACGGCTGGCGGCGCGATTACGCGCCGCCAAACTCCGCCAGCAGGCCAGCATCGAGGATGTCGACTATCGCGCCGCGCGCGGGCTCGACCGCGGCTTGTTCCAAAAACTCGCCGAAGGGCAATGGATCGACGCGCACGACAATTTGGCCTTGGTCGGCCCGTCGGGCGTCGGCAAGAGCTGGCTGGCTTGCGCCATCGGCCAGAAAGCCTGCCGCGACAATCGCTCAGTCGTCTATCATCGCTGGCCCAAGCTCTGCGAAGAATTAGCGCTCGCACGCGGCGACGGGCGCCATCCGCGCCTTTTGAAAGCTCTCGGTCGCGCCGATCTCCTGATCCTCGACGACTTCGGCCTCGAGCCGCTCGACGCCGGCGCCCGCCACGATCTCCTCGAAATCCTCGAAGAACGCTATGGGCGCCGATCGACAGTCGTCACCTCCCAGCTTCCCGTGACAGCCTGGCACGACGTCATTGGAGACCCAACTTACGCCGACGCCGTCCTGGACCGCCTCGTTCACAATGCCCATCGCATCGAACTCACAGGCGAAAGCTTGCGCCGCGCGCGCGGCAAACAGACCAAATCGGCTTGACCCAAAACCAGAACAGGTGAGACAAATCTCGTCGGTCAACGAACGCGGCGCCCAGGCGGGATCATTCCGTTACAGGGGGGCGCCATCATCCCGGAATCCCCGGGCGGCATTATCCCGTTACAGACGGGCGCCTTCGTCGGAATCGCCAGAGTTCCACTGTGAACATCCTTTCGGCCTCTCCATGCCAGTCAATGACATCGAGTCGGCCTATCAGGACCGGTACACTTTTGCGCCGCCGTCAAAGCAGGCGACTAATGCCGGTTCAGTGGT
>VGDY01000237.1 GCA_016869555.1 Alphaproteobacteria bacterium | reverse complement strand
CGGCGCTCGTCGCGCCTCGCGCGATGCAGGACCGGCTGGCCCGGTCGCCGCAAGGATTTGTGATGGCGCCGCGTACGCCTTCGCTCGCGCTGCGACTTGCCGACATCGCCTCCGGCCGGCATGATATTGTCGTCGCGGGGCCCAATGCGCGCGACTGGGACATCGCCGCCGCGGACGTTCTCCTCGAAGAAGCGGGCGCCATGTTGAGCGAGCCGGAAGGCGTTGCGCTCACTTATAATCGCGCGTCGCTTGCCCGCGACATGCTCATTGCGGCTCCAAATTCGCTCTTCGATGAAAGCCTCGCGCTGGCGCGAGAGGTCCTGGAAGGAAAATTATGAACAAGACGACGCAGGCGCCCTCGGTAAAGCAAGAAAAGCAGCTGCTGCATCTCGTGTTTGGAGGAGAACTCGAGACGCTCGACGGCGTCACGTTTCGCGACCCAAGCAAGCTCGACATCGTCGGCATCTATCCCGATAACGACAGTGCGCTCGCCGCATGGAAAGCGAAAGCGCAGTCCACGGTGGACAATGCGCATATGCGCTACTTTGTCGTGCACCTCTACCGGCTGCTCGATCCGGACGTGGAGGAGCTATAATCCGCGTTCCAAAATTTGCCGGTTTTGCCGACGATATAATGTTCATTCCGGTCGGCCCGCCGCGCGCGGAGAGGACGCCTTCAGATGGCTCGTGCGGACCGGAGCACAGATAGCAGGAAACATGTCGCTTCTGAAATTGTATCGGCTGGCGACGATCGCGGCGACGCCCTTCGCCAGCACACTGCTCAATTGGCGCGCGAAGCTCGGCAAGGAAGATCCTGAGCGGCTTGCCGAACGCATGGGCGAATCAAATCGCTCCCGACCGCGCGGACGGCTCGTCTGGCTGCATGGCGCGAGTCTCGGCGAAAGCCTCTCGCTGCTGCCGCTCATCGACCGTTTCATTCAGCGCGGACTCGAAGTGCTCGTTACAAGCGGCACCGTCTCTTCCGCGCGCGTTCTTAGCGCGCGTTTGCCCGCCGGCGCCTTTCATCAATATGCGCCGCTTGACGCGCCCAAATTCATCGATCGATTCCTAGATCATTGGCGTCCCGACATCGCGGTCTTCGCTGAGTCGGAGCTTTGGCCCAATATTGTGACCGCGGTGCGCGCGCGCGGCGCGCCGCTCGTTCTCGCCAACGCCCGCATTTCGCGCAAATCGGCCGAACGCTGGCGGGCCATTCCGGGCGCGGCAAAATCCATCTTTGGCGCTGTCGATCTTTGTCTCGCCCAGGATTCTGACAATGCGGCTCGCTTTTTGGCGCTCGGCGCGCGTTGCGTGCGCATCGCCGGCAATCTGAAATTCGACGTGCCCCCGCCGCCCGCCGATTCCGCCAAACTTGCGGCGTTCAACGGCGCCATCGGCGCGCGCCCGGCTTGGGCGGCGGTCTCTACGCATCCCGGCGAAGAGGACATTGTGCTCGACGCTCATGTCGAGATGGCCGCGCAAACGCCGACGTTGCTGACGATCATCGCGCCGCGTCACCAGGATCGCGGCGTGGAGATTGTCGAAGCCGCGCGCGCTCGCGGATTGAGCGCGGCGTTACGTTCGCAGGAGAGCGAGCCACGTCGCGACGTCAGCGTCTATGTTGTCGACAGCGTCGGCGAACTTGGTCTCATTTTCCGAAGCGTCGGAGTTGTCCTGATGGGCAAGTCGCTGCTTCCCGGCGGCGGACAAAATCCGATCGAGCCGGCGAAGCTCGGCTGCGCGATTCTTCATGGCCCCAATGTCGAAAACTTCACGGAAGTTTATGGCGAGCTTGCAACCGCAAAAGCTGCTGCGCGCGTAACAGACGCGGCTTCGCTGGCGCGGGCGGCGCATTATCTGCTCGCGGAACCGTCGCGCATGCGTAAGATGGGACGCGCCGCAGCGGAAACGGTCGAGAAACTCGGCGGCGCTTCGCGCGGCATCATGACCGCCGTCGAGCCCTACCTCGCGCAAATGGCGGTCGCCCAACAATGACCGTCTCGCGCCCCCTCGCTCTTTGAAATGCGCGCGCCCGCGTTCTGGCGCGATGACGGCGCGACGGCGCGACTCCTGTCGCCGCTCGGCGCCGTTTATGGAGCCCTCGCCGGCAAGCGGCTGATGCGCGAGGCGCCACGCGCCAATTTGCCGACGGTCATGGTCGGCGGACTGACGGCGGGCGGAGACGGCAAGACGCCTCTCGCCATCGCCCTTGCGGAGCGTCTCCTAGCGGTTGGCGAGCGGCCAGCGCTGCTTACGCGCGGCTATCGTCGGCGGCATGGAGGATCGTCCCCTCTCACTGTCGATCTCGATCGTCACGACGCAGACGACGTTGGCGACGAAGCCTTACTGCTTGCGCGCGTAGCGCCAACGATCGTCGGCGCCGACCGCATTGCGAGCGCAGCCCTGGCGCAACGACTCGGGGCGACCGTACTCATTCTCGACGACGGCTTTCATAGCCATCGCATCGCGCCCGACCTAACGATCATCGCCATCGATTCAAATTATGGCGCCGGCAACGTCCGCTGCATGCCCGCAGGACCATTGCGCGCGCCGCTCGATACGCAGCTTGCGGCGGCGGATCTGCTGGTCCTCATCGGCGATGGCGCGCGCGGTCAGGACGTCGCCGCGCGCGCGAAGAAACCAATTGTCGCCGCGAATCTGATGCCCGATGCGCGCGCCGCCGAGGCGATGAAAGGGGCGCGCGTCGTCGCCTTCGCCGGCTTCGCCCGGCCCGAGAAATTTTTCAATCTGCTGGAGGAATGCGGCGCCGACGTCACGGCGAGGGTCTCATTCGGCGATCACCACCGATTTGCGCCCAGCGATTATGAGACGCTTTCGAAGTTGCGACACGAGCATAACGCTCGGCTCGTCACGACCGAAAAAGATGCGGCGCGAATGGGCGATCAGATTGCGACGCTCGGCGTCGATACCTTGCCTGCCACCCTCGTTTTCGATGACGCCGCCGGCCTGGATAAGGCGCTTTGCGCGTTGCTTGAAGCCGGCGACGAGGCGCGCCAAGCCAGCGCTTAGTCGGGCTTCTTCACGCCAAGCCGCATCAGCTTGGCGTGCGGCCCGCTATAAGGTTCCTGCAGATCGACATTCCAGTAACGCAAATCTTCGAGCGGAATTGGCTCGCCGGTCACGGCGCATCTCACATAGGCGCCCGGCTTGCGCACACGATATTCGCCGTCGAGATATTCGACGACGGCCTCGTCTGCAGGTTGAGGCTGGCGTTCATAGCGGTTCATGCGCGTTCTCAAGCCGTAGCGCCGGGGAAATGGACGCCCGATGAGGCGCCTGAGCGTCGTCACGAGCGACCTCATCGGCGGTCTCGAACGCCCCTTTCGGCGAATTTCAA
>VGDY01000236.1 GCA_016869555.1 Alphaproteobacteria bacterium | reverse complement strand
CGCGCGAGCTTTACGTGCGCCTGTCGCGGCTGCGCATGGCGTTATGGGCGATGCGCACAGCGCGCGCGTTCGATCGTCTCGCCGATCGGCTTTTGCCCGCTGATTGCCGCCGGCGCCGCGCCGGGCAAGGCGCGCAAGGACTGAGAAGCACGCGCTGCGCGGCGTTTCGGTGAAATATGCACAGTTTTCCACAGGCGAAATTTCTCGCGATCGTCGAAACTCACGTGTTACCGCAGGTTTTTTGGCGGCCGGCGAGCAATCGTCCAAGTGATTGAATTCACGAGCGTTTCGTGAGTTGGTCAACCTATCGCACCCCCCCATGGCCAACAGGACTCTTGCAAACGATTCGGTTAGGCGCAGGCTAACTTTTATGTTTAACGGACAAATCGCACCAACCGCATTGGGACTTCTCGCGCAGCGCTTCGCCGCCGCTCTCGCCGAAGGCAAGGCGGATCAATCGGCGGAATTCCGCGCCGCGCTGGCGAAGCCGACGCGCAACACGCTGGGCGTGAAGGAGGCGGCCTTCGAATTCGGATGCAGTCGGCGGCATTTTAACCGCCTCGCGCCGATCGTCGGCGTTCGATCGCGCGGACAGTGGCGCATCGACGAATCGCGCTTTCAATTGCTGCTCAGCGCGCTTGGCGGCGACAGAATTCATATTAGCGCGGACGAAATTGAGCTTTGGCGTTTGCGCGCGTCGCTGATTCCGGCGCGAGATATTCAGCCGGCCTTGGAGCGGATTTTCGAGATTTTCGAACGTCATATTCGCACGCTCACAAATCACACCAGCCGCATCCATGCAGCTTTTGTCGCCGGCGGCGAGGAAGGTTTGCGCCGTGAGTATTTCGCCGTCATCGCTGAAATCAAGCGCGCTCTTCGCGCAGAACTGCAATCGCTCGCCCATACTGAAAATCACGGAAGGAAAATACATGTCGGATAATCAGACATCGCAAAAAGAGAAGCCCACCTACGAGCAGATTTACGCTTGCGGCTTTGAATTCGGTCGCAGCGAAGAGCTGCAAAAAGTCATTCGAAACCCGCCGGTCGGAACTGGAATCGACGGCGACAACGTCGATATGGCCCACGCCGTTCATTGCGCCGCGGCGCTCGCCGGCCTGGCGACCAAGATCGGCGATTTGATGGGCGAGGAAAACGCCTTTTACGCGCTTCAGCAAGCGGCGAACGCCGTCACCGTTCACTTCGCGCGCAAGCGCGAGATCGCTACCGCGAATTGACGCGACGGCGGCGCGCGCGGCGGCCGTGGCGCGCACGCCGCGCCAACGAATCGAAGGAAGGCTCGTAAATGACCGTTTCATTGAAGAAAAAGAAAATCACTGGCGGGCGCGTGACGCGGCGCGCCGCTCCCGCTGGCCTTATGACGCGCAGCGCGACCGACGCGACGCGCAAGGGACCGCCCGGCGCGCGCCTGTCGCGCGCCGCGAATGTGGTGCCAGGAAGCTATGACGCGACGACGCGAACGTTCAGCGCTGTGCTCAGTTCGTTTGCCGATGTGGGCCGCTTCAACGTCTGCGAACGGCTGAGCAGCAATCCTGCCGATTGGGACATGTCCCGCGTCGCTGACGGACAGGTGAAGCTATTGGACTGCCATAATCGAGACTCGGCGCGCGCTGTCCTTGGCACCCTGATTGAGGCGCGCTTTGAGGGCGGTTGCCTCGTCGGAACCGTGCAGCTCGGCGACTCCGACGAGGCTCGCGCGCTTGAGCCGAATATCGCCTCCGGCCATCTCAAGGGAATGTCCATTGGCTACGGCATTCGCAATTGGAAGTTGGTGGAAACCAACGATGGCCGCGAAGTCTATGAGGCGAGCGGAATCGAATTGGCGGAGGTATCGATAGTCGGCGTCCCCGCAGACCCCGCCGCCATGATCCGCAGCGCGCCCGACGAAGACGACAGCGCCGCACGCGCCGCGCCGCGCGCGATGACGGCGCGCCAGACGCTCGATCTTCTCGACCGCGCGGCGTTCTACGACCAGCGCCCCCTGGCGGAGCGGATGATCCGCGAAGGCAGGTCGGAAAGCGAAATCATCGAATCGGTGCAAGCCGCGCGTGCGCGTTCGGCGCCGCCGCCGATCGGCGGACCTAACAGTTTCATCCATCAAGAAAGAGGGGCTGCAATGCCGAGGAATGCGCATAATCAGGAAACGCTGGACAATCCCGAATTCGCCCGCCGCTCGGCGGAAGATGCGCTCTATGCGCGCATCATGGGCATCGCGCCGGAAGGCGCTGCGCGCCAGTTCATGGTGCCCCTGGACCAAATCGATGACGCGCTTGCCGAGTTGCGCGGCGAGTTGCGCGGCGAGCGCCGATCATGGCTTTCGCCGAAGGGCGGATCATGGCTCGGCGGCACGCGCGGCGGCGGGATGGCGGCGCCGGACCTCCCGATCTTGCTTCAATCCGCAAGTTCGCGTTCCTTGCGGACAATGATGGCCGCTATGGAGGGCGGATCGTCGGCGGTTGTCGCCCATATGACGCTGCCCGATTTTCGAGAGCATACTGAGGTTCAGGTTTCTGGCTTCCCCGAAATGGAGAAGATCGAGGAGGGCGGCGAATTCACTTATGGCGTTATTCACGAGGGCGGCGAGAAAATCAAAATCGCCTCCTATGGCAAAGCCCTCAATCTGACATTCCCGGCCATCAAAAACGACGATTTGGGAGGCGCGACCGCCGGAATCAGGTCGATCGCGACGACGCTTATAAATCTTAAAGCGAAGACGAATCTCGGCGCGCTTTCGGCGAATTTGAGCGACTCGAAGACGCTGTTTCACGCCGATCACGGAAACCTCGCCGGCTCGGGCGCAGCGCCAGACGAAACGACACTGTCGGCCGGGCGCATCGCCCTCCGCACGCAAAAGGCGATCGGCGGCGCCGCGATCCTCGGCCTGTCGCCGGCGATCATTTTGTGTGGCCCGGCTCTCGAAACGACCGTGGAAAAACTCATTGCGTCAATCAATCCGACCGCGTCCGACGACGTGAACGTCTTCGGCGGCAAGTTGCGCATGGCGATTGAGCCGCGCATAGCCGGAAACGCTTGGTACCTGTTTGCCGATCCGGCCATCTATCCTTGCGTCAAATTCGGCACGCTCGCGGGCTTCGAGTCGCCGGCATTCGAGCAAGACCAGGAATTCGACCGTCTCGGCATCAGCTGGCGGATTCACTGGCACATTGGCGCGGCGCCGGTCGATTATCGCGGCTGCTGGAAAAATCCCGGCGCCTAATGGCGCCTGCGAAATTCCTCGCGCGGTTTTTGACATTTCCCGCGCGAGGCTTTGGCGGCCCAATGTCGAGTCGCGGCACGGCGAAACATGGGCCACGCCAGACCGCGCGCCGGGGAACCCCCTCTGTGCCCCGGCGCGC
>VGDY01000235.1 GCA_016869555.1 Alphaproteobacteria bacterium | reverse complement strand
GCTCATGCCGTCTCGAACCACCGCATCGATCACCCGATCACGCAAATCTTGAGAATATGATCCACCCATCCCCGCTGGCCTCCGCCCAGCCAAAAGGTTGAATCAAAACAACCGCGATTCGGGAATCCCCTCCGAGTCAGCGTAATTGCAAAACGCTCTAGATCATCGATCGAATGAGGTAGGCGATTCTTGTGCTGGGCATGCACCGAAGCGGCACCTCGGCCTTGACAGGAACCTGTCTTTTCTCGGAACGCAGAAGCCGAAGACGTTGATGCAGGAAAGTGCGGTCTATGGCAATTCCCGCGGATTTTTCGAATCCCAGGCGATCGCCAACTGGAACGATGTGTTAATGGCGACGATGGGAAGCTCTTGGCGCGACTGGTGTTCGCTCGATCGCGACGTACTGAGTTCGTTACCGCGTGAAATTGTCGCGAGGGCGATACGGTTGCTCGCGGAGGAGTTTGGCGGGGACGCCCCCCTGTTTGTCCTGAAGGACCCGCGAATCTGCCGGTTCGTTCCCTTGTGGCTATCCGCGCTACGCGAAGCGGGCGTAACGCCATGCGTCGTCATTCCTTTCCGCGCGCCCCTGGAAGTGGCGCACTCCCTGCGCGAGCGCGATGGCTTCGCCATCGAGACCGGTTTGCTGCTTTGGTTGCGGCATGTGTTCGACGCCGAGTGGGAAACGCGGGGCCTGCGGCGCGCTTTCGTCTCGATGGAGGAGTTCCTCGACGATTGGCGAGAGAGTGTGCGGTGGATCGCGCGGGACACCGGCGCGGTGCTCCCGCTTGTCGCCGAATCTTCTGCGAAGGAGATCGACAGATTCCTCTCGCGCGACCTGAAGCATCACAATCTCTCAGACTCGACGCTGGCCACGGCGCATGTCTGGGCGTCGCGGGCTTATGACGCCCTGTTGATACTCGCGCGGCATCCGTTTGGAAGGCGGGGCACGCCTCGCTCGATGAGATTGCATTCGCGTTCGACCCCGCCTGCGGTCTGTTTGCGCCGATTTTCTCATCTCCGGAAAGCGAGATTCAACAGTTGGGCGCTGACCTGAAAACGGCGCAATTGGAGCGCAGCCTTCTTGTGCGTTCCCCATGCGCGAAATGCGCGAAGACGCGTTCGCCAATTGGGAGGAGCTTCTCGAGTTGCGGATCAAGATCGACGATTTCCGCAAGAACCTTAAACGGTTGCGGTCCTCCCTGGAGGAGTCATTGTGATCCTGCGCTCGCGCCCCTTCTCTGATAGGTGAGCGACGCTCAAAGAGGATTTGAAGATCGCGACTCTCAAATGGAAGATATTGTTCGTTGGACTCTTCTTATGGGCAATGTCGACAAATGCATCAGGAGCGCCGCTCAGCGATAGCCGCTTCGGCTTCAACTACATGCCCCAGGGCTACAAGGGCTGTGATTTTCTCACGGATGACGGCTGGGCGGAGGCGAAGGGCAAGGTCGCGCAGGATCTTGACCTTATGCGCAGCCTTGGAGCGACGGTGCTACGCCTTCCGTTCTGGTCTCCTTCGAGCGGCTTCAAGCCGACCTGGAGCGTCGACACGCAGATGTGCCGGAGGCTGCCCGACTATCTAGCGATGGCCAAGGAGCGCGGTTTCAAAGTCGTCATTCTCCTGGCGAATACTTACCAGCGGATGAGAGGCGGGGAGCTCATCTGGCGAATCATTTATGGTAGTAAGTTTCCAAACGAGACCGATGAAGAGCTGTTCGAGCGATTCGTAAGCGACTCGCTAATCTGGGAAAACGGAATCATCGATCTGGCCGAGAGCAGTTCGGCGAGAGATGCAGTCGTCTACTACGACTATACCGGAGAATATACACCTAGCGTGCCTAGAGAGAGCGACTACTTCCGCGCGATCTACTCCAGAAGCCATGTGCCGGCTGGGAAAGGCGGCCAATCAGTTCTCGTGGCGCCCGACGATTTGGAAGGTGGTTGGGACACGCTCGTGGAGCAACTGGCGATTGCGCATGGCTCTATAAGCTTTGTTGATTTCCACGCCTATCCAGTCATGCCGCATACGGGGTGCCCTGGCAATCCGGATTTCAAGGCGGTCTATGACCACGTCGTGGCTGAGGCGGCTACGAAATTTCCCGGCGCGCGTGTTGTGATCGGCGAATTTGGCCGGAAAGCTCTGAGAGGGCCGCAACCGTTCGATAATCTGCCCTATCCGAGGACATGTCGAAAGCAGGCGGGGCAGGCGCCAGCGCGCGTCTTTGACGAGCGCAGCCAGTCCGCGACGGTCATGGATATTATCAACTGGGCGGCGGCAAAGAAGATACCGATCTACACGCACTGGATGCTGTGGGACCACACTCCCGCAAACGATACGCCCGAGAGCGATTTGCGCTCCAATGTGTTTGGAATTGGTTCCGATCCCGATGCGCCCAAGGATGTGCTCGGTTTGATCGCGACGCGGTTTGGCATCCTCAAAAACGGTGATATGGAAACCCCCGAAACCGGCGCGCCGGCCGATTGGCGCGCGCAAAGTTCCGGGGACGGGCCGTCCACGTTGCAGTTGGCGGTTTCGGATCGTGACCCCGCCACGAACGCCCGCTTCGCTCATCTTGAAACCACGGACGCGTGCAATTCCTGTCGTGTCTCGATTGACTCGGTGCCGGCAAAAATCGCGCCTGGCAAGGCGCTCTACGTCAACGCCTATGTCCGAACCAATATGTCCGACGTCCGCATCTCGGTGGCACAGTTCGACGACGCCGGGCATCAGCTGGACGACATTAGCGGTCCGTCGATCAGTCCCGCTGATGGGCGCTGGCGCAGCTATCTCCACCAAATCGACGGTGGCTGGCGCGCACAGATTTCGCCAAAGGCTCGAAAGATTGTCGTTTCGATCGGCGGCGCGCCGAGAGGGGCGCCGGCCTATCTCGACGTCGACGCGGTCTCCGCATCACAATGAGCTAAGCGTCGCCGACGCTCGGGGCGCGGCTGAACCTGGCGCTTACCTTGGTACCTAAGGCCCATGAGGACAGAGCTAAGACTCTGATCTGACAGGATTAAGTTGGTTGTGGGGACAGGATTTGAACCTGTGACCTTCAGGTTATGACTGAAAGAGGAACCGTCACGTCGACGGGTTGGCAGCGATTTTCGGGTCATTGGCGCCGATGATCAAGACGCCCAGCCCCCTCTATCGCGGCCATCGCTTTCCCGCCGAAGTCGTCGCCCATGCGGTCTGGCTCTATTTCCGCTTTCCTCTCAGCCTGAGAATGGTCGAATACCTTCCGGGACGGAAAACATCTCGAGAAATCGCCGACGCGCCCGCAAAGCCACATAGATGTGATACCAAGTAAGCGTGATCGGACGACCGCGTGTTGCTATGCGGCGACATCTTGCGACATTTCAGGCCGCCATTTCCAGGGAAGAAGGTCGTCGATCTGGTTGATCGGGTGATCGGCGATACGAGCGATGACGTC
>VGDY01000234.1 GCA_016869555.1 Alphaproteobacteria bacterium | reverse complement strand
TGAGCGATCTTACGCAATTCATTCAGATGCTGAACGCCACACAATCCACGCTGACCTGGCTGCTCTCGGCGACGGCGGCGATCGCGCTTCTCGTCGGCGGCGTCGGGATCATGAACATCATGCTGGTATCGGTGACGGAGCGCACGCAGGAAATCGGCCTTCGCCTCGCGATCGGCGCGCGCAAGCGCGACATCCTCATGCAGTTCCTCGTCGAAGCCGTCACCCTTTGCGTGCTGGCCGGAATTGTCGGTCTTCTCCTCGGCGTCGCCGGCAGCGCGATCGTGGCGCGTGCCTCCGATTGGCCGCTGATCATTCGACCCTCCAGCATTGCGCTCGCGCTTCTGATCTCGGTCGGCGTCGGCGTGCTGTTTGGCTACCTTCCGGCAAGGCAAGCGGCTTCAATGAATCCGATCGACGCGCTGAAGCGGGAATAAGAGGCGCCGATGACAGCTTCGCCGACTTTACATAAGGGCCGAGGACGGCGTCACGAATTTCGACGATGTGCTCGCCCAATGGGATTCGAACACTGAAGTAGATAAACGTGAATAGATATCTTCCGACCTCGTTCGAAGCAGTTACAGATCGCGCAAATCCGCCCTCCTGCGCACTGTTTTTTTTCGGAGGGATTCGAACGAGCGCTTGCTATCGCGGCGCTTCGTGTCCGTGGAAAGGCGAACGCCGTGAAATTCCAAGTCCGTCGGCCGAACCAAATTCGCGAACTGAGCGGTCGCCATTTGGTCGCCGAAGCGTAACTGTTACCGCATTGAAATAATAAGCATTTGATTTTATTTGGTGAGCGCGCCGGGGCTCGAACCCGGGACCCCCTGATTAAAAGTCTCATTTCATAACTTTTCGGGACTATCCAGCTCTACGCCATATCACGGTAAGATACTGATCTTGTGTGTAATTATCTTCGCCATTGTTTCCAGCTGCAACCTGTGATTTTCTTTCTCGTGGTCACCATATGGTCACCAAGGATTGGCGATGCGCGAGCGGATTGGGAAGCTGACCAAGCGGACGGTGGACGCCGCCGCGCCCGAGGCGGAACGTTACATCCTGTGGGATAGCGCGTTAAAGGGCTTTGGTCTGCGGATCGAACCCTCCGGGACCAAGACGTTTCTAGTTCGCTACCGCGCCGCTGGCCGCAAGCGCTTTGTCGCCGTCGGCCGTTTCGGCCAGCTGACGCCCGAGCAAGCGCGCGGCCTCGCCCAAGAGACGCTGGCGGACGTTCGGCGAGGGCGGGACCCGGCGGATGAGAGGCGCAGGGAGCGGGCGGCGCTCTCGGTCGCGGACCTCGCCGCCCGATTCCTTGACGAACATGTCCGCGCCAAGCGCAAGAGTTCCACGGCGGTTCACTACCGCAGTCTGATCGATTGCTACCTTTTGCCCAAGCATGGAGCCCGCAAGGCGCACGACTTTGCCCGCGCCGATCTCGCGCGGCTCCACCTGTCGCTGCAGGATCGTCCGTACCAGGCGAACCGGCTGCTGGCCGTCGTCGCCAGCATGTATTCCTTCGGCGAGCGGCATGGCTTAATTTCAGAGGGCCATAACCCCGCAATGCGTATCGAACGCTTTCCCGAGGCTCGTCGCGAACGTTTTCTATCGACGGAAGAATTGGGGCGGCTTGGCGAAGCTTTCCGCCAATTTGAGAATGACGGACGGTTTGGGACTGGCATTGCGGCGTTGCGTCTGCTCCTCTTCACCGGCGCGCGCCTTCGAGAAATTCTGCATCTGCGCTGGAAGCACGTCGATTTCGAGCGCGGACTGTTGCTGTTGCCCGACTCGAAGACTGGCCGGAGGACAATCACGCTGAATGCGCCGTCGCTTGCGGTTCTGCAATCATTGGATCGGATAGGCCCGTTCGTCATTGGCGGCGCGAACCCCGACATTCCCCGAGCCGATCTCAAGAAACCCTGGACGGCAGTGACTAAGGCGGCCTCTCTTCCCGGCTTGCGTATTCACGATCTGCGTCACTCCTTCGCCAGCATCGGCGCCGGCGCTGGCCTAGGCCTGCCGATCGTCGGCAAGCTTCTCGGCCACACACAAGCCGCGACCACACAACGCTATGCGCATCTCGACGCCGACCCGATCCGTCGCGCCGCCGACGCCATCGGTGCGACAATCGCCGCCGCACTCGATGGTCGCGCTGGCGCCACGGTTGCGCCACTCCGAACAAAGAGGTAGCGGCGCCGCACATTCGGGGCGCATATTCGTTTAGGCCGAAGCGAACCGGTTGCGCTCCTCCATATGGACAGTGCGTCATGCCTTATGTCGGGAAGGCTTTCTTCGGCGAATCAATATCGCCTGTCGCCATGAGTATCTCTTCGGCATTGTCCAACAGCGCGATCGTTTTGGCGACGACCCGTCGCGTGTTGGTTGCACCCTGACGCGCATAATCGAATTCGTCCTGTAGTTCGGCGATCGTCGGGAGAATCGGTCCTTTCGCCAGATTCGAATGATCGCGGCGGCGCGAATTTCCGGCGAAAGAGCATTGTCGCCAGTGACTAGAAGCGCTAATTCGACATAGGTTTGAACGTTTCGGGACCATGCCTCGTGGAAATCCATCGAGCATGGTCGCAAGAAGGACAGAGACCGTGTGCTCGTCGGCCTTGCCGTTAAGGGCGCGGTGCAATTCGTCATCCCAAGCGTAAAGCGCTTTTCGTTGCGGCAACTGCTGGTCTTCGGGCAGCGTCTTGGCGCGTCGACCGAAGCGATGACGCTGCATCTCCTTGATGATCAGGACGAGCTGCTCATTGCGCGCGCCCGCGACGGCCTCGGAAAATATAAAGATCGGCGGCATGCGGATCGCGCTTCAGACACTCCTGGACCTGCAGCGCCAGACCCTGCATGCCGCGCTGCATGTCCGTATGACCAGTCGCAATCCAGACCCTGACGCCGCTCGGAATCGGAATCATCGCCGCGACAGCGCCTTCAATACGCGCGACAACGCTGCCGTCTCCACAGAAGCCCAGATGAGGATCCGGTGGCCTTCCGAAAGAACGATTTCCATCCGGCCGCGCGATCCCGAAGTGGAACCTTCTGCAGTGTTGTCCGACGCGATCGTCACCGGCAGTATTGGCGTGAGATGCTTCGGCGCGGCAGGGTCGACTTCGAACTCTCGGCGTCAGGTGAAAAGCTGATTGGCGTTGAGCTCGTGCCGCCGCGCCACCTCGGCAATCGACGCTCCTTCTTTGAGGCTCTCATCGACGATCCGGCGCTTCTCGTCCCGGTTCCAGGACCGACGTTTGCGCCTGATCGGCGCTAACTCGCCGTCTTTTCCCCCCGATATCAACGATAGTGTCCATTTGTCTTAAGTGATGGAGTGGATGCCCCCTCCTGACGGCATCGCGATGTGCCAAGGTGGCGATGTTTGCGCATCCCACGAACGGAGAGGACATCCATGGAAAAGGTTAGCATTATCGGTCTCGACCTTGCAA
>VGDY01000233.1 GCA_016869555.1 Alphaproteobacteria bacterium | reverse complement strand
TGAGCGATCTTACGCAATTCATTCAGATGCTGAACGCCACACAATCCACGCTGACCTGGCTGCTCTCGGCGACGGCGGCGATCGCGCTTCTCGTCGGCGGCGTCGGGATCATGAACATCATGCTGGTTTCGGTGACGGAGCGCACGCAGGAAATCGGCCTTCGCCTCGCGATCGGCGCGCGCAAGCGCGACATCCTCATGCAGTTTCTCGTCGAAGCCGTCACCCTTTGCGTTCTCGCCGGAATTGTCGGTCTTCTCCTCGGCGTCGCCGGCAGCGCGATCGTGGCGCGTGCCTCCGATTGGCCGCTGATCATTCGACCCTCCAGCATTGCGCTCGCGCTTCTGGTCTCGGTCGGCGTCGGCGTGATTTTCGGCTATTTGCCCGCGCGGCGCGCGGCGGCGATGAATCCGATCGACGCGCTCAGGCGAGAATAGGGGCGGCCGATGACAACGCATCGTCGAGGCCGGATCGAGACCCAAGCGGCTCGCACATCCTTCAATCAAGCGGACGGAGATCGAGCATCGGCGGCATCCGTCGTCATGACACGCCGCGCGGTGCGCGCAATCGCGTCGCGCGCGACGTTGTCGGTTCGCTTGGGCTTGGGGGGGCTGCAATCTCGAATGGGAAAAGCCGGATCTTGGCGCACCGCCGCCGGAGCGATTCCGTGCGGCCGTGCCACGTTCCGCGCCGCCGTTGAGGAGCGGGCGGGACTTCGCGACGCTCTTCCGATCAAGGGAACTGACCGGATTAGTCGACCAGGCGCTGGATCAAAATCTCGACATCGGCGCGGCGGTCGCGCGCATTACACAGGCGGATGCGCAGGCGCGCATGTCGAGCGCCGCCTTGTGGCCGGCTTTGTCCGTGAGCAACATCGCCCAAACCAACCGCACCCCGGGAACGGTTCTGGTCCCCACGTCCGGCGCGACCGGACTGACGCCCGCGAGTTCCGATGCGCTCGCCACTTCTGACTTCCAGGCCGTCAGCTTCGGCTTCTTTCAGCTTGGTCTGACGGCAAGCTATGAGATCGATTTTTGGGGCAAGAATCAGGACGCCTCCAGCGCCGCGCGGCTTCTCGCCAACGCCAGCCGCTTTGACCGCGACGTCGTGGAAATCGCAACGGTCGCCGCGGTGCTGAACGCCTATTTTCAGGCGCTGGCGGCGCGCGACCGTCTCCGCATCGCCCGCGACAATGTCAGGATCGCAACCGAGGTTTTCGAGACGATCAAGCTGCGGTTCGACGTCGGCACGGCGACGGGGATGGACGTCGCGCAGCAGCAGGCGCTGCTCCCGGATCAACGCGCATCAATTCCGGCGCTCGAGCAAAATTTGCAGCAAACGGAAAACCTCCTTGCGGCGCTGCTCGGCCGCGCGCCCGAGAACTTGCTGCTCAAGGGCGGATCGCTGGCGAAGCTCGCTGTTCCGGCTGTCGCGCCCGGCCTGCCGTCGGAAGTGTTGCTGCGCCGTCCGGATATTGCGCTTGCGGAAGCAAGACTCGCCTCGCAGGAATTTTCCGTGCTGCGGGCGCGCGCCGCGTTTTTCCCGTCGATCACCCTCACCGGACTCTATGGCTTACAAAGCGCGCTTCTGAAAAACCTGCTGCGGCCCGAGGCCGTCGCCTGGCAACTCGGGTCCGGACTGGCGCAACCCCTGTTCGACGGCTACGCCTTGCAGGGACAATATGAGTTGCAGAAAGGCAGATATGAGGAACTCGCGACTCTTTACCGCAAGCAGATTCTCTCCGCCTTGACCGATGTCGAGAACGCGCTCGTCGCCGCGCGCGAGACGGATCGTCAGCTAAGGCTGCAAGCCGAATCAGTCACGGCCTGGCGCCGCGCCATTGCGACGGCGTTGGCGCGGCTGCGCGAGGGGACGATCGACACGGTCACGCTCGCCACCACGCAAACCTCGCTCTTCCAGAGCCAGGATCGCTTCGTCCAGGCGCGTCTGGCGCGCTTCCGGGCGGCGGCCAGCCTCTATCAGGCGCTCGGCGGCGGATGGTCGCCGACGACCCGCGACATCGAAATCGCGCAGGCGAACGCAGTCTACGAGGCCGAAAACGGTCCCTGGCCGTGAGAGCTTTCGTCGCCACACGACCGCTTGTTCGCCACCGTGGGCGAGTCATCAGCGCGCTCGGACCTCCCGCAGCTGTCGCCGCGGTCGTCATCGCGCGGGAACGCGCGACATTGGTTCTTATGCAAGCGCAGGCGGTTTACTTTCATCCACCTGGTCTCAGCAGACGGCGGTATTGGACGTACAAAGTCGTACGCCGCGTATTGGCGACCGGATGGCGGCTCCTTTGATCGTAGCGCTACCGACGCACACAAATGCGCAAGAGCGGCGTCGACTGACGTTTCAGTCGCAAGCTCGGGCTCGGTCTCTGAATGCCGGGCGAGTCAACCACGCGGCGAAAGCCGGCGCGACGCTAACATTGCGCCGCGCCGCCTGGGGATCGAGTCAAGGAGAGCCGTCCAAGCACGGGGCAATTTCTCGATCCCTTTCCGCCCATCCGTTCATCCGAGCCACAAGTGCCCGGGAAGGATGAAAGGTCAGAACCTTTCGCGCGCGGATCACCGCCTCGACGCCCTTGGGACGTGAACGCGCCAAGTCCCCGCCAGTTATAGAGAGCTATAGCGTGGACATGGCGCTCATCATCGCCGGACGGGCCGCCGCCGCGCGCGGCCCCGGCGCTTACTGGGAAAGGATCGCGCTCAAGCGGGAGAAGGCCTTCGAGCTGTAATTGCCGAAGGGGAGGCTTTCGAAAAAGGCTTCCGTCGCCTGCGGATTCTGGCCCCAGACGATCAGCAGGCCCGCCACCGCCAAAAGCAGCAGCGAAAGCAACGCCGACGAGAGGCCGGCCAAAACCCCAACCGCCAGAATGATGCCAAGCTTGGTCCTGATGCTGATCGCCATCGTCGATTCTCCTGGTCGCGCGTCAAACTGCATTCGCTTACATCAACATGGTTAATGAAAAGTTATCGTCCGCCGGTCTGCGGCGTGCGATGCGCCGCCAGCCGCCGCCGCAACTCGCTGCGTCGGCCGTCGCCGGAGAGATCGTCGACAGGCGTCGACGCCGGAAGGCGGGACGCGACATTTCGCTGAATTTTGAGCTTACGCGGACTTCCGTCTTCAGCCGGCGTAATAGCCGACGATCGCTGCGCCGATGAAAAAGCCGATCGCCCCAAAAATTATCAGTCTCGTCAACCCCGCCGGCATGATGTCTCTCCCATCGGCGCCGCTCGCTTCAAATTAGCGATCCGGTTTTGAAGTTCAAGCAGCCCCGCGCGCGCGAGCCCTCGATTGACGCCTGCAAAAGAAAAACCGCAGGCCGAAAGGCCTGCGGCTTAAAGAACCGACGCGTGCGCGCTCAGTTGTTGTAGAAGGCGACGCAGACGCGGTTGCCGTTATAGTCCCAGCCCCATTTCGCGCAGCGCCGCGGC
>VGDY01000232.1 GCA_016869555.1 Alphaproteobacteria bacterium | reverse complement strand
TGCGCGCCATGCCGGCCGGCTCCGTGAATCTCGTGATCACTTCGCCGCCCTACAATCTAAAAAACTCCACCGGCAACGGCATGAAGGACGGGCGCGGCGGTAAATGGGAGCGCGCTGCGTTGAAGAACGGCTATTCCCATCACGCCGACTGTATGCCGCATGAGGATTATGTCGCCTGGCAACGCGAGTGCCTTGCCGAGATGATGCGCCTCATCCCCGAGGATGGCGCGATCTTCTACAATCACAAATGGCGGGTGCAGAACGGCTTGTTGCAGGATCGATCCGACATCGTCGCCGGCTTCCCTGTCCGCCAGATCATCATTTGGAAGCGCAAGGGCGGCATCAATTTTAACCCCGGCTATTTCCTCCCCACATACGAAGTCATCTATCTCATCGCCAAGCCGAAATTCCGTCTCGCCCCCAAGGCCGGCGGCGAGGGCGACGTATGGGAGATCATGCAGGAGACGCGAAACAAGCATCCGGCTCCCTTCCCTGTCGCCTTGATCGACAAGATCATCGGCGCAACCACGGCCCAAACAATCCTCGACCCTTTCATGGGCTCAGGGACGACAGCCCTCTCCGCGCTCAACTTCGGCCGGGACTTTATCGGCATCGACGTGTCACCCGACTATTGCCGCGACGCAGAATGGCGCATTGCACAACATAAGGAGTCACTGCGGCTCAACTGATTTATGCCGCATGGCCAGGAGATTTTCACCAAAGAGGGGTTGATTGCAAAGCTCGCTGAGATCGAAGCCATGGGCTTTGTTCCCAACGCCCGCCACGGCAACCATGGCGGCGTCGGCAACACCCTCGAAGATTTGCTAGGGATCGAAGAAAACAATCTCCCTATTCCCAATGCGGCCGAATGGGAGCTGAAGACCCACCGAAAAGGATCGTCGAGCCTCGTCACTCTCTTTCATAGCGAACCATCGCCGCGCGCCGTACGCTTTGTCCCCCGCGTTTTCCTCCCCCTCTATGGCTGGCAGCATCAGCAAGCAGGAGAAAAATATCCCGCAACGGAAATGAGCTTCCGCCAAACCATCTCGGGAGCCCGTGCCAGCGATCGCGGCTTCAGGGTCGTTGTCGACCGGGACGCAAGAAAGGTGCTGGTCTCTTTCGATGCATTTTCGGTCGACCCGCGCCATCATCTCTGGCTTGCGCAAGTCAAAGAGCGTGCCGGCCTGGCCGAAGTCGATCCGCAACCTTATTGGGGCTTCGACGATCTCGCCCATGACGCTGGGGCGAAGCTCCACAACTCCTTCTTTGTCGAGGCGGAAGTTAAGCGCGAAACCGGCCACGAACTGTATCACTACAGCCACGCCACCATGCTCTCGGCCTTCAGCCTCGATCACCTTCTTGCCGGCATCGAGTCGGGCGTCGTCTATGTCGATTTCGACGCACGCAGCGGGCACAATCACGGCACCAAGTTTCGCGTGCGATCGGACGCTCTGCCAATGCTCTACAGCGAAAATAAGAGACTGTTCTAACGGACCCGAGAAGAAAAAGTGCGCCGCAGGAAGCGGGCTTATCGACAACCCCGCCATGGACCCCGCCTTTAGGGTAAGGCGGAGTAACAGATTGAAGGAAACAGGAAGCACGGGCCGCGCGCGTCGGGCTACCCGCCCGACTCCGAGTCTTTTTCGGGCCGCGCGTTGGCGCGTGCGCCCGACTTCGGCTAGGGCGAAAAGCGTGGGCGCTTTTCGCGCCGCCTTCGCCCTCATCTCTTTTGGGAAAGAGCCTCGGGAAAAGCCCCGGAGTCGGGCGGGTATGCCGGACAGGATCGACATCGAGCATCATGCAGTAACATGGCATGACGGAAAGCAGCGCCGACGCGCGCGGCCCTGTGGCGAGATCGACTCAAGGCGCGACGGAAGAGACGGGCGTCGTCCTCTCGCTCCCCCATCGGATCAATGCCCCGGCCGACCCGCCGATCATGGCGCTTGGCCTGGCGCTTCCCTCAAGGCGACCCGCTGCGCGGGCGGCCTTCGGCCGGCCTTGACCGAACCGCCGGCAAGCGCCCACGCAAAAGCGTGTCGGCTCCAGGGGGAATGTCGCTCATATCTCACCAGAGGGAATGCCCTGCGCTCATGTCCGCTTCGCGAAACCACCGGCCCTCCCAAAAATTGTTGTCCGGCTCATTTACAAACACTTGTTACAAAGGTATGTTACAAACATCGTTTACAAACTCGGAAGCTGGCTATGGCAAGCCCCCTCGCGAAATCTACCGCCGAAACTGCTGAGACTTTGCTGCACTACCCGCCCCCAACGTGGCTAAAGCATCAGGCACTATTCATGCTGCCCTACGCGCCCTTCGACGGACCATGCTCCGAGCATACGGATGCGAAGTATCTGTCGATCGGATTGGCGCAGTGGAGGAACGAAGGCGATCCCGACGCGCTTTCGGCCAAGGTCTGGCGCTACTCGGGCGAAAAGTGGAGCCGCATGAGCGAGGAAATTCCCCTTCCCCGCCTTGCAGACCTTTGCACATTGCTGGTCAAAACCTTCTACCAGGACCACCCCACTAATGCCGTGACGCCTACAGCAGTCATCGGTGCCGGCACATTCGAAAACCAGAACGAGAAAATTGAACTTCGGCGGATGAACGAGTTGCCGGAGGGCTTCGCAAAGGAGAACGAGCGGATCAAAGAACGACTCCGCAGACTGCGGGACGAACTCATGGCCGCAAATCTGGACTAGTCGGCGCTGGACAGCCCGCAGGGCGGCCTCACAAACACTGAGTGGAAGCACAAATGAACACTGACTTTGGGGAGGCGAACTATGGCTGAATCATCTAACGGATTGAGCGAAATACAGGCGATCTCTCCCGTCTTTTCCTATTCTCCGGATGACGATCGCTTCTGCGTCATCCAGCAAGGCAAAGCCAGAATACAAGAGATTGGTCGGCGCATTACCGGCGACGGGACTGGCGCTGGGACTGGCGGCCTTGTAGCGATCTATGTCACCGAAGACCCAGAGCCTGATTATAGCGACGATCCCAAAACATTTGGCCGCATCGTCGCGCTCGTGCGTCCACTCCGGATGCCTCCGCGCAAAACAGTTGAGGACCATCCGTCGGGCTGCCCCGACTGGACCAAATACGCCGCTACGGGAGTCAAAGTCGATCGCTGGCCATGCGGGTGGCCATCTGAGGTGGTCTTCTACTCCAAACACGGCGGCCCTGTATTGCGCGATGCGGTGTCTACTGCACTACACCGGCACGATTTTGGCGCTTTCGCGCATCAATTCTTGCAAGGGCCGATCGACCTGAGCAAACCAGCCATGGCCCCGTTGAGGAAGCGACTGATGCTCGAAGTCCGCAATCAGATCACACTTAATCCGAATGCACAGACTCGGCCATTTTAGCGGCTTTCTGATTTAGAGCCGGCCCCGCAAATTCGGACAGTAGCATAAGTGGATTTCCTGCCTGACAGCGGCGAGGATTCTCGCCGCGAATCAGGAGCAATCGATGACGAAGAGGAGCCGCCGGACACATTCTCCGGCCTT
>VGDY01000231.1 GCA_016869555.1 Alphaproteobacteria bacterium | reverse complement strand
GCCGCCGCGCCAGCGGAACAGCCCAAGGCCGAGGCGCTCAAACCTGATGCGCCCGCTCCCGCGCCGACGAGCGACGCGCCGGCCGCTCCCGCCGCGACCGCGCCGACGCCCCCGGCCGCTGAAGCGCCGAAACCTGACGCGTCCCAGACGGACGGCTTGAAGTGGGAAGCGCCGAAGACGGAAGAGTGGAAGCCCGCGGAGTCAAAGCCCGCCGATTCTGAGGCGAAGCCCGCGGCGCCGGAAGCCAATCCTTCGGCCCCCGAGGCCAAGCCGGCCGAGCCCGAAAACAAGCCGGCGCCCCCGACGAACTGGAAAGCGCCGACCCAGTAGGGCGCGCCCAAATCCGCATCGCACAATTTCGGCTGGGGGTTACGGCCCCCGGCCCAATAATTCGCTATCAGAATCGCTTGAAAGGCGTTAGGCGTTAAGCCCCATGGCGCGGTATATCTTCATCACCGGCGGCGTGGTCTCCTCACTTGGCAAGGGCTTGGCGTCGGCGGTGCTCGGCGCGCTGTTGCAGGCGCGCGGCTATACGGTGCGGCTGCGCAAGCTCGATCCCTATCTCAACATCGATCCGGGCACGATGTCGCCCTATCAGCACGGCGAGGTCTTCGTCACCGACGACGGCGCCGAGACCGATCTCGATCTCGGTCATTACGAGCGCTTCACCGGCCGGCCAGCGACGCGGCAGGACAATGTCACCACGGGCCGCATCTATCAGGACATCATCAACAAGGAGCGGCGCGGCGACTATCTCGGCGCGACGATCCAGGTCATTCCGCATGTCACCAACGCCATCAAGGAGTTCGTCGTCGATGGCAATGAGAACGTCGATTTCGCGCTGATCGAGATCGGCGGCACGGTCGGCGACATCGAAGGACTGCCGTTCTTCGAGGCGATCCGCCAGCTCAAGAACGATCTGCCGCCGCATCACTGCATTTACATCCATCTGACGCTGCTGCCCTATATCCCGAGCGCCGGCGAGTTGAAGACCAAGCCGACGCAGCATTCGGTGAAGGAGCTGCGCTCGATCGGCATTCAGCCCGACATTCTGCTCTGCCGCACCGATCGCGAAATTCCGCGCGAGGAGCGCCGCAAGCTCGGGCTCTTCTGCAACGTGCGCGAACAGGCGGTGATCGAGGCGCGCGACGCCGCGAATATCTATGACGTGCCGCGCGCCTATCACTCGGCGGGGCTGGACGCGCAGGTGCTCGCCGCCTTCGGCATCGAGCCCGCGCCAAAGCCCGACATGAGCCGCTGGAACGCGGTGACGCAGCGCATCAACAACCCGGAAGGCGAAGTCACCATCGCGGTGGTCGGCAAATATACCGAGATGAAGGACGCCTATAAGAGCCTGATCGAGGCGCTGGCGCATGGCGGGCTCGCCAATCGCGTGAAGGTCAATCTCGACTGGATCGAATCGGAGATTTTCGAGAGCGCCGATCCGGCCGCGCATCTTGAACATGTGCACGGCATTCTCGTTCCGGGCGGCTTCGGCCAGCGCGGCGCCGAGGGCAAGATTCTCGCGGCGCGTTTCGCGCGCGAGCGCGGCGTGCCCTATTTCGGCATCTGTTTCGGGATGCAGATGGCGGTGATCGAAGCGGCCCGCGCGCTTGCGGGAATCGACAAGGCGAATTCGACCGAATTCGGCCCCTGCGCCGAGCCGGTCGTGGGTCTCATGACCGAATGGCTCAAGGGCAATGAGCTGGAGAAGCGTGGCGTCGGCGAGGGACTGGGCGGCACCATGCGGCTTGGCGCTTTTCCGGCGCTGTTGAAGCCGGGTTCGCGCATCGCCGGCATTTACGGCGCGAGCGAAATCTCCGAGCGCCACCGCCATCGCTATGAGGTGAACTTCGCCTATCGCGAGCGGCTGGAGGATTGCGGGCTGTTATTCGCCGGCTCTTCGCCCGACGGGCTGCTGCCCGAGACGGTGGAGATACCCGACCACCCCTGGTTCATCGGCGTGCAATATCACCCCGAGCTGAAGTCGCGCCCGTTTGAACCGCATCCGCTGTTTGCGAGTTTTATCGCCGCGGCGAAGGCGCAGAGTAGGTTGGTGTGATGGCTGGCGACAAACGCGGAGAGGATGCGCCTCGCGATTCTAGCCGCGGTCCGTCGAGATTTTTGCGAAACCGCTCAGCCGTCATGGCCGGGCTTGTCCCGGCCATCCGCGTCGGGACATTGCGCAAATGCTGCGGGGTTCGTGGTGGCGCCGCCGCGTGGATGCCCGCGACAAGCGCGGGCATGACGCGGAGAGGTGGCTGGCGGCGACAGAGATTTGACGCGGCAAGCGGAATCCGGCGTGAGAAGTTGATCGACTGTGCGCAACCGCTCAACCGTCATGGCCGGGCTTGTCCCGGCCATCCACGCCGAGAGGCCGCACGAATGCTGCAAGACTTGCGCAGCGGCGCCGCGTGGATGCCCGCGACCAGCGCGGGCATGACGCGGAGAGGTTGCGCCGCGCTCATTGCGCATTAGTTCGGCAAGTCCTCGTATAAGTCATGCCAATCAGGATTCATTTCGAGAATGAGTTTCACCTTCCAGGCGCGCGGCCAATGCTTCATGGTCTTCTCGCGCTGGATCGCCGTGCGGATGTCGTCGTGCGGCTCGTACCAAACGAGGCGCTTGAGGCCATAGAGTTGCGTGAAACCGCGCGTGCGGCCTTCACGATGCTCAAATGAGCGGCGCGCGAGATCGTTGGTGACGCCGAGATAGAGCGTCCCGTTTGGCCGATTGGTCATGATGTAAACCCAGCCGCCCCGCATCAGGGCATGGTGACGGCGTCTCGGTAAGGAGACAACCCGCGTCATGGCCGGGCTTGTCCCGGCCATCCACGCCGAGAAGCTGCGCAACGCCGCGAGACCTGCGCGGCGGCGCCGCATGGATGCCTGCGACAAGCGCGGGCATGACGCGGAGAGGATGCGCGAAGGCGAGCAGTGAGGACTGTCTTCACTGACGCCTCACCTCGCGACCCTCAGCCCACCTGATACTCCTCGTCGATCGGCACGCCGAGCGCGTCGACGAGTCGGTTCGTCTCCGGAGCCACGCCGACGATCGCCAGCACTTCGCGATATTCCGCTTCGCTCATCCCCTTCGCGCCGGCGTTCGCCGTGTGTGAATGGATGCAAAGGGAGCAGAGCGCGTTGGTGTGATTTGCGGCCATGCGGTGTATATTGGCGCAAGGAGATTGCCTCAATGACGGACCATCCTCGCGTTATGCTCGACCCGCAGGTTCTTGCTGGCAAGCCGGTGGTGCGCGGGACGCGGCTTTCAGTCGAGTTCGTCATCGGGCTTATGGCCGACGGCTGGTCCGAGGCGGATATTCTGCGCAATTACCCGACGCTTTCGCGCGAAGACATTTCGGCCTGCCTCGCTTATGCGCGAGACGCCTTGAAGTCGGAGAAAATCTACCCTAGAGCGTTTTGCAATTACGCTGACTCGGAGGGGATTCCCGAATCGCGGTTGTTTTGATTCAACCTTTTGGCTGGGCGGAGGCCAGCGGGGATGGGTGGATCATATTCTCAAGATTTGCGTGATCGGGTGATCGATGCGGTGGTTCGAGACGGCATGAGC
>VGDY01000230.1 GCA_016869555.1 Alphaproteobacteria bacterium | reverse complement strand
GGCGCTCGCAAAGCGCATGGCGAACGCCGTCCCATCGAACGAGCATCTTGCTCAAACCGCGAAAGCCGCATAGCATTCAGGCCAGCAACGCCGATTTCCGCTTTTCAACATCAAGCGGGACATCCCCGGCGACTACGAGAATTCAAGAAAATAATCAGCCTATCTTTAGCTCTGCATTAACGGTCGCGATACTCCCAAGCAACCCGCCACTTTTGCCGTAATCCATTTGGCGGTCGCAATTTTCTAAACCTCTCATCGTGCAACGGTATAAGCTTGCAACGACGTCGATCGAAAATCGGCGCAACGATTCCCCTGCGACAGGGAGTGCGCATGCGAGTTTTGGGCATTGAAACCACTTGCGACGAGACGGCGGTCGCGGTCGTGTCGGAGCGGCTCGGCGAAGAGGGAGGAGCGATCCTGTCCAATGAGGTGCTGAGCCAGATCGCCCGTCACGCGGCCTATGGCGGCGTCGTGCCGGAGATCGCGGCGCGCGCCCATATCGACGTGCTCGACCGGTTGATCCGGCGCGCGCTGGAGCGCGCCATGACCGAGCCGAAGGACCTCGACGCCATCGCCGCGGCGGCCGGTCCGGGACTGATCGGCGGCGTCCTGGTCGGACTGACCGCCGGCAAGGCGCTGGCGCTGGCGCTCGGCAAGCCGTTCATCGCCGTCAATCATCTGGAGGCGCATGCGCTGACCGCGCGGCTGACCGACCGGCTCGATTTTCCGTTTCTGGCGCTTCTGATCTCCGGGGGGCACACCCAGCTCGTCGCCGTGAAGGGCGTCGGCGAATATCGGCGATTGGGGTCCACCGTCGACGACGCTGCGGGCGAGGCTTTCGACAAGGTCGCCAAAATGTTGGAGCTCCCCTATCCGGGAGGACCGCAAATTGAAAGACTGGCGCTTGAGGGCGACGCGCATCGATTCGACTTCCCGCGCCCGATGCTCGGTCGGGAAGGGGCGGATTTTTCGCTCTCGGGATTGAAAACCGCGGTGCGCCAGGAAATCCTCAAACTGCAGACGGCGAACGAACAGGACGTGAAGGATCTTGCGGCCTCCTTCCAGGCTGCGGTCGTCGACGTGATCGTCGACCGGGTGCGCTCTGGCGTGCGGCTCTTTGCCGAACATGAGGGGCGGTCGCCGCAGGGCCTTGTCATCGGCGGCGGAGTCGCCGCCAATGGCGCCATTCGCCGCGCGCTGGTGCGACTTTGCGCCGAAAGCGGCCTGCGGTTTATTTCGCCGCCGGCGGCGCTCTGCGCCGACAATGGCGCGATCATCGCCTGGGCGGGGCTTGAGCGCTTGAAGCGCGGACTGACCGATGAGCTGGACTTTGCGCCGCGTCCGCGCTGGCCGCTTGACGCCGAGCCGAGTCGATCGCATCACGGCAAGGCTTGAGGCGCGCCGCGCGATGCGATTTCTTTTCCTGGCGACGCTCGTGGCGATGACGCTCGCGCCGACGCCACAACCTGCCGGACTCCTTGCCGAAGAGCCGACCATTGCTGGCGTGCGTGTGCTTTACGGGCCCGGCGAAGGCTTCGGTTCGGTCGACGCACGTCTCATCGGCGAGGCGCGCCGCTCGATCGATATGGCGGCCTATGTCTTGACCGACCGCTCTTTGCTGACGGCGCTTGGCCGGGCCGCCATGCGCGGCGTCAAGGTGCGAATCTATCTGGATGGCGAAGAAATGGGGCGCGGCGCTTCAGCGATCGACGAGATCGCGGACGCCCCCAATATGGAGATACGGCGCAAGGGCCGTTCGCGCGATCTGATGCATCTTAAATCCTATCAGGTGGACGGACGCGTCTTGCGCAGCGGCTCGGCGAATTTCTCCGTTTCGGGCGAAATCTATCAGGACAACGACCTCATCGTGATCGACAGTCCGCAAATGGCGGCGCGGTTTCGCGAAGCCTTCGAGAGATTGTGGTCGCGCGCCGACAATCAGCGGGTTGGCTTTAGATGACGCAGGCGCCGGTCGCAGTGCTCGGAGCTGGCGCATGGGGCGTCGCGCTCGCTAATGTCGCCGCGCAGGGCCGCGCGCGGGTTCCGCTATGGGCGCATGATCCGCATACGACCCAGGCGCTCGCCCGCGACCGCGAGAACAAGCGCCGGCTGCCGGGGCTGCCGCTTGCCGCCGCCGTCACGCCGACGGACGACATGTCGACCTTAGGCGACGCGGAAATCGTCCTCGCGGTCACGCCCGCGCAAGCGATCCGCCTGACCGCGCGCGCCGCGCGGCCGCATCTGCGCGAGGGCGCCGCCTTCGTGATCTGCGCCAAGGGCATTGAGCGCGAGCGCCGAAAATTCTTAAGCGACGTCGTGCGCGAGGAACTCCCTAAGGCCTGCGTCGCCGTGCTCTCGGGACCAAGCTTCGCGGCGGACGTCTGTCGGGGCCTGCCGACGGCGGTCACGCTCGCGGCGCATGACGAGCAATTGGCGCGGCGTCTATGTGAAGAGCTTTCGACGAAGACGTTTCGACTCTATCGATCGACCGACGTGCGCGGCGTCGAAATTGGCGGCGCGGCGAAGAATGTTCTCGCCATCGCCGCTGGCATGAGCCACGGCCGCGGGCTCGGCGCGAGCGCGCAGGCGGCGCTCATCGCGCGCGGATTCGCAGAGCTGATGCGGCTCGGGCGCGCGTTAGGCGCGCGACAGGAGACGCTGATGGGGCTTTCCGGACTGGGCGACCTCGTCCTCACCTGCGGATCGGCGCAGTCGCGCAACTTCGCGCTTGGCGAAGCGCTGGGGCGCGGAGAGTCGGTGGAAGACGCCACGCGTGGCAAGCTTGCGGAGGGCGCCTTTACGGCGCGCGTCATGGTGGAAATGGCGCGCGCCCACGACGTCGAACTGCCGATTGCCGAGGCGGTCGACGCCATTCTTTCGGAGCGGCTAAGCGTCGACGGCGCCGTTGAAGCGCTGCTGATGCGTCCGCTCAAAGCCGAGGACTGACCGTCGCCGGCTATTTCGAATCGAGAATCTCCCGGATTTTCAAAGCGAGCTGCTCCAACGTGAACGGCTTCGTCAGCAGTTTGACGCCTGGGTCGAGAACGCCGTTGTGCAGGATGGCGTTGCGCGTATAGCCGGTAATGAACAGCACGCGAAGATGGTGTCGACGAAATACCGCCTCGCGCGCGAGACGGGCGCCATCCATGTCGGGCATGACCACGTCGGTAAGCAGCAAGTTGATGTCGGCGCGTTGGCGGATGATGTCGATCGCCGCGCGTCCGTTCTCGGCCTCCAAGACAGAATACCCCAATTCGCGCACGCCTTGCGCGGTCACGCGGCGCGCCGTGTCGTCGTCCTCGACGACGAGCACCAGCTCGTTCGGCTTTCCAAGCGGTAGATCGAGCGGCTTTAACGACGGAGCCGACGCTACGACGGGCGCTTCGACGTGAGTGACGCGCGGCAGATAGAGCTTAATGCAGGTTCCACGTTCGGGTTCGGAATAGATTTTGATGTGGCCGCCCGACTGTTTGACGAATCCATGGACCTGCGAAAGCCCTAGTGGCCCGAGTCATTCGAACTGAGGGTAAAGAGTTCTCAGCTTAACGCGGGCATCGTCGGTTGTGAATTGCCAGTTGGCCTTCACGCAGCGCTTGTTGCGATTGTCCTGCCATGCGGCGACCTC
>VGDY01000229.1 GCA_016869555.1 Alphaproteobacteria bacterium | reverse complement strand
CCGCGCTCAACCGAACCACATACTTCTTGACGGCGATCTCCTTCCCGGCCACGAATCATCTCCATCGCTGCTGTGCAGCGACAGAGATTCAGAACTCGCCGTCAAAAGCAATGACGGGGGCCACTAGTCCGGTACCCTTGCCGGTCGGCTTCGTTGTGAAGAAGGGATCGAATGCCTGTGAAATGACCTCGGGCGGCATGCCTTGACCCGTGTCGGTGACGGCGATCATGACATATTGGGCGGGTTTTACGTCCGTGTTTTCGGCGGCGTAGGCGTCGTCGAGATAACAATTCGCCGTCTCGATCGTCAGCTTGCCTCCGTTTGGCATCGCGTCGCGCGCGTTGACGGCGAGATTGACGATGGCGTTTTCCAATTCGTGCTGATCGATTTTCGTCGTCCAAAGCCCGCCAGAGAGCACGGTTTCGAGTTCGATGCTTGCGCCGAGCGCGCTGCGCACCATGTCGGAAATACTGGAGACGAATTTGTTCGGATCCAGCGGTCGCGGCGACAAGGGCTGGCGTCGTGAAAACGCCAGCAGCCTGCGGACCATTGCCGCGGCGCGATCGGCGCCGTCCAGCGCCGAGTCGATGAGTTGAATATATTGGCCGTCCGAACCGGCGAGTTTGCGCCGCAGCAGATGAAGACTCGCGACGATGACGCCCAGCATATTATTGAAGTCGTGCGCGATCCCGCCCGTCAGCTGCCCCAGCGATTCAAGTTTTTGCGACTGCCGCAATTGCGACTCGAGCGCTTCGCGGCGCGTCGTTTCCGCGATCAACTGGTCGTAGGCGGACTTGAGCGAGTCGCGCGACGTTTGCTGCGCATTCATCTGCTTCTGCGCATTGAGCAGTGAAAATGCCCCGAGCGCCAGAATTATTCCGCCCAATGCCCAAATCGCCGCGTCGAACTCGCCGCCGGCGGCGTGGAGGTCGCGCTCGCGCGCATCGAGCAGGCTTTCCTCACTTTCGTTCATCGTGCGGATGATGACTCGAAGCCGGTCCATCAGCGCCTTGCCGCGCCCGGATTTGACGAGCTGAACGGCTTTGTCGACTCGCCCCGCGCGCGTGTCAGCGATCGTTTGATCGATAATTTCGAGCTTTTCGCCGAGCAGCGGCCGCATCTCGGCGACAGCTTGGAGCTGCTTGGGATTGTCTTTTACACGTTCGGAAAGCCCGTCGATCACGGCGGTAATCTTGGCCGTCGCTTCGCGGCATGCGTCGAGATAGCGATCGTCTTGAGTGATGACAAAACCGCGTTGATTGCTCTCCGCGGCCTGCACCAATCCGTAAAGCTGATACAGATCGCTTTGCACCCGGATCGTGTGGCGCAGCCAAGCGCCTGCTTCGCGGCGCTGGAACTCGGCATGCACCGCCACATAGCTGGCGAGCGCAAGCACCGCGAATCCCAAAGCGATGCCAAATAGTCCGGAAGCGACGAAGTTACGTGACGGAGACATTTTGTTCCGGCGACGGAGAGCGCGGGCGTCAGTTTACGACGCGCGCCAAAATTGCGAAAGCTCAGGGAACCTGTCGCACCGCGCCCTTGGCCGCGCTCGTCGTCATTGACGCATAGGCGCGCAGCGCCGTCGTGATTTTTCGCGGCCGGGGCTGCGCCGGCGCGAAGCCCTTGGCCGCCTGTTCGGCGCGCCGCGTCGCCAGTTCCTTGTCGCTCACCGCGAGCGTGATCCTGCGCGACGGGATGTCGATTTCGATTCGGTCGCCGTCTTTCACCAAAGCGATGGCGCCGCCTTCCGCGGCCTCGGGCGACACATGGCCGATCGAAAGCCCGGCAGTGCCGCCGGAAAATCGCCCATCGGTGACCAGCGCGCAGGCTTTGCCCAGTCCTTTCGATTTGATGTAGCTCGTCGGATAGAGCATTTCCTGCATGCCCGGCCCGCCGCGCGGGCCTTCGTAACGGATGACGACGACGTCGCCGGCCTTTACGCCGCCAGTCAGAATGCTGGAAACGGCAGCGTCCTGGCTCTCGAAGACTTTCGCCGGGCCCGAAAATTTCAGGATCGATTCATCAACGCCCGCCGTCTTCACGATGCAGCCGTCCTCGGCGAGATTGCCGTAAAGGACCGCAAGGCCGCCATCCTTGGAAAAGGCGTGCGCCGCGTCACGTATCGCGCCCTTCTGGCGATCAACGTCGAGCGCCTTGTAGCGGCGGTCCTGGCTAAAGGCGACTTGCGTCGGCACGCCGCCGGGCGCGGCGCGAAAGAAAGTGCGCGCGGTTTCGCTCTGCGTCACGGCAATGTCCCAGCGCGCCACGGCGTCGCTGATCGAGGGGCTGTGGACGGTCGGCAGATCGCCATGCAGCAGGCCAGCGCGCATCAGCTCGCCGAGGATGGCGATGACGCCGCCGGCGCGATGCACGTCTTCAAGATGAACATCGGGCGCGGAGGGCGCGACCTTGCACAGCACCGGCACGCGCCGCGACAGCCGGTCGATGTCGGCCATGGTGAAATCAACCTGCGCCTCATGCGCCGCCGCGAGAAGATGCAGCACGGTGTTGGTCGAGCCGCCCATGGCGATGTCGAGCGTGATGGCGTTCTCAAACGCTTCGAAGCTCGCGATCGAACGCGGCAGCACGCTTTCGTCGTCCTGCTCATAGTAGCGCCGCGCGAGATCGACGATGAGATGGCCGGCCTCGACGAACAGGCGTCGACGATCGGCGTGGGTGGCGAGAACCGATCCGTTGCCGGGAAGCGACAAGCCCAGAGCCTCGGTCAGACAGTTCATGCTGTTCGCGGTGAACATGCCGGAGCATGATCCGCAGGTCGGACAGGCGGAGCGCTCGATCGTCGCAACATCCGCTTCGCTTACCATATCGTCGGCGCCGGCGATGATCGCGTCGACAAGATCGAGCGCATGCTCTTTGCCGGCGAGCATGACCTTGCCGGCCTCCATCGGACCGCCCGAAACGAACACCGTCGGAATATTGAGACGCAACGCCGCCATCAGCATGCCCGGCGTGATCTTGTCGCAATTGGAGATGCACACCAGCGCGTCGGCGCAATGCGCGTTGACCATATATTCGACGCTGTCGGCGATGAGATCGCGCGAGGGCAGGGAGTAGAGCATCCCGTCATGGCCCATGGCGATGCCGTCGTCGACCGCGATGGTGTCGAACTCCTTTGCGACGCCGCCGGCCTTTTCTACTTCGCGCGCGACGAGTTGGCCAAGGTCCTTAAGATGGACATGGCCGGGAACGAACTGCGTGAAGCTGTTGGCGATGGCGATGATCGGCTTGCCGAAATCCTCGTCCTTCATGCCCGTGGCGCGCCACAAGCCGCGCGCGCCGGCCATGTTGCGGCCATGCGTCGTCGTGCGTGAACGATAGGGAGGCATCGAATTCTCGTCGTCGCGAAGGTTCGTCGTTCGAACCTTTCCAGAGATGACGACTAGCGCAGCGAAGGAGACGCCGCAACCGTGGACGGCGCCGAATCGCCGCAACTCTCAAGGCGTTTGGCTTTACGCCATGCGATCAACGCAAACGCGCGGCGAGATTTAACTGGGGGATGTCCCGATCATTGTTGAAAAAGGAGGAGCGGCGTTGCTCGCCTTGAGCCGTTAGGCTCGGGGTGCTGATTCCACGAAAGGAAGCAACGCCATGCAGGAACATACCACATCGACCGCGATTC
>VGDY01000228.1 GCA_016869555.1 Alphaproteobacteria bacterium | reverse complement strand
TATGCGACCCAACCACCACAGACGCGCGCCCGTCGACAAAATGCGCCATCGCCATTTTCTCGCTCGACGCCTCGGCGTGCATGTCGATGACGATGGCGTCGCATCCCACGCCAAGTTGACAGGCGCCAAGTTCACGCTCGATCGCCGCGAAAGGATCATCGAGCGCCTCCATGAAGACTCGGCCGATCGGGTTTAGGACGAGCACTTGCTGCCCGCGCGCCGCCGCATAGAGGCCAGCGCCACGCCCTGGCGTCCCCGGCGGATAATTGATCGGGCGCAATAGCCGCGGCTGGCGCTCTATGAAGACGAGCGCCTCGCGCTGATCGAAGGCGTGATTGCCCAGTGTGACGCAATCGACGCCAAGGCCGAGCATTTCGTCGCAGATCGCTTCGGTGATGCCGAAACCTCCGGCGGCATTCTCGCCATTGGCGACGATGAAGTCGAGCGCCCATTTTTCCCGCAGTCGCGGGACAAAGCGCAACAGAGCCGCGCGGCCCGAACGGCCCAGCACGTCGCCGATGAAGAGAAGGCGGAGCGGCGCGGATTTCGACATGGGCCGTCATAGCCCGCGCAAGCGGCGAGAGCAAAGCGGAGCGGAAGTTGCGTGGGGGCGCGGCGTTTCATAACTGGAGCCGGCTGATGTAACATCCCCTTCCGTTGGAAACCCCGCCAGAAATGCAAGACGCCGCCGAACGCCCTGTCGCCCTGACGCAAAACGACGCGCCGGCACGGCCTTACGTCGTCTTCGAAGACGGCCGCAGCGGCGGACAGGCGCTTTTGTTCGACGAGCCGGAAGAGATCATCGTCGCGCGCGCGCCCGATGATGTCGCGGGCGCCTTCGAACGCATGGAGGCGGCAACTCAACGCGGCCTCTATCTCGCCGGCTACGCCGGCTACGAGCTTGGATATACGCTAGAGCCAAAATTCGCGACGCAAGCCACGCCCGTTGCGCGGACGCCGCTGCTCCTCTTTGGCGCCTTTCGCGCGCCGCGGCCTTGGTCGCTGCCGCCGGCGGGAAGCGCCGCGCCAGATATTCCGCTTTCGCCCGCCTGGACGCAGGAAGAA
The DNA here is from genome assembly GCA_016869555.1 of Alphaproteobacteria bacterium. Taxonomy (GTDB): domain Bacteria; phylum Pseudomonadota; class Alphaproteobacteria; order Rhizobiales; family Beijerinckiaceae; genus Methylocystis. Next base: position 2,592 of record VGDY01000228.1, on the reverse strand, counting down.
TACGCTAAACGGTTCAACAAGTGCCGCGAGTATATTTTCGCTGGCGACGTCTACCAGATCAATCTCACCTTCCCGCTTTACGGGCGCTATGACGGCGATCCGCTGGCGCTCTATCGCGGCCTGCGCAAGCGACAGCCTGTCGCCTATGGCGGCGTCGTGGCGCTGGAGGCCGAGACTGTCGTTTCCCTCTCGCCGGAGGTGTTCTTCGAGGCGCAGGGCCGCGCCATTCGCGCGCGCCCGATGAAGGGCACGGCGCAACGTGGCGTATTGCCGACCGAAGACATGGCGCGCGCGCAATATCTCGTCGAAGACGAAAAATCGCGCGCCGAAAATCTGATGATCGTCGATCTCTTAAGAAACGATCTCTCTCGCCTCGCCATCGTCGGCACGGTGAAAGTGACCGATCTCTTCACCATCCAGACCTATCCGACGTTGCATCAGATGACGTCGGGCATCGAGGCGCGGCTGCGCGACGACGTGACCTTGAAGGATCTCTTTACCGGGCTTTTCCCGTGCGGCTCCGTGACCGGCGCGCCGAAGATTCGGGCGATGGAGATTATTCGCGATCTCGAATGCGCCGCGCGCGGCGTCTATTGCGGATCGCTCGGCGTCATCGCGCCGGATGGCGACATCCGCTTCAATGTCGCGATCCGCACATTGACGATTTTCCCGGAAGGCGACCTCGTCTGCAATGTCGGCTCCGCCATTGTCGCCGACTCCCGCGCGCGCGAAGAGTATGAGGAATGTCTGATCAAGGCGCGCTTTCTGACGGGCGCGACAACGACTTCGGCCTGATCGAAACGCTGCTTTGGACGCGCGACGAAGGCTTTCATCTACTCACCGAACATCTCGCGCGGCTCGCCGCTTCGAGCGCCGCGCTCGGCTTCGCCTATGACGAGGCGCGCGTCCACGATGCGCTCAACGCCGCCGTGGCGAATGCCGCAAGCGATCGCCTGCGCGTGCGGCTGGTCCTGGCGCGCGACGGGGCGATCGAAACGAGCGCCACGCCGATCGAACCGATGCCGAGCGATGCTGTTTGGCGCGTCGCCATGGCCGAGCAGCGCTTTTCTTCGGCCGATCCTTTGTTGCGCCATAAGACGACGCGGCGCGCGCTCTATGAAGACGCGCTCACTGAGGCGGCGCAGCGTTGCGGGGCAGACGAGGTTCTCTTTCAAAACGAGCGCGGCGAGCTTTGCGAAGCGGCGCGCTGCAATCTTTTCGTTCCACAGGGCGAAATTTTGCTCACCCCGCCGCTCTCCTGCGGACTTCTGCCGGGAACGCTGCGCGCTTCGCTGATCGCGCAAGGGCGCGCCCGCGAGTCGATCCTACGCCTTGAAGATATTTCGCAGTCCGAGTTTTTTCTCGGCAATTCGGTGCGCGGCCTCGTCCGCGTGCGACTCGTGGAGTGACGCTCCCAGCTCCGAATCCGTTTCGGGCTGAACAGCTCGGATGTCATTCCCGACGCGCGCGCTGCGCGCGATCGGGAATCCAGAGCGACATCCATGATCCTTGTTGTGACTCTGGATTCCCGATCAGCCTTCGGCTGCCGGGAATGACACGCTGAGCCAGATCACGTCTGGCCCGGCTTCAGTCGATAGAAAATATGGCGACCGATCGCGTCCATTTTGGTGAGCGCGCGAGACCAGCGAGGCCGCACATAAGTGGCGTGATAATGCGTCGAGCGCCCGACGTCGGAAATATAGGTCCGCCCGTTCATCACTTCATTGGCTACGCGCACCGCGCGCTCCCAGGCGTCGCCTTCGGTGATGCGCAGCGACCTGCCCTCGCAGGCGAAGGAGAACTGGCATCCGTGATACCGATGCCGGTTCTGATAAACGACTCCGCAGACGCTTGCGGGGTATAGGCCGCTCTGGACGCGATTGAGCACGACCTGCGCGACGGCGGCCTGCCCTGCGTCGGGTTCGCTGCGGGCTTCGAAATAGACCGCTTCCGCCAGACAGCGAGTCTCGCGCCCAAGCTTCTCTGGGTCGATTGAGGCGGCATAATCCGGCCGCGCCGCGTCATCCTTGCCGGGAACTGACAGCGCCAGCGTCGCGCCTTGGAATGAGGACACTTCGATCGGCACGGCGTCCGGCTGGGCCGGCGTCGACGATCCCAGCGCCACGGCGCGCGGCGTCTGCGGCGTGGCGCCATGAAGGGCGCGTTCGGTCAGCGCCTCCTTTCCGGACTCGCGCGAAGGCTCGGCGCTGATCGGCGTCGCGATCGATGAGCTTTGGGAGGGCGAGGCGGCCGCCGTCGACTTTTGCGTCGTCGCCGGCTCGGGCGGTAAATTGGCGTCCGCCTCTTCGAGCGCATCATCGCCCGGGGTCCTGCCACGGGGGGCGAGCGGCGTCGATTTGCCCTCGACGCCGAAGGAAAGCGGCGGAGCGTGGTTCAGGCTAATATTCGCGGGCTGCGAACGGCGCGTCTCAAAGCCCGGCCGCATGGCGACGACCGGATCGCCTTTGTGCCGCCGATCGACCTGGGGAAAATGCTTCACGTCGGGCTTGAGATCGACATGCGGCTCACGCTCATCGGCGCCCGCCACATTTTCCTCCGCTGCGCCAACGATCAGCCGGGCCTGCTGAATTA
>VGDY01000227.1 GCA_016869555.1 Alphaproteobacteria bacterium | reverse complement strand
TCTTTCCGAATATGGAATAGACGCCACGCTCATCGAAGAGCGCGCGAGCGACCGCCGACCTGAGTTTCTCGCCCTCGACCCTGCTGGCCGCACGCCGGTCTTTGTCGATGATGACGGCGCCATCGCGCCTGGCGCCAATCTCATCGCCGAATATATAGACGAGACCTATGGCGCCGAACGCGGCTCGCAAAGGCTCCTACCGCAGGAAATGGCTGCGCGCATCGAGACGCGTCGCCTCGTCGACTGGTTCAACGTCAAGTTTTTCGACGAGGTCACCAACTGGCTGATGACTGAAAAAGTTTACAAGCGATACGCCCCTGCCGGCGGAGCGCCGGACATGGACGTGGTGCGGGTAGCGCGCGCCAATATTCGTCACCATATGCGCTACATCGGCTATCTGATGAATACACGCAATTGGCTCGCGGGAGATCGTTTGACCTACGCCGATTTCGCAGCGGCTGCACATATTTCCTGCGCCGACTATCTTGGCGACGCGCCATGGGAGGAAGATGAAGCAGCGAAACACTGGTATCAGCGCATCAAGTCGCGTCCCGCTTTTCGCCCGCTTTTGGCCTACCGAGCGCCTGGCCTCACGCCTGGCCGCTTTTATGCGGAATTGGATTTTTGATCGCCCGCAGTCGATCAAACGGCTCAGTCGCCGCTGTTGCAATGGGCCATGTGTGGCCGCGCTTGACAGTCATTTCATGGAATGAGGCAAGTAAACGTCCAGCTGGGACCATCGTATGAGCGCACCCAACCAGCGCAGGAGTGAAAAGGTTCAGTCGAAGGCGGCTGAAGGGTGCGATCCGGCGCGCGGACTACAGCAGTGCATTCGGCAACAGGAGATACTGGCGGAGCTTGGCGTCTCCGCGCTTCAAGGGGCTTCGCTCGATCAGCTGCTTGACGACACCGTGCGGCTGACGGCGCAAGGACTTGACGCGGAATTCTGCAAAGTGCTCGAGCTGCTTCCCTCGGAGAACAAGTTCCTCGTGCGCGCCGGCGTGGGCTGGAGTCCCGGCGTCGTCGGCGTCGCCAAAATTAGCGCAGATCTTGATTCTCCCGCCGGATACGCGTTGCGCTGCGGCAAACCGGTCATTTCCAATCATCTCGAGAGCGAGACGCGGTTCAAGACTCCCGAAATACTGCATCGGCACGGCGTACGCTGCGCCATGAATGTGATCTTGCAGGGAGATGGGAAACCTTTCGGCGTGCTGGAGGTCGCTAGCCGCTCACAGAACGAGTTCGTGGAGCAGGACATCGCTTTTCTGCAGGGCGCCGCAAATATTCTCGGCATGGCGATCGAACGTGAGCGCGAAGAGCGCAAGCTCAGAGAGGCGCTCGCCCGCAACGAAGCGCTGCTCAAGGAAATGAATCATCGTGTGAAGAACAGCCTTTCCATCGTCGGCGGCATGCTTCGCCTGCAAGCGAATGACGCCGACGACGGCCAGGTCGCCGAACTTCTCAATAAGGCGTCACACCGCGTCGACGCCATCGCAAAGGCGCATGATCAGCTATCTCAGGGCTCCGACGTCGAGCGCATGGATGTCGGTAAATACATCGAAGCGCTCTGTCATGACTTAGATGAAAGCGTCGCGCAATGCGACGTGCGCACTGAAATCGACGAAGGCATTGTCATTCCGACAGACCGTGCTGTTTCCACCGCGCTCATCGTCAACGAACTCATCGCCAATGCGGCGAAATACGCTTATGAAAACCATTCAGGCGTTATCGCGGTGAAGGTCGCACGGGCCGACGAGAATAATTTCATCGTGTCAGTGCGCGACGAGGGCGCCGGAATGCCTGACGATATTGATCCCCGCGACCGTAAAGGGCTCGGCATGCGGATCATCTCGTCATTTACGCGCCAGCTCAACGCAACGATCGAAATAAAAAGGCGCAATCCTGGCGCGGAGTTCATCGTCTCGATTCCTCTGCAAGGGTCCTCCTGACATGCACGCGCCTGTCTCGAACGCCTCATCGCCGGCAGGTCATGGTTGTCGACGACCTTCGACGGAAACGCTTGAGGAGGCGGTCCGCGCCCAGGCATTCGATCTCGGCTTTGACATCTGCCGCTTCACGGACGCGGACATGGCGACCGAGCACGGCGACCGGCTGCGCACATGGCTGCAGGACGGCGCGCACGGCGACATGCATTGGATGCGCGAGACGGCTAAGCGGCGGATAGCGCCACGCGCGCTCTGGCCCGAAGCGACAAGCGTCGTGATGCTCGGCTTAAACTATGGGCCTAAATTCGATCCGCTCGCGTCTCTCACCAAGCCGGATTGCGCGACCATTTCCGTCTATGCGCGCAACCGCGATTATCACGATCTCATCAAGGGTCGGCTGAAACAGCTCGCTGGATTCATGCTCAGGCGCGCCGGCGCGGGCGACGCAAGGGTTTTCGTCGACACGGCGCCCGTGATGGAAAAGCCGCTCGCTCAGACCGCCGGAATCGGCTGGCAAGGCAAACACACCAATCTCGTCTCGCGCGATTTCGGCTCCTGGCTTTTTCTTGGCGCAATCTTCACGAGTCTTCAGCTCGCGCCCGACCCGCCGGAACGCGACCATTGCGGCTCCTGCCACAAATGTCTCGATGTCTGTCCGACCGCCGCCTTCCCAGCGCCCTATCAGCTCGATGCGCGGCGCTGCATTTCCTACCTCACCATCGAGCACAAGGGCCCTATTCCGCTCGAATTTCGCGCCAAGATCGGCAATCGCATCTACGGCTGCGACGATTGTCTCGCGGTCTGCCCCTGGAACAAATACGCAAGCGTTGGACGCGAGGCGAAGCTCGCCGCGCGCGCCGAGTTCGACTCCCTGCCCCTTGCGCAATTGGCGCGGCTCGATGACGCGGCGTTCCGGTCGCTTTTCGCCGGTTCTCCAATCAAACGGATCGGGCGCGATCGGTTCTTGCGAAATGTTTTGATCGCGATCGGCAATTCAGACCGGCCAGCGCTTGCCGCCGAGGCCGAGCGGCTGGTCGAAGAGCCCGCCGCCATCGTCCGGGGCGCCGCCATCTGGGCGCTCGGCAGGCTGGCGCCAGCGCGTTTGGCGGAGCTTCGTCTCCAGAGACTGGCGAGCGAAGCCGACGAGATCGTTCGTCAGGAGTGGCGCCAAGCAGCCTAGACAATAGCAAAAGCGCCACAGTCGCCGAAAAATTGCGCCGTTTCCCGGATTTACTGCAGTGCGGCGGGCTACTCCGCGACGATTTCGTTCTAATCTCTAAATAAGATCTCGACCCATCCTACCCATGTCTGTCCTCTCGCGCCGCAACAATGACGAACCCGCAGAGGAGGCCTCGCGCCTCCTGCTGCGGATCGGCGTGTTTTTACTGTTCGTGATCTCGCTGATCGCGCCCATTTTGGCGCGTCAGACGGTGTATGTGCTGCTGCCGATCGGGGCGGCGCTGCTGCTCGTCGCGGCGACGATCACGCCAGCGGAAGGCCCTGCGCGTTCGATGCGCTCCATCCTGCTGTCTCCGCCCTTCCTGGCGGCTCTACTGCTTGCCGCCTGGACGGCGCTTTCGCTGCTCTGGACTCCGTTTGAGGGCCCCACCGAACGTTTCGCAAAAATCGCCGCAACGCTCGCTTTGGTTGCGCTCGCCACCGGATTTCTCCCGCTGCGCACCAAGACGTCGAACCTAAATCTGCTGCCCATCGGAGTCGCCGCGGCGACGATCGCGC
>VGDY01000226.1 GCA_016869555.1 Alphaproteobacteria bacterium | reverse complement strand
CACGCGCTTCATCCCTCGCCCCGCCAAAAACGGCAAAGGCTTGCTCAACTGCCGGATTTTTACTCCGGCGCAACCGACCAACTCGGCCGCTTCATTGAGGGATTTTTGCTCCGGCGCTTACACCTGCGCCCTGGAGGCCTTTTTTGCGGCTTTGGCGGCCTGATAGCCGCAAAGATATTGGCGCACCCCGCCCAGTGTTTGCACATCGAAGCCCGTCCGCTTCGCTTCGGCGAGCGCATAATCGAGAAAATCTCCAATCTCTGTGAAGGGAACCATTTTCAGGATGTCGCGGGCTGTCGCCACGTCCTTGGACGGGAAGGAGGCGATCTGGCTCGCCGGCTGGCTCGTCCGCTTGGCGACGAAGAGCTGGGCGACGCGAAGCGGCTCGCTGATCTCGCGCTGATCGCCATGGAACTCGAACTGCAATTCTCCCTGCTGCCGGTTTCGATAGAAGCGATCGTAATCCCGGAAGAATGTTTCCCCTGGCCGAAATGTCACGACGAATCCTTCCGCGCTTTTCGATTTGGCAACGGCATATGAGGCCAGGATGCCCTCGGCGACGAGCTGGTCCAGATGCGGCCCCAGCTGCTCTCCAATGATCTTTGACTGGTGCCGCAGCACCGTCAGCCCGCCGAGCCACTCGCCGCACAGGTCGTCGTAGCGCTTCTGGAATGTCAGCTTGGAGCGGCTTCGGCCATCGTAGAGATTGGCGAAATGGAAGAAGGTGCGCATGTAGAGTGCTTGGCCGATAGTGCCCAGCCGCATCATGAGATTGTGGTTGAGGCAGGTGAAATGCTCGTCTTCAAGCGAGGCGATGATCGGCCGCGCTAGAGTGATCGTGCATGCCTCAATCGGGTCGCTGGCGAACTCGCGACGCTCGATGAGAATCTCCGGGAAGATGTTGAACGAGTGTTCTATGTAGTGGCCGGCCTTGTTGCGGAAGAACGCCGCGATGAACGTGTAATGGATTTCGTGAAGGGCGCGGGAGAACTGCTCACTGTGGCGACCGCCCCATGACTTTCGACCGATCAATCGAGCTAGTTCTCGTTGCGTGAACGAGATTTCCTTTTGCACGGGGCGGCCGTAGTCGGAGTGCTTCTTGATGAGCGCGACGAAAATCTTGTGCGCCAAGGGGCCGGGCTGCCCGAGCGACGGGTGGGGGCGGATGGTGATGTGCTTCTCCTCCACTCCACGGTTCAGCTCAACGACGCTCGTGTTCTTCGCCGCGCGCTTTGCATCGTGGCAAAAAAGCGCGCCCGAGACGCGCAGCAAGGTGTTCTCCATGAACAGCTTGTCGACTGATTCTGCCCGCCCCTTCGCCCCGGCTTGTGCCGCGTCCATATGCGAGCAGTATAACTTCCCATTGCGCGAATGGTCGCGGCTTGTCGCGACACTGTGGAGAACCCTACTGCTGATGCGATTGCGGGAATTGCTGCGACGCCTGATGCGGGTCGGGTGATCCAAGCAAGGGCGCGAGCATCCGCTGCAACCCTCCGATGAGAACGTTGGTCTCGCGGCTGCGTTCGGTCAGCTCCTTGATCTGCGCATCCTTGGTTGCGACCTGTCCGCGAAGGAAATCCACCTCGCTTTCGAGACGCGCGACATAGCGCGACTCTGCGTTGCTTGTCGCGACATGTCGCGGCTCGTCGTGGCTTGTCGGCACCGTTGTCGCCGCTGGCTGTTGAGCGCTCGTCGGATTTTCTTCGGTAACAGGTGTCGCGACATGTCCCGACTCGTCGCTGGTTGTCGCTGCCACTTGTCGCTGATTGTCGTGACTAGGATGAGTAGCACTATCGACCGCGAAAGGTCGCGACATGTCGCGGCTTGTCGCGTCATTGATTTCCTGAATGTAGGCGATGTGCTTGTCGACCGACGCTGGCGAGATGAGGTACTTCTCGCCGAACGGCGTTTCTATCAATCGGGCTCCGAGGTGACCTTTGGCGCAATAGCGCTGGACGCTGCGCGGTGTGCGGGGGAGTCCGGCGCGGGCGTACCGCTCAAGCGCCTCGTCGATGGTGAGCGTAAAGTCGCTGTCGAGGCTTGTCGTGACTTGTCGCGGATGGTCGTCCATGGCCGAATCATACCCCGGCTTCTTCCGCGCCTCGCCCGGTTATCCCCATGATAATAAGGCTCTAGGGAAGCCTGATTCGACTCAGGAGCTTGCGACGGGAGAGAATGATCCTCAGCCAATTTCTAGACGATAGCGCCGTGGCCAATTTGACGCCAAACCTTCCGTGGCTGGGCTTTTCATCGGCGCAACATTCACGCAAAATGTGTGCCGATCCTAATTTCGTCCTCAATCAAGACCAACAGAGAACACCGCGTCGTGTCCACAGAAATCACTGCTGAAGACAAACTTGCCGCGCGCCGTTTGAACGGATTACTCGACTATGTCGAAGCGCTGGTAAAGCTCGACGAGCGTCCTGCGACGCGGCTCGTTCAACATAAACTAGCCGATGGGTCACAATTTATCCTTCATCAGCATGAGCTTGCGGGGGTTCCAGGGGTAACTTTCGACCTCAGTGACGCTGACGGCCCAATCTGGCTCCAGATTGAACGCCTTCAACGCGCCACGCCTCCACAGGTCGACGAATCGTGCCGCGAGTGGGTCGATGTCCCCAATGATCCGACCAAGGCACCCATGGTCCGCGAGGCGCTACACCGTCGGGTGCTCGAAGCTGAAAAGGATCGTATGGTTGAAGCGCACGAAGCTCGCGCGGAAGATTGCGTTGCTTCGATGAAGACTGCCAGGAAAGACGAAGCCTCGGGCTCGTACTTCGACGTGATGCTGCGGTTGGAAGATCGTTCAACTATCAAGGACGCAATTGAAATTTATTGTGCCGGTCCCTGGGTCGAATGGGCTGAACGCGAAAAACCCCGCCGTCGTTCGGTCGCGATCTACCAGAGGTTTTTCGAAATCGCGCAACGCCTCCTTCAACCGGGCGGCAATGAATCTGTTGAGTTGGTCTGGGGTATTGGGATCGCTCGTTGGTGCCGTCCCGAAGAGTCAATCGACCTCCCGATAATCGAACGTGGAGTTGAGATTGAATTCGCGGATGAAACCAGTGCGACAATCACCATCCGTCCTCGATCCGCGGCCGCACTTGTCGACTTACGTCCCTTTGAGACGCTCGCGGCTGAACGACTGACGCTGGCCGAAGATGCTGCACGTCGCTGCCTCCGTGGCATTGAAGCAGCCGATAGTGAAGGGGTGTCTCCGTTTCGACAGGAAACGTTCGAGGACGTCCTGAAGACTTGTGGAACTCAGCTCGACCCGGAAGGCCGCTACCTGCCAGATCACTGCTCACTTCCATCCATTGAGCCGGTGCCGGCAGCCGAAGGCGAGGCGCTGACAGTTTCGGATCGCTGGGTGTTGTTTGCGCGGCGGCGCTCCTCCAATTCTGTTTTGCGGGATATAGAGAGTTTCAAGAGGGCTATCGGATCGAACGAAGACGAGCCCGTGATCCTGAAGGGTGCCACCCGAACTCTTGTTATGGGGCCATCGGATGGCATGGATGGTATCTACCAACCTCTCGGTGATAAGATCGGGATGCTTGATCCGACGGATAGAGGAGGTGATGAGCCAGTTGACCCCGATCATGGTGATCTTTTCTTTCCAAAGCCATTTAATGACGATCAAGTTCAGATCATACACCGCTTGGAGAAGTCTGATGGGTTGGTAGTTCAGGGTCCTCCCGGTACCGGGGGTCCCGTCGCGAATCGTGTTGGAATTTGCTGACGCAGTTCCGAGCGGGATGATGCTATCCGATCAAGCGGCGAGGTCAATGAGCTGATCGGAAGG
>VGDY01000225.1 GCA_016869555.1 Alphaproteobacteria bacterium | reverse complement strand
CCGCGCTCAACCGAACCACATACTTCTTGACGGCGATCTCCTTCCCGGCCACGAATCATCTCCATCGCTGCTGTGCAGCGACAGAGATTCAGAACTCGCCGTCAAAAGCAATGACGGGGGCCACTAGTCCACGTGCGATCCGCTCCAGCGCGATGAGGTCGAGCAATCGATCTTGCGTGCCGCCGACGAGGACTTCGGTTCGGAAATCTTCAAGATCAGCAGTGGGGCGATCCTTGGATTTGCCCGGGCGCCGATCGCGTTCCCACACGACCCATCCATCACTTCGGATGAAGTCGACGTGATCGCGCTTGAACTCGATCGAGCGCGACATGGGCGCTGGCGTGTTCATCAACGGGTCAGCCGCGACGAACAGACCCTCGACGGTATCGATGCCGAGGAACAGCGTCGTAACCAGATTCCGAGGATCGATCGCGACCTCCAGAACGCCTTTCAGGTTGCCGCCATACTTGATCTGGAACCGGTGTTCGTCGGGGGGACGGTTCTTAATCAAGTTAGAGTTCGCGAAGAATGCATAAACGAGCACGCCTTGGCGCTCACCAGACGGCGTATCGAATACGATGTAGAATGGAGCCCGGTTCGGTTCGCTCGCGTGAACGATGCGACAGTCTCGCATTTCTAGCCCCCGCAGCACGAAAGCAAGCAGCGGCTCTTTATCGGAGCGGCTCACGGAGTAGCTTTTCCACTCTAATGCAGAGAGGGTGTCCTTATGGGCATCAAACGGATTCATTCGTTAGCACTAGCGACTTGGCGGCGATTCGAGAATGAGCACCACATAGCTCCACCAGCTTTATTGCGGTTCGGAACCTTAGTGGCATTTCATGAACGAAACAAGAACAACATCCTGCGCGGCCAGGGCGGAGTTATAAATTGTTAATGCATTGATTGGATGGATGGATTCCAAGTCGCCGGGGGAGGAACCGGCGATGAGCGCGAATTTTTCGGATCATATCAAGGTCGGCGTCGCCGACTGGAAGCAGCCGTTTGACGACCGGTGAGCCAAGGTGAACGAATGGAAGCTTCTCTAATGGTGGTCTTTTGGCGCGTTTCAGCCGAGCGGGGTCCACCAGCAGGCGATTTAGAGAACGCTGATTTTGCGCTACGGCCACCTCCGACATGCTATACTAAGCAACAATCGATGGCGGAGACGGTGTCCGTCGCAATTGGGATTTTCGGGGTATCGATGACACGCCATGAAATGGATTGTTGTTCATCTTTATTAGTAGTTTATGTGAATTCTCAGTAGCGCGTCGTCTCTGGACATTTCGTCCAATCCTGCTCATAAAGTGGGACCGATAATGGGACCATGAGATACGGATATGGCGGGTCGAACACTCAATAAGCTGAGCGCGACGCAAGCCGCGAAGCTCCGTGAGCCGGGACGCCATTCCGATGGCGGCGGCCTCTATCTGTTCATCGACCCACAGGGCCGGCAGCGTTGGATTTTCATGTATGCGCGGAACGGCAAGCGCACCGAACTCGGCATTGGCGGCAGGCGCGACCTGTCGCTTGCCAAGGCGCGCAACGAGGCCGCGAAGCTGCGCGAGATACTGGCGGCCGGCGGCGATCCCAAAGCCGCGCGCGCCAAGGATGATCGCATCCCCACATTCGGGGAATGCGCCGACGCCTATGTGGAAGCGATGCGGCCGTCCTGGCGCAACGCCAAGCACGCGGCGCAATGGACGATGACGCTCACCAAATACGCCAAGCCCATGCGCGGCAAGCCGGTGAACGAGATCGGCACGCAGGATGTCCTCGGCGTGTTGCAAGGCTTATGGAAGCGCACGCCCGAGACGGCCGAGCGCCTGCGCGGGCGGATCGAGAATGTGCTGGACGCCGCCAAGGCCAAGGGCCATCGCTCAGGCGAGAACCCGGCGCGTTGGCGCGGGCATCTCGACCAGCTCCTGCCCAAGCGCCAACGGCTTTCGCGTGGGCATCATGCGGCTTTGCCCTATGGCGTCATCCCCGAATTCATGGCCGATCTGAGGGGGCGTAGCGCGGTGGCGGCGCGGGCGCTGGAGTTCGCCATTCTCACCGCCGCCCGTTCCGGCGAGGTGATGGGCGCGCAATGGGATGAGATCGACACTGAGAAGAGGGTCTGGATCATCCCGGCCGCCCGCATGAAGGCGGGACGGGAGCATCGCACGCCCTTGTCGCCGCGCGCGATGAAGATCGTCGAGGCGATGGCGAAGCTCGGGACGGAGGGTTATTTGTTTCCCGGTCCCAAGCCGAACAAGCCGCTGTCATCCATGGCGATGGCGATGCTGCTGCGCCGGATGAAGGCGGAGATCACCGTTCACGGCTTTCGTTCCACCTTTCGCGATTGGGCTTCGGAGACGACAGGCTTTCCGCATGAGGTTTGCGAAATGGCGCTGGCTCACGCCATCGGCAACAAGGCCGAAGCCGCCTATCGGCGAGGCGACCTCTTCGACAAGCGCCGCAAGCTCATGGAGGCCTGGGCCAGCTATTGCGCGAAGAAGGCTGGCGACAAAGTTGCGCCGTTGCGCAAAGCAAGCCAAGCAGCTTGAGGGCGCGCCTACGACGCGCGCTCCACATCCTCGGCGTGATAGCCGGCAGGATTGGCGATCCAGCGATTGACGGCGGACTCATGCCAGCCGGCGCCATTGACGCTAATCGGCACCTGGCGCGGGAATGTGCCTTCGGCGATCTTTCGATAGAGCGTCGAGCGGGAAAGGCCGGTGCGGGCGAGCACGGTCTTTATGCGGATGATCCTTTCAGCGTCGGCCACGGGACGTTCTTCCATTCTCCGGTGGTTGGTGAAGCTCCCCGAAACAGAATTGGCGGTCCGGATTTCGCGCGCAAGAGCGCTCTGGCTGGCGTAGCGCGAGAGGCGGCTTGCGGCGGAAGAAACAGGCGAACGGGTGCAAACGAAGATGGGCTGCGGCGTTCGACAACAGACGACGGCGCGCGGCGGCCATGGAGGCGTTATAGCGCGATCATCCGGCGCAAAGATTCTCGCGTTCATCGTCGTGCGAAGGCTCGTCTGGCTGTTCGTCAGGTTCCTTTGCTCCGACGATTTCATACGCGGTCGACGCTCCCTTTAGTATTTGTAAGTGAGGCTTGCCGACACGGTCCTTGGTTCGCCGTGGTAGAGGGCGCCGTTTGAGGTCCAGTTGGATTGGTTGGTGAGATTGGCGGCGTTGATTTCGAGCTTGAGATTGTCGGTGATGCTGTAGGCGAGCGAGGCGCCGAGCATCTGCTGGGGCGCGAGGGTGAAGCCGTAGGTGTTAGGCAGCGTCGCTTCGAGACGGCTGGCGTAATAATAGCTGACGCCGAGTTCGAGCCCTTTGAGATCGCCCGTGTCGAATGTGTAATTGGCGGAAAAATTATAGACGCGCCGCGGCGCGCCGAGAAGATCGCTGCCCTTCTGCGAGGGGACGTTGTCGTCCTTCGACACCAGCGCATGCAGGAAGGTGGCGACGGCGTTGATCTTGAGGTTCGGCAGAATCTCGCCGCCGAGATTGACCTCGATCCCGTGGCTGTGCTGCTGGCCGGTGACGACGGAAAAGAAGCCGCTGGGATTGGCCGGATTGGGGATCGCGACATTGTCGCGGGTGACGTCGAAGAGACCGACTTCGAAGCTCATCTTGCGGTCGAGAAATTCGCGCCTGAAGCCCAGTTCATATTGCGTGTCCTGTTGCGGCGGCGGCTATAGCGCGACGATCTGGATGAGGAGCGCGCGACAAACAGGATGAGAGTTTTCGGTCGCGGCATCGAGATGATTGTCGCGGCGCGACAATAAGGCAAGTGGATTTTTTTACGTTCGAGTTATTTGTC
>VGDY01000224.1 GCA_016869555.1 Alphaproteobacteria bacterium | reverse complement strand
GGCGCTCGCAAAGCGCATGGCGAACGCCGTCCCATCGAACGAGCATCTTGCTCAAACCGCGAAAGCCGCATAGCATTCAGGCCAGCAACGCCGATTTCCGCTTTTCAACATCAAGCGGGACATCCCCGCGGCCACACCGAGGAAAGGGCGATGTATCGGGGGGGGATATGATCGAAGACTTCGCGAGAGTCGCGAACTTAATACTGAGGTCGTCAACTAAGGGAAGAGGCCGAAGTGGCTTGCAACCTTGCTCGTGCTACTGCAGCAACGGCGAATGAACCTATAAGAGCGAAAGCGATGCGCCAACTTCCAGTTGCGCCGCCAATGCAGGCGAATGCGTCAGAAACCCCGTAACCCGCGATAGCCGCCGGAATGGCGTAAAGCAGAGTAATCAAGGGCCGGACGAACCGGGAGCGGGTGGCAAAGACACAATACCGGGCGAAGGCGAAGATGGCGACGCCGGCGATCAAGGAGAGAGTGGCGGCGCCAATGAGGCCGCCGCCGGATCGGAACGTTGCGACGCCAATCGACAGGGCTGCAAAGACCGCGACGGCGTCCACGGCAAGCGCATACAGGAGCCAGCAAAACAGCCCCAGTCCAGCGAAATTGAACAAGACGGCGAATAACATGGGTATTGCTCCAGGACATGAGTGGGGGATTGCGCCCCCACCTCCGCCATGGCGCAGCGATTATATAGACCAGCGTAAAAGATCTTTTGCAGTCGATTCTAAGGTGCGGTGGCCCTAAACACAACGCCGCGTAGGTCGCCAGCAGCCAGCGCCGTCCGCAGGGTCCCATACCAGTCCACGACATATTTTCGCCAGTCGTCCCCAAAGTTCTCGGTGATCCACTCCCGGTCGCGCTCGAAGGCCGTCAGCAAGCTCTCGTACCAACCGACATAACGAGCGGTCCAATCTTCCATTGTGATTGTGCTCCAGCCCGCCTCGGCAAGCCAGGTCGGCATGTCTTCTATGACAATCGGACAACCGATGTTAGCGCCGAGCGCGGTGGGGACAACAGAGCTCTGACTTCGTGCGTAGTCAAAAATGCATAGCGATGCGCCAGGTCGGCAGACGCTCTTGATGTTGCGTAGGGCGAGAAGCTGGTCCGGAAAGGCATAGAAGGAATTGAGGAAATAGACGAAATCGAACGGCTCGGGCCGCCACTCGCCTAATTTGCCCACATCGATCGCGAAGAAATCAACCTCCGGGTAGGCGCCGCGAGCGTAATTGATAGAAGTCTCGTCAATATCGACGCCCACTATCTGACCCCAGCTATTCTGCTGAAACCACGCAGCGGTGCCCCCTCGACCGCAGCCGACGTCGAGAACGCGCCGGATACCATCTCTTTTCACGCCAGCGGCGACGAGAGCTATGGCCTCCTCCTCCCCGGGGTGCGCAAAATCACCGCCGCGGGCTTTGGCCAGAATGGTTTTCCCCTCCGGGGAGTTCATCTGAAACGTCATGCGCATGGCCAATCTTTTAGGAGCAGGTTGCATCGACGATTCTGGCAATCAACTATGGTCGCACGTTATCGTGGAATTTCGTGAATTTCGTGTCTCTTGCAATGCGCCAGGGGCGTCCTTGGGGAAGCGAGTGAACGGGATTGAGGCGCTCACGCGCCGCCATCCTCGAAGGTCCAAACCGGGAGGCCGAACTTGCGCGCCTTGTCCGCGAGATTGGCGGAGATGCCCGAGCCCGGGAAGACGATCACCCCGATGGGGAGCGTTTCGAGCATTCGGTCGTTTCGTTTGAAGGGCGCAGCCTTGGCGTGACGGGCCCAGTCGGGCTTGAAGGTGATTTGAGTCACCTTGCGATTGTCGGCCCAGCAGGCGGCGATGCGTTCGGCGCCTTTGGATGCGCCGCCGTGAATCAGCACCATGTCCGGATGTTTCGAAAGGGCCTTGTCGAGTCGATCCCAGATCGCGCGATGATCATTGAAATCGAGCCCGCCAGTGAAGGCGACTCGTGGGCCGGCGGGCAGCAGTGCATCCGTTTGGGCTCGCTGGCGGGCGGCGAGAAAGTCGCGGCTGTCGATCAGGGAGGCGGTCAGAGCCCGGTGGCTGACCTTTGAGCCGGCGCGGGGACGCCAGGTCGAACCGGTATGCAATTCGAAGGCGTCGGCGGCCTGATCGCGGAAGAACTCCATGCTGTCACGGCGTTCCATGAAGGTCTGTCCCTCGCAGATCAGCCGTTCGAGTTCGACGGAGCGGACTTCTGAGCCGTCCTGCTCTTTCTGGCTGCGGCGCTGCGCCTGTTCATTATCGTCGAGTTCGCGTTCGATGCGGCCCACGGCGCGGTGGAACAGATTGACCGTCGACCAGAGCAGTTCCTCGAGGTCGGGCTCAAGGCGGCTGTCGCTCAGGGTGGCGACGAGGGCGTCGAAGATATCGGCGACGGCGCCGGTGATGGCCCCGGCGTCGGGCAGGGGCCTTGGATCGGGCTCGTCCTGGTAGGGGCGGTAGCCATAGAGCTGGAGTTCGGTGAGAACCCGGTCTGTTGGCGAGTTGGCTTTCCTTGGCTCTAAGCGTTCTTCCTTGCGATTGGTCGTCATTGGCGTTCTCCTTCGCCTGATTGGCCGCGACCCTCGCGGCCTTCGTGGCGACAAAGAGCGGCGGACGAAGGCGACTGGCGCCGGGGAGCGCAGCGACCGGCCGAAGCACAGCGGAGGATGGCGAAGCGCCGGCTATTTTGTTTCGCGCTGTAAAGCGCCCGCAGGGCGCGACGGAAAATAGTCGGCCGCAGCCATCGCCGGGCCGCCGTCTCCGGCGCAAAGGTCGCCCTCTGAGAAGGCCGGGGCGCGGTTCTTTCAGGGTGGTGGAATGCTCAATGGCGAAGCGCGAGAGAGGACGCACGCCAAAAAGCCGATTGCCTCTCCAGATCAGTTCGAAGGCGTCAGGAATCGACCGACGTCCGGAGGGGACAGTTGAACCCGAATGGCATGGCCTGACGCCTCAGGCCCAAGGCGCCGCAGATCGTCGTTGAAGTCGCCGAGTTGGGGAGCGAGCACGATCGCCTCGATCCCAGAGGCTGTCGCACGCTCGACAAGGCAATCAGTCGCCTTCCTGCCGGCGTCATCATTGTCGCGAAGGACGTAAATGCGGCGCAGCGTCGGCGAAAACGATAATGTGGCGAGATGGGCGGACGATAGGGCGGCGATCATCGGCATTCTGGGCAAGAGGCTTCGAACGGAAAGGACCGTCTCGATTCCCTCACCGGCGGCCATGACGTCGGCAGCCACGCCAAAGCGGACGCCTTTGCCAGAGAGGTCGCCCATGGCTCGTCGAGGGCTGTCGAAAGGCGCCTTGCCGACTCCCAAGCGATCAAGCCAGGTGCGATGCGCGCCGGTGATTGACCCGTTGAGGTCGGTGACAGCCGCAATCAGGGCGGGCCAAGGGACAACGATCGTGTCGCTCCTCCGGTAGAAGCAACGTGGATGAAAGCGAAGGCCGTCGAGATCATCGAGATTGATGATGCCGCGTTCTAGAAGATAAGTTTCAGCCGATGTGCCTGGGATAGGCTGTGACATGGCGAACAGGCGACGCGCCGAATCCGATGAGGCTGCTTTGATCTGCATTCGAGGCGCGCCTCGGCCGGGTGCGCTGTGATGAGGCGGCGGCACGTTCAGAAACCGCCGTGCTTCCTCCAAAACCTGAGGGAATTCCATCAAGCCGGCGCTCTCGCGGATGATGTCCAGCAGATCGCCATGTTCGCCCGTTGCTGCGTCAGCCTTATGTGCAATTGCACATAAGATGGATTATGTTGCGTTGCTAGCCCGTCTTATTCATCCCACCGCCGCGCGATTGTGATTTTTTCCGCGACATGATTGCGGGCGCGAGTCCGCTTTGCGTTTTTGGCGCTGGGTGGGTCTGCACTTT
>VGDY01000223.1 GCA_016869555.1 Alphaproteobacteria bacterium | reverse complement strand
GAGGTCGCCGCATGGCAGGACAATCGCAACAAGCGCTGCGTGAAGGCCAACTGGCAATTCACAACCGACGATGCCCGCGTTAAGCTGAGAACTCTTTACCCTCAGTTCGAATGACTCGGGCCACTAGCGCCGCGCAGGACGTCATTGAAAATTTGCTTCCCCTCGCGATGGACCGGGATCGCTTCATTGATTTCGTGAGTGCGCCAACGGCTGTGATCATTCGCGGCAATCGTCGCGCGATTGAGTCCGTCCTAACCAATCTGATCGATAACGCCCTGCGCGCCGAGCCCCGCGGAGGAACGGTCGTCACGCAAGTCCATCTGGACGGCGTTGTTGAAGTCATCGACCATGGCGCGGGCGTTGCGGAAAGCGATCGGGAGAAGATTTTCGAAGCGTTCTGGCGCAAAGATGAGACCACGTCAGGAGCGGGCCTTGGCCTCGCGATAGCGAAAGAGATCATAGACGCGCACGGCGGCCGCATTTGGGTCGAAGACACGCCGGGCGGCGGCGCGACGTTCAAATTGTGGTTTCCTGCCGCGGCGTCGGAGACGCACGCCAAGCTGAACGACGAGCGTTCCTTGTCACGCACGAGCGCGCGATCGTAAGCGATGTCCTTCTCTGGTTTTATCTGGCCGATGTTTTTCAGTCGCGATGGCATGAACGCCATCCCCGGTTAAGCGATCGTCGTGAGCCTGAACGAGCGAAAGCGCGTCGAGACTGCGCATGAAAAGCTTCGATACGCCGCGGCACGTTTCCACACAACCAAGACCCCAAAGAGACATTTGGCTCAGCATCGACCGCTTCATGGGCTCAAATACTGCGAAGCGGGGCCCGTATTGATCAAAGTTGCCGCGCCGCCAACAGCAGTTCTTCTGGCTGCCGTTGGCGGCCTGTTGTAACGCGAACGTCTCTCCAAGCGATCAGCTCTTTATTGTGGGCGCGGCGTTTTTGACCGCCTCCCAAGCGCTCTGGCTCGCTTCGTCGAATTTCTTGCGCGACGTTTGCAAGGCTGCGCTCAACGTGGCCCAAGACTCGTCCCCTGCCCGCTTTAGGTCCTCAAAGCGCGCCTTGGCCTCGGTCGTATCGGTCCGCAATTGCTCAATCGCCTTGTCGACTTTGGCCCTGTTTTCGGCTCCAATCCTGGTTGCAGCACTTTGAAGTTTCTCGACGGCCTCGCCCCAAGCTTTCGCTTGAGCAGCGGCGATATCAGCAAATGTCGCGCGCTTCTGATCGATGTCCTTGCCCACCGTTTCCACGTAGGTCTTCAACTCCGCTTCGAAGCTCGCCCACTGCTTTTCCAAATGCGTCTTCGAAGCCTGCAAAGCTGTTTCTCCCGCCTTGAGGTGCGCCTTGGCTCATCTGATCAAGGAGACAGCCAGTGGAGCGAATAACGCGCTCGAAGGCAGGCGTCGTTCACCATGTTGAATCTCTCGACCGCTCAGTTCAATGGTGTTCTGGCAGTCCAAACACCTCGTCAGGCTCGTCTAAGCCACGGATCGAAGCAACCCCAGGGATATGAGAGCCTCGCCCGAGGCGTCGGCGAAGGCGCGGGAAGTTAACGCCGGACAACCAAGCTGTTTGGTCAAGGCCTCAAGTCGGAAGGCGCGATTGACGGCGGGGCCTATGACGGTGAAGTCAAGACGGTCTGCCGATCCGACATTGCCATACATGACAGCGCCGACGTGCAAGCCGATGCCGACGCGCAGACCTCCCTCGAACTTGTAGCCGGCCATTTCTTCGAGGATATTACGTGTTGCCGATAGCGCTGCGCGCGCCGCCCCTTGATCTGGCGCTGCATTCGCACCAAAGATCGCCAGCACGCCGTCGCCTATGAATTTGAGCACGTTGCCGCCATGCGTCGTTACGCTAGAGACGACGGTCTCAAAGAAATCGTTGAGAATTCCGATCACCTGTTCGGCCGGCAGCCGGTTAGACAAGGACGTGAAACCGCGCAAGTCCGCGGCCATGATAACGGCGTTGACCGAATCGGTGTGACCACGCATGACCTGCCCATCTATGACGCGTCGACCGACATCATGGTCGAGATAGATGGAGAAAAGGCCGAGCGCTGTGCGGAGCACTGCGAGAACTTGAATCACTGCCGAAAGCGCGGGGCGGATGTTATCGAGCAGAGCCATCTCCGAGTCGCTAAAGCCGTCGATGCGATTTGTCCCCCAAACGACGATCGGATAACGCCGGTTAATGCAGTTCAAGGCCATGGCCAAATACGCATTACAGCCATCGCCTTGAAGCTCCTCCAGCAGCGGACACGCGCTCGGCGCGGCATCGAGCCGCTGGCGTAGCGTCATTCCCTGCTCGATGGTGCGCCGTATGGGGCTGTGGAGAAACGCTTGGGTCAGCTCTCGCGCTTGCGCAATCTTGACCTCTTCGGCGATACAACCCTCATGCCGCCAGCGCCAGCCAAAGCCGCGGGTCTGCGGATGGAGCGTTTCGGCATAGATCACGACCCGCCTCAGGCGCACGCCTGACGCGACGATTCGCTGACAGAGCCCGTTGATGAAACGCTCGGGGGTGCCGGGGTCTCGCGCCGGATCCTCGCCGATCGCTTCGATGCTTCCATCGGTCAGAATCCAGCGCATGAGATCATGTGCGGCTTCTGCGCTCGGGCGACGATCCCGCCTCAAATTCCCGGCGTATCCCGCCTTGGTTTTCTTCTCAGCTTTTTCATCGTCAAACGGCATGCGATCGGTCCTCCAAACCATGCAGTGTCCCCAGAGGACGTCGCAAAAGCGTACAGCAGTCTAAGATACGCTCGGCATTCAGTCGCTGCTGCTCCAAACTCAAAAAATTCGCGCAGCCCTTCTCAGCAGCGACTGGCGCGAGCGTTTGGTTTGGCAGCCTGAACAGCCGACATATCGATATCGCTTGACCTGGATGTTGGCGCCCGCGCCGCCATAGCGTCTGGATCGGTTCGTTCGCGGTTCAGCGCTTCTACAAGTCGAGGTCCCTGCGGCAGGCCTCGCTAAAAGGCCGAACTAGGTCGAGATCGCGCTGGCTTCTTTTCACCAGGGTATGGACGTCTTCTTCTGGCCGCTCATAGGTTTGAATGATGCGCCACATGACCTCCTCCGCCTTTACGATCACATTGTCGGAAGCGATCAGCCTCAGTTTGCTAACGAGCGCATAAAGAGGAATGAGTTTGGACAAGTCCTCGAGCTTGTGGGTCAGCGCGTCGGTGTAGAGCTTTGAGCTTTCCTGAATGAACTCTGCATATAAACTCTCCTTGCGAGACATTTCCCGAGCGATTCTGCGGGCGCGCTGCTGCCCATTCAATGTGATCCATGTCGTCACGACGCCCCCCAGCGCGCCAATCGCGGATCCTGCAAGGGCGGCGAAGGCAGAAAAATAAGCAGTATTCATGGCCGGCTCCCGGTCGAGGGGCGACATCAACAACATATTATCACCATGCGCGAAACCGACGATCGCCGTCCGGCTGATCCGCCCCGCGCTCCGGGCATTTTGTATCGGCGGTCGAGGACGGCTGTTTGCGCCATGATCGTCATCAGAACGCCTCGGGGATGAGCATAGGCGTGTAGTCGGCCGCAAGACCCGTGTCGATCTTACGTTTCGGCAATTCGATCTTGTGCGGCGGCGCCTTCTTGTAAGGGATGGCGTTGAGCAGATGGGTAAGGACGTTGAGCCGGGCGCGCCTCTTGTCGTCCGATTTCGCGACATGCCATGGCGCCCATGGCATATGGGTCTTCTCGAACATCTCGTCGCGTGCGCGCGTATAATCGTCCCAGCGCGCATAAGATTTCAGCCCGCATTCGCCGGATGAACTCTGATTTTGCTGTACAATTTCGGCATTTATGGCATCATTTTCAGAAGGTTAGGCTCGTTTGAGCGAGGCGGCGATGACGAACCCGGCGGGTGAATCGGCTAGCGAG
>VGDY01000222.1 GCA_016869555.1 Alphaproteobacteria bacterium | reverse complement strand
CGCGCCGATGTTTCAGCCGCAAGTCCGTCAACGCCCAATGTGCGTCAGCCGCCGAAAAAAACCGCGCCCGCCGCAAACCCTTGCATTGAGGCAACGCTACGTTAGTATAATTACGAGCCGACGACTGCGCCACAATGTTGGCGCGAGAACAACGGCGTACGCGGAGCAACATGATCCAAAGGGAGGTAAACAAATGCAAAGACGGGAAGTTCTCACGGCTCTTTTCGCGGGCTTAGGAGCCTCAATTGCGAGTTCGCACGCTCTAGCTCTTTCGCATTTTGCGCCGCTTTCCGCTCCCCTGAAGTCAACCGCCGGAATTGCGACCGAGGAAGATATGAACGCGGCGCGAATTGAGAAAACGTTTGGCGGGGGATATTGGCGCCATCGCAGGCGTCGTGCTCGCCGGCGCGGCGGCGAGTAATATCAATCTCGTTGATCGCGGCGCGATTCTTCCGGAGAGCACGTTTCATCGGGCGCTCCGGGGGACGTTCAATGTGTGTCGCCGCGTGACAGTCGCCAAAACCCGCATCCTCAGCGCCCGCCCCCTGTAAATCGGAAGGTGATTGCCGCGCGTGGCAATTCGGGCCGGTCGGAATAAGAGCTGCAGGCTTGCCTCGGTTCATAGGTATGACCTGTCTGGCGGCAGATTTGTTTTTCCTTATGCCACGGAAGCACCGAACAAAGAAAGAAAGACAGCAATGTCGAAGCCGCAATTCATGCAGATGATCATGACGATTGCCGTGATCGCCGGCCTTGATGTGAGCGCAGCAAAGGCTGAAAACCTCTTGGATTTCCTCACGCCGAGGCCGCCGCCCGCCGAAGCTCTAGTGCCCATGGAGACGATTTTGGAAGCGGCGCGCACGGCCGCCCCGGGGCAGGTTGTGGAAATCGAACTGGAACGCAAGTGGCGTATGTGGGTCTACGAAGTCGAGGTTATTCCACAACGAGGAGGACCCAAGATGAGGCTAATTTACGATGCGCAAACTGGCGGGCTTATTTCCTGGCGAAAGGGTTGAGCCTGTCTTGGCGATGTTTCGAACCAAATTAGCTTCTGCCGGATGGTTCTCGAATAAGTGCGGAAATGCGCGCAAAAACCTCCGTACTTTTTTAATTCCGTGCAATGTGGCGTCAAGGCCGCGCATCAGCGCGCCAGCCATAATCACGGCTTCGCAGAGATAGTCGCGCCGCCCGTTTCGGCGGCGGCCACCCGATGCTTGACGGCGACAAAACTGTCGGGGCTGACGGAAATCGAATCGATGCCGCAGCGCACCAGAAACGCGGCGAACTCCGGGTGATCGCTGGGCGCCTGTCCGCACAAACCGACTTTGGCGCCGGCCTTGTGGGCTTCGCCGATGACGTTTGCGATCATCCACTCTACCGCTTCATTTTGTTCGTCGAACAGTTCCGCAAGCTCCTCGGAATCGCGATCGACTCCAAGGGTGAGTTGGGTGAGATCATTGCTGCCGATCGAGAAGCCGTCAAAACGCGCCGCAAACGCCTTGGCGAGAATGACGTTCGACGGTATTTCGCACATGACATAGACTTCGAGTCCCTTGTCTCCGCGCCGCAAGCCGTTTTCAGCCATGACGGCGAGCACGCGGTCAGCCTCGCCGACGGAGCGACAGAAGGGAATCATGACGATCACATTCGTGAAACCCATGTCATCACGCAGGCGGCGAATGGCCCGGCATTCCAGCGCGAAACCGTCGCGATAGCGCGCCGAATAATAGCGCGACGCTCCGCGAAAGCCGATCATCGGATTCTCTTCCTTCGGCTCAAACGGCGCGCCGCCGACTAGATTGGCGTATTCGTTTGTCTTGAAATCGCTCGTGCGGATGATGACCGGGTTGGGATAAAGCGCTGCTGCGATGCGGGAGAGCCCGCGCGCAAGCCGGTCGACGAAATATTCCGTCTTGTCCGTATATCCCTGCGTGAGCTCCGCAATCGTCTGTCGGGCCTGTTGATCTTCGAGCGAATCGAAATTCACGAGCGCCATGGGATGCGCCTTGATGTGGTTGCTGACCACAAACTCCATTCGCGCAAGGCCGACGCCATCCGCGGGAATGCGCCACCAGCGAAACGCCGCCGCCGGATTCGCCAGGTTGAGCATCACTTTCGTGCGCGTCGCTGGAATGTCGCGAAGATCCAGTTCTTCAATTTCGAATTCGGCGACTCCCTCATAGACATATCCCTGATCGCCCTCAGCGCAGGAGACCGTCACCTCCTGCTCGTCATGTAAGCGGCGGGTCGCGTCGCCGGTTCCGACGATGGCCGGCAATCCGAGCTCGCGGCTTACAATTGCGGCGTGGGACGTGCGCCCCCCGCGATCGGTGACGATCGCCGCCGCCCGCTTCATAATTGGAACCCAGTCCGGGTCAGTGTTCTCGGTCACGAGCACCGCGCCGTCGACGAACCGGCCGATGTCTTGCGGGGTCTCAATCAGACAGACCGGTCCGTTCACGACAGCGTCGCCGACGCTCAGCCCGGTGAGCAGCGTGCGTCCTTTCGATAGGATGCGATAGGACTTGAATTCGCTCGCCGCCTTGCGCGACTGCACCGTTTCTGGCCTCGCCTGTACGACATAGAGCGCGCCGCTCTCGCCATCCTTCGCCCATTCAATGTCCATGGGGCAGCCATAATGGTCTTCGATCGCAACGGCCCATCGAGCGAGCGCGAGAATTTCGGAATCGGTCAGAACAAAGGCGGCGCGCTCGGCCTTTGAGGTGGGTACGGCGCGAGTCGGCCGCTCGCCTTCCCTCGCATAGATCAGCTTCTGCGCCTTGCCGCCCAGCCGTTTCTCGACGATCGGCGTCTTGGACCGGTCGGAGAGAAGCGGCTTGAAGACCTGGTATTCGTCGGGATCGACCGCGCCCTGAACGACGGTCTCTCCCAGCCCCCAGGCTGCGTCTATGACGACGATCTTGTCGAAGCCGGTTTCGGTGTCGATCGTGAACATCACCCCCGCTCCGCCGATGTCGGAACGGACCATGAGCTGGACGCCCACCGAGAGCGCGACCTTCAAATGATCGAACCCCTTGGCCTGCCGGTAACTGATGGCGCGGTCGGTGAAGAGCGACGCGAAGCAGCGGCGGCAGGCCTCAAGCAGCGCTGCTTCGCCGCGAATATTGAGAAACGTCTCCTGCTGGCCGGCGAAGCTAGCGTCGGGAAGATCCTCAGCGGTCGCGCTGGAGCGAACGGCGACGTCGGCGTTTTCCTTGCCGGCGCGCCGGCAGAGTTCTTTGTAGGCGTCGATGATCGCTCCGGCCGTCTCGGCCGGCCACTCGCCCTGGATGATCGCGCGACGAATCGTCTCGCCGGCCTCCGCCAAAACGACGCGGCCCACCTGCATCTCTTGCAGCGTGGTCGAAATAGACTCGTTGAGTTGATTTGCGTCGATGAAGCGCCGAAAGGCCTGCGCCGTGCTGGCGAAACCTGCGGGAACAGTGACGCCCTTCTGGCCGAGATGACGGACCATCTCGCCCAGCGAGGCGTTTTTTCCTCCAACGAGAGCCACATCGCCGCGACCGAGAGTCTCGAACCAGACGATTTCTTGAGCAGGCATGTTCGCTCGTCTCCCTTTCCATTCCTGGATGGCGATCGAAACGCGTTACGGACGGCGTCCGCGTCAAGGCTTGCCTATTGATCGTTCACCCCCGATCACTAGCGGACGCGGTCATGCCGCTCTGGCGTCAGCGGGATGCGGCGCCTTGAATTTCACGCGTTCCGGGCTCTTATCCCGCGCTTCCGTTGGCGACAGATCGAGAACGCCGATAGCCGCCGCCATTTGTTGCTGGCACGCCAATCCGTCAGCCATCACCCGTTGGAAAGAACCGCTGGCCCAATCCTGGTATTCGCGAAGTAGATCTATTGGCGTCGTCGCCTCGCACATTCGCTCAGCGGCTTCCAGCGCCGCGC
>VGDY01000221.1 GCA_016869555.1 Alphaproteobacteria bacterium | reverse complement strand
CCGCGTCCCTATAAATGGAAGGCGAAAGGCGAGGCTATCCTTGAAAAAATCCATCGGGCCCGCGCGGCGCTCGACAAAGCCAACGCCGCTTGAGTTTTTGGGCGCCAATTGAGAGTCAGGACACTAGGTACTCGTTCCCTGCGTGCGGCCTAAGCATTGGCCGGGCCTTTTCGCGCATGTTTTTTTGACATGCGCCCTCCACGCCAGGAGGAAACCCGATCGGCGGTCGGAGCGCCCGACGCAGGAACGAGGGTCGTCGTCCTGCGCTTAACCGTCCCCGCCAGCGCCGCCGACCCTTGACGGCGCCCCTGCAAGTTGGCGAAGCGTTGGCAGGATAGGGGAGGTTGCGGGAGTGGGGATAGGCTTTTTTGTCGGGCGCGCCTTCACCCTCCCCTTGAGGGGGAGGGTCGGCGCGAAGCGCCGGGGAGGGGTGGAGCCGCGTCGAAAATTTATGTAGTTAAGCGCTGAGTTTGGGCCGCTTCCGAAGGATTCATCCGCGCTGTCACCCCACCCCGCATTGCTTCGCAATGCGACCCTCCCCCTCAAGGGGAGGGTGAGGGTGCGCCCTTTGCTCAAAGGAGTGTAAGAATGAGTCTCGATGAGAACGAACGACAAGCTTGGCGGATTTCGTCGCGCCAACGCCAGGCGGCTTCGCGCCAATACGACGAGCGCCGAAGATCGCCTGTGGCGCGCGCTCGACCGCGTGCCGCTCGTCAAGACGCATTTCCGCCGACAGGCGCCGATCGGCCCCTATGTCGTCGATTTCGTCTCGCTCCGCGCGAGGCTTGTGATCGAACTCGATGGACCGTCGCATACCGAGCCCGGCTCAGCGGAGAAAGACGCGCGCCGGACCGCTTGGCTTGAGCGCGAAGGCTATCGCGTGCTGCGCTTCTGGAACGCTGAAGTTTACGAGAACATCGACGGCGTGCTCGACACGATTTATGCGGCGCTATACCCACCCTCCCCTTGAGGGGGAGGGTCGGCGCGAAGCGCCGGGGTGGGGTGACGCCACGCCGCAAAGTCTGTTCGCGTTGAAAACCAAACGGAGCAACCCTTGCACAGCGCCGCGCCAGACGCATTCGATCCTTCGCTCAAGGCGACGCGCCGGGAGTGGATCGGGCTCGCCGTCGTCGTCCTGCCGTGCCTGGTCTATTCGATGGACCTCACGGTCCTCAATCTCGCCATTCCGTCACTGACGGCGGAGCTGCGGCCGAGCGCGTCGCAACTCTTGTGGATCATCGACATCTATGGATTCATGGTCGCCGGTTTCCTGATGATCATGGGCGGGCTGGGCGATCGCATCGGCCGGCGCAAGGTTCTGCTGCTGGGCGCCGCCGCCTTCGCAGCAATGTCGGTCCTCGCCGCCTTCTCGCATTCGGCGCAGACGCTCATTCTCGCGCGCGCCGCACTGGGAATTGCGGGAGCGACGCTGGCGCCTTCGACGTTGTCGCTGATCACCAACATGTTCCGCAATCCTCAGGAGCGAACCTTTGCGGTCAGCATGTGGATTTCGGCCTTCTCCGGCGGCGCCATCATCGGGCCGCTCGTCGGCGGCGCGCTGATTCAGAATTTCGGCTGGAACTCGGTCTTCATCGCCGGCGTTCCGGTGATGGTCGTTCTGCTCCTTCTCGGGCCGGTTCTCCTGCCGGAATATCGCGATCCGAAGGCGGGCCGACTGGATATCGCCAGCGCGCTCCTGTCGCTTGCGGCGGTATTGTCCTTCATTTTCGGATTGAAACGCGCCGCCGAGGCGGGCGTTGGCGCCGACTCGATCGGGCCGATGGCGGCCGGCGTCACGCTCGCGATGTTGTTCTTGCGCCGGCAGGCGCGGCTCGAGGATCCGCTGATCGATCTCGCGCTGTTTCGGTCGCGGGCGCTCAACGTGGCGCTCTGCATCAACATCCTTGGCGTCTTCTTCATGTTCGGGGCGTTCATCCTGCTCGGGCAGTATTATCAGCTGGTGGCGGGACTGGGACCGCTAGACGCAGGATTGTGGTCGACGCCGTCGGCGATCATTTTCACAGGCGGCTCCTTCGTGACGCCCGCGCTCGCCCGCCGGATCAAGCCTGTCGATCTTCTCGCAGGGGGACTCGTCGTTTCGGGTCTCGGATGTGTCGGCCTTGGGCTGGCGAGCGGATTTTACGGCATCCTCCTGTCGTCATTGCTGCTCGTCGGCTTCACGCCGGTCATCGCGCTGACGACGGAAATCATCGTCACCTCGGCGCCGCCGGAGCGCGCCGGGGCGGCCGCCGCGCTGTCGGAGACCGCGAATGAACTCGGCGGCGCGCTCGGCATCGGCGTGCTCGGCAGTCTCGTAACGCTGATCTACCGATCCAAAATGGCCGGCAGCGTCGCGGGGCTTCCGGCCGACGTGGCGGGGACCGCCGCAGCGACGCTTGGCGGCGCCGTGGACGCCGTGAGATTTCTTCCCGCCGAACAGGCGGAGCGGATGCTGTCGGCCGCGCGCGACGCTTTCAACGCCGGATTTCAGGCGACGGCGTGGCTCGGCGCCCTCGGGCTCTTCGGCGCCGCGCTGGCGACGAAGATTGCGCTCAAGGAGGCGCGACCGGCGTCGGTTGCAAGCGCGGACGATAAGCCGCGTTCGGCCGCCGCGTAGCGCATCCTTCGTCACGGTCTTGTCACGTCGCGCGGGGAGCCTTAGCCTCTCGCGGTTCTCTAACTTTTTGCTTGTGGAGCGATTTCATGCGGCTTGCATCCTATAACGTCGAGAATCTTTTCGATCGCGCCCGCGCGATGAATCTCAAGAACGCCGCCGAAGGCAAGCCGATCCTCGAACGCTTCGCCGAACTGGGCGCCTTGCTCGCGCAGCCCTCGTACAGCGCCGCCAACAAGAGCCGCATGGCGAAGCTCCTCATGGAGCTGGGCTTGGAGAGATCCGACACCGGCGATTTTGTCATCCTGCGGCGCAACCGAGGTTCCTTGCTCAGACGGCCGAGGTCGGGCGGCGTCGAGATCGTCGCCGACGGGCGCGCCGATTGGGTCGGTTCGCTCGAATTGATCGACGAGCCGACCGACGAAACGGCGATGAGAAATACGGCGCGCGTGATGCGGGACATCGAGGCGGACGTGCTGGGAGTCGTCGAAGTCGAAAGCCGGCCGGTGCTGCGCGATTTCAATGATGACGTGATCGCCGCGCTCGGCGGCGAAGCCTATCGTCACGCGATGGTGATCGACGGCAACGACACGCGCGGCATCGATGTCGGCCTGCTGACCCGGCGGGAATTTCCGATCGGACAGCTACGCAGTCATGTCGACGACATGATGGGCGAGCGCGAACTGATTTTCTCGCGCGACTGCGCCGAATATGAGGTGACGACGCCGTCCGGCGCGCGCATTCTGGTGATGCTCAATCACTTCAAGAGCAAGGGCTATGGCTCGCAGCGATCCTCCAACGACAGGCGCCGCAATCAGGCGCAGCGCGTCGCGGATATCTATGACGAGCGGGTTGGGATGGGGATCGAGAACATCGCGGTGCTGGGCGATTTCAACGATACGCCCGACAGCGATCCTTTGCGTCCGCTGATCCAGGGGACGGATCTGAAGGATATTTTCCTGCATCCGACTTTCGACAATGGCGGCTATCCCGGCACCTACGGCAATTGCTCGGCCGAAAACAAAATCGATTTCATTCTGCTGTCGCCGGCGCTGTTCGACAAGGTCGCCGGCGGCGGCGTGTTTCGCAAAGGGATGTGGCCCGGCGCGCGCGCTCGGCGCTGGGAGGCCTATCCGGAACTCCAACGCAAGGTCGACGCCGCTTCCGATCACGCGGCGATTTGGGCGGACATAAACATCTAGTGTCCTGTCTCTTAAATATCGACTATTATTGGTTTGCAATTGATTTGCATGATGGAGGGCTGCGATGGCGCGGCCGATCAAGCGGCTTGAGACGGAACCAGCGGTAGCGGAAGA
>VGDY01000220.1 GCA_016869555.1 Alphaproteobacteria bacterium | reverse complement strand
AGGCGCAGGCGCGGCCGCTTGCGCTGGCGCGGCAGCAGCGGGCTTTGGCGCTGCTGTCGGCGCTGGCGCGGCAGCGGGCTTGGCCTCCTCGGCGCGCCCCGTCGAAACGACAAACGCCGCGGCCAGGGTAAGCGATCGCGCGAACTTCATCCTGCCTCCAAAAATTCGGTACGATCGATCGCGGCGGTCGCTCGAGCGTCCGCCGTCAGTGTCAGTGGAAGGCGAAATGCTGGCTGAGATAGGCCGAGCTGCACATGCTGGGGCCGCGCGACGACGCCACGATCCGCCGGGCCAGCGACGCATGGGCCGGGCTGGATCCCGACGCCGAGACGCCCGACAGACCGCCGCCCTGATTGACGTGGAACGTCACATGCGCATGGCCGGAGCCGAGGCTCGTCGAGCCGGGCGTATGCCGGCGAAGCGCCGCAGCGATATGGGCAAGACACGTCGCCTGGGATGCGCCCGAACTCGCGTTTTGTCCCTCCGGCGCGCCGTAGCGTCGGCGCGCTTGCGCCTGCTGACGATGCTGCGCGCGCTGGACTTGCTGCTGCTCGACCTTCTTCTTGATCTCGTCGACGTCTTCCTTCTTGGCCGGCAAAGGCACCGCGTCCGGCGCCATCACCAGGGGAGGCGGAATAGCGATGTCGGGTTCCTCGACCGCTTCGGGCGGCGGCGTGTCGTCGGCTTCGGCGACTTCCTCCTGCTCGACGAAGTCGCCTTCCGTCACGAGGTCCATACTGACCGAGTCGAGGGAGATCGCGTTAGGCTTCGCCGAATAGGCAAGTATGCCGAAGACCAGGACGTGGGCGGCGATCACCGCGGCGGTCGTTACCGAGCGAAGCCACGGCGGCCTAACTGGTTCCGGACCCGAGGGCGGACGGTCGCCCTCTCGCATGATCTGTTGCTGTGGACCAAGCGCGAGATCGGTCATTTCGCCGCCCCCGCGGGCGCGGCCGGAACTTGCGCCGGCGGGGCGCCGGCCGCCGCCGGCGCGGCGTGGCCATGCGGACCCTTCAGGGCCGGGCCGGTCTTGCTGCGCGAGTTGGTCATGATGGCGATATGGGTGATGCCGTTTGTCGCAAGCTTATCCATCACCGCGACGACCTCGCCATAGACGGCCTCCGTGTCGCCGCGGATATGAACGACGCGCGTCTGGTCGTCGCCCATCATCACCTTGATGCCGTCGATGAGCGCATCCGCCGTGGTTTCGTCCGCCCCCAGAGCGATCTTGCCTTCCTTGCCGACCGTGACCACGATCGGCTCCTTCTGGTTGATCGGCATCGCGGCGCTCGCCTGCGGCAGGTTCACCTTGACGCCCTTGGCGAGCAATGGCGCCGTGATCATGAAAATGATCAGCAGCACCAGCATGACGTCGACGAGCGGCGTCACATTGATGTCGGCGAGCGGCTGATAAAGGCCTTCGGTTGCGCTCTGGCGCTGACGTGAGGGCATGCCCATTATGCAGCCTCCCGATCGCGACGCGGACGCGACTGATGGCCGCTGCACATGAGCAGAGACTCGTCTTCGATATAGTGCGCGACCTGCTGGCCGACGCGCGCGAAGGCGGCCCCGATGCGGTTGTAGCCGACTGACGCGGGGATGGCGGCGGCGAGTCCATAGGCCGTGGCCGCAAGCGCCTCGGCGATGCCGGGCGCGACGACCGCGAGGCTGGTGTCCTGCGACTGAGCGATGCTGGCGAAGCTCGTCATGATTCCCCACACCGTGCCGAAAAGACCGACGAAGGGCGCAACCGACGAGATGACGGCGAGATTGGGCAGGCCGCCCTCCGCCTTGGTGAGGAACTCGCGGGCGGTGCGGCTCATATGGTCGGCGATGCGCGCGCGCTTGTCGCCGATCGTCTCGTCGGGAAGATCGAGCGCATAGGCTTCGCGGCCGGCTTCGGCGACGGGGGCGAGAACGCCCACGTCTCCGCCGGCGCGGGCCGAGCGCGCCGATTTTGCGATGCGGGTGATGGCGACCACGCCTTCGACGATAAGCACCCACGTCCAGACCGACGCGAGCAGCAGCAGCGCCATGACGACCTTGCCGACTGGACCGGCGTTGACGAACATGGCGAGCGGGGAAAGCGTATTGTATTCCATTTCACTCCCTCGTTTTTTTGAGGACGCGCTTGCGGCGACCGCGCAGGCGGAGCGTCAGTTTTCGTTTTATTGTGTCGTCGCGAGATAAGCGCCGTCCAAGCGGCGAAGCCGCAACCAAACTCCCGCGCTTCGGCGCATCGAGTCAGTCGCGATCAGAAAATTTAAATGGAGGGCGGCGCACGCGCGCCATTCGCGCCGCTCGACGTCAGACTCTCCGGCGGCTCAGCGGCGACGGCGCTGTGATGGATCGTCGCCGGTCGGCTGGCAGGCCGTGCGACTGACGCCACGCGGCCGGGCAGAACCGCGGAATTCGCATGAGGCGCAAGACAGCAATCCGGGCATTTATGTGCGGTTTGCGCAGGCGCGCCGCGCCGCTGCGTTTCCGTCTGATCCTGCACGGAGACGCCAGGCGATCCGGCGAGATATTCGGAATGATCGCAAGCGACGCTTATTGAACCGGCGAATGCATGCGCGGAACGCACGGCGCCCGATACAAGAAGCGAAAACAATAGCGCGCAAACGGCGGCGACGGCGAATGCCGCACGAAATTCCCGACGCATGGCGCGCAACTGTGACATAAATGTCTCTTAGTTGATTTTTTGTAATTTGACAACGCGAAAAGACTTGGAGAATCCGCGATTGACGGGCCATATGCGCAGACCGGGCCGTTGCGGTTAACGGCGCCAGAATTCGCCATGGGCTGATGCGCAATCGTCGACTCGCCGCCGTCTTTGCTGTCTTCGCGCTCGTTGCGAAGCTCGTAGCGCCGTGCCAAGCGACGGAGCCGGCTTCCGTTGGCGGCCCTAACGCCCCGATTGCATTATGCCATCAGGCGACGACGTGGGCGGTCGATCAGGCGGGCTCGCAGCAAGCGCCCTCGGACGATCTCGACGACGTCGGGTGTTCCTGCGCGCTCTGTCATCTTGGATGGAGCACGCTGCCGCCGGCGGACGATATCTTCGCAATCAACGAGCTGGCGCATCATCTCGCGCCACGGGGGCCGCCAACCCAGGCGTTTGTCCCCTCCCGTCTGAATCCCAGCGCCCATCCTCGCGGCCCCCCTTCCTTCGCCTGATCAGTCGATACGCGTAGCGGCTCCGAGCCGCATCGATCAGGCGCGCCGTTTTGACCGGCGCTAGAAGGAAGAATCTCATGTCTCGCTATTCGCTCCTGCGCGGCGTTTCCGCCGGCGCACTGACCATCTTTGCGCTCTCCGAACACTGCGTCATCCCCGCCGCCGCCCAGCAATCGCTGCCGACCATCGACGTCGGCGGCCAGCATCGCGGCGCCGTCAGGCGCCCCACCGCCGGCGTTCCAGGCGTTGCGACAAATGCCGCGCCCGCGCCCGCTCCGGCTCCTTCGACGCCGTCGATCTGGGCCGCGACGCTTCCTGACGGCAAGCCCGCCTTCGTTCAGCGCTGGCAGTTGCCGAATACGGTCGCGAGCGTCACGCAGCGTGACATCAAAGAAAAAATCAACATCGTCGACAGCCAGGATGCGCTCAAATATGTGCCGAGCCTGTTCATCCGCAAATTGCGCGGCGGCAATGAAGGCATGATCCAGACGCGCACCTGGGGGCTCTCGTCGGCGCGCGCTATGGTCTATGTCGACGATCTTTTGATCAGCCAGCTCATCTCCAACGGCCATACCGACGGCCAGCCGCGCTGGGGCCTTGTTTCGCCGGAAGAGATCGAACGCGTCGATTACCTTTACGGTCCCTATGCGGCGCAGTATGCGGGCAATTCGATCGGCGGCGTCATCAAATTCACGACGCGCATGCCGGAGCATCTCGAAGTCACCGCCAAGCAGACGGTCGCCGTGCAGGACTTTTCCTGGTGGGGCGCCCAGCTCGGCTTGCCGA
>VGDY01000219.1 GCA_016869555.1 Alphaproteobacteria bacterium | reverse complement strand
GGCGCTCGCAAAGCGCATGGCGAACGCCGTCCCATCGAACGAGCATCTTGCTCAAACCGCGAAAGCCGCATAGCATTCAGGCCAGCAACGCCGATTTCCGCTTTTCAACATCAAGCGGGACATCCCCGATATCCTGACGCCAAGGCCTCAACAGCGTTATGTCGACCAAGGCTCTATTTGTGAGCACGCCGACATAGCCCCCCAGCCGCAGCGTGGGTTCCGGGTTCGACGCGAGCATGCCGGTGATAAAAGGAATGGGCTTGGCTTCCTGCACGGGAGCAGGCGGCGCTTGCTGCGAGACGGCCTCGAATGTCGAAGCCATCGAAATCGACAAGACGACAGCAGCAATAGTCGCTGACTTTTTCATGCTTTTTCCAATGTTTTTCGTCCCCGCCCGAGCCGCCAGTTAATCAAATTGCGACTCTCGGGACCAAGACGCCTCGCTTCCAAGGAAACCGAACCTGATGGCAACTTCATGGCTTATGGCGTCTATGGCAATTGGCGACGCGGGGCCGCAAAGTCTCGATTGCCGCAAAAATAAGCCGCGGCGCTTTTTCCGCGGGTCATGACGCTTTCTCGCCCGGCCGTCAGGAACGATCAGCTACCGCGTCTCGCTCATCGAATAGCGCGCCGGTCGGGCGCCGCCGCTCGCCAGATCGGCGAGAAAATTCGGCTGGAGATATGTTCGCCCCTCGCTCGCCTGTTGCGCGTCATCGTCGATATTGCCGCGAAGATACCAGCCGCTGACGTCGAGGGGCGGCGGAGGCGGCAGGCCGTCGGCGCGGGCGGTCGCGGCGCCTGCAACGAAGACGGCTGACAACGCCAGCGCGATGGTGCGGCCCATGTTGGTCCCCTTGGCTCGGGCGCCCTGTCGCGTTTTCAATGACGCAGGGCCGCCGAGGGCAAGATGGGCGGCAAGGATTAACGATGCGTTAACCGTATCGCTTAACCATCGATCGTCGCCAATCTCTCGGCTTGGAGCCCGGCTGCGCCCGCGCATCGCCCGAATGCCGGAACGGTCTTGCGTCAGGCCGCCTCGGCGGACGTTTTCAGCGCGCTGCAAACCTGAGCGACGAGAGATTCGACCAGTTCGCGATCGTCGCCTTCGCCCATGACGCGAATGACGGGCTCGGTGCCGGACGGGCGAACGATGAGTCGGCCCGAGCCGCCCAGCCGCGACCGCGCGTCGTCGATTGCGGAAGCGACGGCGGCGCGCTCCAATTCGCTGCGTTGCGCGCGCACATTCTGCAACACTTGCGGCAGCGGCTCGAAGCGGTGGCAGACTTCGCTCACCGGACGATCCTCGCGCTTCACTACCGCCAGCGCCTGCATCGCCGTCACCAGCCCGTCGCCGGTCGTGCAATAGTCCGACAGGATGACATGGCCCGATTGCTCGCCGCCGACATTGTAGCCGGCTTCGCGCATGCGCTCGATCACATAGCGGTCGCCGACCGCCGTTCGCTCTAACGTCAGCCCGATCGAACTCAGATACCGCTCCAATCCCAGATTGGACATGATCGTCGCGACGAGGCCGGGTTTGGATAGCAATCCCTGGTCGCGCCAGCTTTCGGCGATCACCGCCATCAGCTGATCGCCGTCGATGAGATGCCCCTGTTCGTCGACCATTATGACGCGGTCAGCGTCGCCGTCGAGCGCAATGCCGACGTCGGCGCGCAATTCGCGCACCTTGTCGCGCAGCGCCTGCGGCGAGGTGGAGCCGACGCGTTGATTGATGTTGAAACCATCCGGTTCGACGCCGATCGCGAAGACTTCGGCGCCAAGCTCCCAGAGGGCCTCTGGCGCCACCTTATAGGCCGCGCCATTGGCGCAATCGACGACGACGCGCAGGCCTTCGAAGCTCATGTTGCGCGGCAGCGTGCGCTTGGCGAATTCGATATAGCGCGCGCGCACGTCGTCGATGCGTCGCGCGCGGCCGAGTTCTCTAGGCGCCGCGAGCCTGGGCGTCATGTCGCCGTCGATCAGTCGCTCGATCTCATGCTCGATCTCGTCGGACAGCTTGTAGCCGTCCGGTCCGAAGAGTTTGATGCCATTGTCCTCGAATGAATTGTGAGACGCGGAAATCATCACGCCGACATCGGCGCGCATCGATCGCGTGAGCATCGCGACCGCTGGCGTCGGCATCGGTCCCAGAAGCAGCGTATCCATGCCGACCGAGGTGAAGCCGGCGACCAGCGCATATTCGATCATATAGCTGGAGAGCCGCGTGTCCTTGCCGATGACGATGCGATGCCGGCCTTCGCCGCGATGAAAGATGAGGCCCGCCGCCTGACCGACCTTGAGCGCGAGTTCAGGCGTGATTTTTTCATTGGCCAGACCGCGAATGCCATCGGTGCCGAAATATTTGCGGGTCATTGAATATCCTCAGCGAGCAGCGCTCTGGCTAGGCCGGCGCGTCTCTCACGCCGATCCGGCGCATTTAAGAGCATGATGTCACAGTGTCGGAAGCTGTGTTCCCGCCAGCCTCACGAATGGTTTATGAACACTTGCATATCGCCTGAACGGATGTCCACATGGAAGTCAGAATCTATCATAATCCAGCCTGCGGGACTTCCCGCAAAGTTCTCGCCGCCCTGCGCGAAGCTGGCTATGAGCCGCAAATCGTCGAATATCTCAAGACTCCGCCCAATTGTGCGAGTTTGAAGGAGCTTTTGCGTCGCATGGGCAAGAATGTGCGCCATATTTTGCGCAAACGCGGCACGCCCTACGAGGAACTGGACCTCGACAACGCAGCCCTGTCGGATGACGAGATTTTCGCCGCCATCGAAAAGCACCCGATTTTGATCGAGCGGCCGATCGTTTCGATCGGCGACCAGGCGGCGCTCTGCCGTCCCCCAGAAATCCTCCAGGATCTGATCGCGCGGGCGAAGAAATAGCCGCTGCGGCGCGGCGACGATCGAGGTCCGCCAGCGCCAGAAAATAAAAAAGCCCGGCGGTTGAGTCTCGCCGGGCTCCTTTCGATTTATCCGCGATCAGATCGGATGCGGCTCCATGCCGCCGACGTCGGGCGCCGGCTTCGATCCCGTCGTCGGCACCGCCGAGCCGCGCGGCGGCGGAGTCGGGGTCGACTCCTCGCGCACCGGACGCTTGCCGACGAGCAGTCCCTTGATTTCCTCGCCGCTCAGCGTCTCGAATTCGAGCAGCGCATTGGCGAGCGTATCGAGGTCGGAACGCTTGTCGATAAGGATCTGCCTGGCCTTGTCATAGGCCTGCTGCACCAGACGGCGGACCTCGGCGTCGATCGTCTCCTGCGTCTGTTCGGAGAAGGTCTGCGTGCGTCCGATCGAATAGCCGAGGAACTGCTCCTGCTGCGGGTCGGCGTAAGCGACCGTGCCGAGCTTGTCCGAGAAGCCGAGCTGCGTGACCATCGCGCGGGCGATGCGCGTCGCCTGCTGGATGTCCGACGCTGCGCCGGAGGTCGTCTTCGCCGAGCCGAAGATCAGCTCCTCGGCGACGCGTCCGCCCATCGCCATCGCCAGCATCGCGATGAGCTGTTCGTAGCTCTGCGAAATCTGGTCGCGTTCGGGAAGACCCTGCACCATGCCGAGCGCCCTGCCGCGCGGAATGATCGTCGCCTTGTGGATCGGGATCGAGCCCGGCATGTTCAGGGAGACCAGCGCATGGCCGCCTTCGTGATAGGCGGTGAGCTTCTTCTCCTCATCCGTCATCACCAAAGTGCGGCGCTCCGCGCCCATCATGATCTTGTCGCGCGCGTCCTCGAATTCCTGATTCGTGACGATGCGCTTCGACCGACGCGCCGCCAGCAGCGCCGCCTCGTTGACGAGATTCATCAGATCGGCGCCAGAGAAGCCCGGCGTGCCGCGCGCGACGACCTTCAAATCCACATCCGGCGCCAAAGGCACCTTGCGGGCGTGAACCTTCAGAATCTTCTCGCGGCCGATGAAATCCGGGTTCGGCACCTGGATCTGCCGGTCGAAACGGCCAGGGCGCATCAGCGCCGGGTCGA
>VGDY01000218.1 GCA_016869555.1 Alphaproteobacteria bacterium | reverse complement strand
CCCGCGGACTTTCCGCGGATCGATCAAACTGTCGTTCTGAATGCGCGGCGACATCTTCGCGCGCTAGAGCGCGCGGAGATCGCTTCCGCCTCGGTTCGCTACACAACAGAAAGCGCATGGCCATGACAGCAGTCGCCGACTTAGCGCCTAAACGAATCATCGAGCCTGACGGCGCGGCGCTCGACGTCTTTTCTTTGCCGACGGATGCGGCGAGTCTCGAAGAATTGTTTCGCGACCTTTTCGCCAATCACTGGCGCGACATCGTCTTCGGGCCGATCATTCAGGGCGCGGCGTGGGAAATCCACGCCGACCGCGCGCCGACGCGCATAGGGCTGCTCGACGGCTATCTCACCGTCGCCTTCGGCCTCTCCCATTTTCACGTCTGCATCGGCGAGAACAAGGGATCGCGCGCCCGGCCGACATCGCCGGAACTGGCGAAGCTCAGGCGCACCTCGCGCGCCGAACTCTATCGCCGGCGCAACACGAGCTGCGTGCCGATGTCCTGGGGACTGCAACTCTTCAACGGCGCCGGCGAACAGCAGATCAGCGTGCTGCTGCCCAATCCCTTCCTTGATCCCGCAACGGACAAGGTTCTCAAAAACCCGGATTGGTCGCGCCTCGCGCTCTGGGACAAATTGCGCGCGCGCTGGTTCGGCCTGCGCGAACCCGATCCCGCCGATCGATCCGCAAGCCGCATGCGAAGCAACTGACGCGCGCGGCTTTTCGATTCCGCTTTCACCCGACTCTGTTCAAAAGGAGAACCCTGATGTCGCTGACGCTTTCCACTGTTTCGAAAATCGACGGCCGCGCGCTCTTTGCGGCGACTTTCATCGCCGCCGGCGTTCTGTTCAGTTTCGCCTGGGCCTGCGCTCTGCCGCTCGCCGGCTTCGCCGCCGTGGCGGCGCTCACGTCGACGCGCCGCGCGGCGCTGCTGCTGACCGGCGCCGTATGGTTCGCCAATCAGGCGGTCGGCTTTCTGTTCCTGCATTACCCGACCGATTCGACGACGCTGTTCTGGGGCGCCGCGCTCGGCGTCATCGCGCTGCTGTCATGCGAAAGCGCCGGCCTGCTTGCGCGCCGCTTTCCCGGCGTCAGTGGCGGACTCGCGGCTTTCCTTGCTTCCTTCGTGGTCTATGAGAGTCTTATTCTGGCCGTCACCGCGGCGACCGGCCCCGGCGTCGACCATTTCACCGCGCCGGTCGTGACGCGCATCTTTTTCATCAATCTGTCCGCCTTTGCGGCGCTGTTGATGTTGAAGGCCGCAAGCGCCGCGGTATTGAATCGCGATGCGACGAAGGCGCTCGCCTCGCGTCCGGTCTAGACGCGACAGGGCTCAGAATCGAGGCTAACGAACCGACAACTCACCGCGTCATGGCCGCGCTTGTCGCGGCCATCCACGCGACGACGCGCTGCAAATGTGAAAACATGAGCCGGACAGGTCGCCTCTGCTCGAAGCGCTGCGCGATGTCCCGGCGTGGATGGCCGGGACAAGCCCGGCCAAGACGGCTGAAAGCCCGCGAGACGTGAAGGAGCGGTTGACGAAGCTTCGTCATGGCTCACACGACATCGTTCGAATGGCTCGGCTGTCATTCCCGACGCGTGCGCATCGCGCGTGATCGGGCAATCCAGAGCAAGACCAGCGATTCTGAATCGACTCTGGATTCCCGGTCAGGCCTTCGGCCTGCCGGGAATGACAAGACCCAAGCGAGCGGATCAGGAATTCGTATCGCAGCGGCCGTCGAGCCGGCGGCCATCAGTTCGACGGTCGCGAGAAAGGCTCAAACACATCCGGAAGTCTGGCGATCGGCTGCTCGAAGTTCAGCGGCCCGGATAACGTCACGCGCACGGCCGCAGGCTCGAGCGGCTTGAGATGGCGGTCCATGACGCCGACGCCGCAAACCTGGGCGGGCGCGACGCCTGCGACGCATTGCGCGTAAAGAGGGTCGCTCGGCAGGAGCGAGCCATAGGCGAAGGTGATCTGGTCGGAGCGAGAGTTGAAAACATTGAAGGCGTCGAACTGCAGTCGCCAGCCGTCCGCCCATCGATAGCCCAGCCGCGCGTTCAATGTTCCGGTCGCCGGGGAATTGAAATAGCCGTCCTCGGTGAGCGCCCTGGCGCCGAAATAGCGATATTTCAGCGCGCCGAACCATCCGGTCGCCTCGCCGATTTCCAACCCGCCCATCGCCGTCACCGCGATGGCGTTCGACAGATAATTGCCGGGCGCATTGCCGAGATATGTCCCATAAGGCAGCGCGTCAGGCGTGATCAGATCGAGCCACGCCAAGCTCTGCGCAACGTCGACGCCGCGATAGCGCGCATGAACCAGCGCCACGTCGCCGTCAAATCTGATCCAGGCGTTCGGCGCGTATTTATTGGCGAGTTCGAGGCCATATCTGCGACTGGGACGACCGAAGATGGTCGTGCCGCTGTCGCCGACGAACTGGTTCTCCGATTCGAGATTGAGCCAGAACAGGCTGATGCTGGAATCGAGCCCCTCGATGAATTTCGCGCGGGCGCCGATCTCGGCGCCGCGTGATTTCACCAGCAGCGGAATCGACGCCGCCTGAACGAAACCG
This sequence comes from Alphaproteobacteria bacterium, assembly GCA_016869555.1. Lineage (GTDB taxonomy): Bacteria > Pseudomonadota > Alphaproteobacteria > Rhizobiales > Beijerinckiaceae > Methylocystis. Next base: position 1,465 of record VGDY01000218.1, on the reverse strand, counting down.
TCATCGTCCGCAAGTTCGGCCGTGGAGACTCGCAGCACCGTTCCCCTTGCGTCGGTCGAATGGAAGCCTTCGCCGTAATTGGCGTAGAATTGTGTCTTGTAGAAGGGGCCGGCGATGATCGAGAGCTTCGGGCTGAACAGCGACGCATTCTTGACACCCTGATTGAACGGTCCGGTGAGGAGGAACGCCGGCAGCCCAGTGCTTGCCGCAAGTTTCGGCGCGTCATAGAGCGCCTGAAGCGAGCTGACGGCGGCGTTGTAATAATCGAAGCGCGCGCCGGTGACGGTCTTCAGCCAGGGCGTCCAGCGCACCGCCGTATCGGTCCAGAGGCCGACGCTGCCTTCGCCGACCGCATTGTTGCTGAGCGTGTCATAGAGCCGTCTGCGCACGCTCTCCTGCAGGCCAAGCCGAATGTCGTCATAGCGTCCCTGAAAGCCGACGCGGGTCTCGACCGGCGCGCCATTCACATCGGCCCATCTGATCGCATGCTGCGCGTTGACGCCGACGATGGTGCGATAATCGAACTGACGGATCTGGTCGCCCAAATTCTGATGCGCCAGGAAATAGGTGTAAGTGCTGTAGAGGTCCAGGGTCGAATGGACGACATAGGCTTCGACGCGCGTCGCGTGATCGCCCTCGACCTGACTCCAGCGCGATGAAAGCGAGAAGCGCGAGGTCGCGCCGCCGGCGGTCGGGTCCATCGTGCCCCAGAGCGACAGCAGCCCGGCGCTGACCGCGCGACTGGGAATTTGGTCCGTTCCATACCATTTGTTGGCGTAGCCCATGAAGGTCACGGCGGCGCCGTCTTCCTGCGCGCCGCGCGACCAGCGCAACACGCTGTTGAGGCGCCGCATATTGTCGCCGCGCTCCCAGGGGCCGTTGTAATATTGCGCTTCGACCGCGCCATAGGCGGCGCCGCCGGCAAAATCCTGGTAAGGCGCGACGGCGAGCGCGCGCGCATAGGCGAAACTGCCGCCGGTGAGCAGGAAGAAGCCTTTGTCGATCCTGTCCTTGTATTGCATGTAGATCGAACCCGCCGACGAGAAGTCGCCGTCCTGCGCGTCATAGGGGCCCTTGCGGGCGAGGACGTAGGACAGGAGTTCGGGGATCAGGAAATTGCTGTCGGCGTAGCCCTGGGCATGGCCATGGGTGCGCATATTGAGCGGCATGCCGTCGAGATAGAGCGCCAGATCGGTGCCGTGATCGAGATTGAAGCCGCGCAAAAAATACTGGTTCGCCTTGCCTTCGCCGCTGTGCTGGGTGACGACCAGTCCGGGCACGATTTCCAGCGCGTCGCCGGGTCGCGCGAAAGGAAGCGCGTTGACCTCCTGGCCGGTGAAGAATTTCTCGCTCGAGGCGGTGATCGGCGGCGGCGTCGGACCGGCGGGCGGCGCGGGAGGAGCGACCGCGGCGGCGACCGACGACGCGCGCGGCGGTTGCGGCGAAGCATGGTCGGGTCGCGCCG
>VGDY01000217.1 GCA_016869555.1 Alphaproteobacteria bacterium | reverse complement strand
GAATCGCGGTCGATGTGGTATGTTCCTGCATGGCGTTGCTTCCTTTCGTGGAATCAGCACCCCGAGCCTAACGGCTCAAGGCGAGCAACGCCGCTCCTCCTTTTTCAACAATGATCGGGACATCCCCTCATCCTCCTCGACCAGGATTTGCACGTGCTCCACGAAGGCGTCTTGGAGGGTCGCCGGACATTCGCCAACATCATGAAATATATCATGATGGGAACCAGCTCGAATTTCGGCAACATGTTCAGTATGGCGGGCGCATCGCTCCTACTGCCATTCCTGCCAATGCTGCCGACGCAAATACTTCTCAACAACATCCTTTACGATATTTCGGAAGTGCCGATTCCCTTGGACGAGGTCGACGTCGAAGACGTGCGCCGGCCGCAAATTCTCGACATGACCTTTATTCGCAACTTCATGCTGGTCATCGGTCCGATCAGCTCCGCCTTCGACTTTCTGACGTTTTACATCCTGCTGCTCGTACTGAATGCCGACGAGAGTTTGTTTCGCACCGGCTGGTTCGTCGAATCGCTGTCCACTCAGGTCTTGGTGATCTTCATTATTCGCACGCGCGCAAACCCGTTTAAGAGTCGCGCAAATCCCGTCCTTGCCGCCACGTCCTGCGCGATCGTCCTCATCGGCGCATTGCTGCCGTTCAGCCCGCTCGCATCCTATTTCGGATTCGTGCCGCCGCCGGGTCAATTTTATCTGATCCTCGCCGCGATGGCGGTCGCCTATTTGGCGATTGTCCAATTCGCCAAAAAGAGCTTTTATCATTGGCTCAATAGCTCGCGCAGGCCACGGAGGGCGAACGCAAAAAACATCCGTTCGACCTAATCCGAACAGAAAGGAGCTTCGACCAGCAGCCGGAAGGGTCAGCGCTCGCCAAAGTTGCATCGATGCGACGGATCATCCCCGTCCCAGGACGCGAATGAGAAAGCAGAATCTTTGCAGCAGACCGGAACCAAAAAAGACGATGTCGCCGAGGATCGCGCGAATGCGACGATCTAGGCGCTCAAGGACATCGCGCTGCGCGAGAATTTTTCTACGCAGTCGGCGCTGGCCTGGGCCTACTTTCTGGCCGGTGTTTTCGCCGTCGAAAAGCGCATCGCTCCAGGCTTTGGCGCACGGCGTCAACCCTTGCGTCGACAGTTTTCACATCCATCACTGACCTTCGCGCGACGCCCGCGCGCATCGCTCACCTCGCGCGCATTTATGAATGCACGCTAGGCGGTTCGCCTGACGCTCGCGAGGCTCGCCGCCGCCAAAAGATAGAATGCGCCCGTTAGACGATGGCGCAGCCGCCCCCGTGTTGCGAGCAGCGCGCGAAGACGATCGGCCAGAAGCGCCCAACAACAGTCGAGCGACGATACGACGATGAGAAACGTCAGGGACAGCACGGCAAGCTGCAACATGATGTCCTCGGGCGTCACGAATTGAGGAAAGAAAGCGCCATAGAACAGCAAGGTCTTCGGGTTGGATGACGACACTAGGAAGCCTCGTAGAAAAATCGACCGCGCCGACCGAAGTTGCGGCTCGATCTTGGTCAGATCGACGACAGGCGCCCGCCATGCCTGAACGCCGAGACAGACCAGATAAGCGACGCCCGCCCAACGAATCCATTCGATCATTTCGCCCGCAAGGGTGAGAACGCCGGTCATGCCGAGCACGGTCAACGCCAGCTGCGGCGCCATCGCCGCGCTGGTCCCCAGAACGGTGATCAATCCATACCGTCGCCCGTAAGCGACGGCGTTTGCGCTTATAAGCGCGACATTCGGTCCGGGCAGAAGCGCAAGTGCGACGGTCGCGGCGACAAAGGCCGCAAATGATTCGAGCGACATTGAATATCTCCAAACAGGCCGGGCGAGCGTGACCGATGGATATTCAGCCGGCCGCTATCGCGCCGGATGTCGCTCCCGGTCGAGACTCGATGGGACGAATGTCTGCGACGAGACCCGGGATGGAGCTGCCCCGGCTGTCGGTAGCGGAAGCGCGATCAATCAATCCTGCGACAGCGCCGCCGCGAAAACTATATCCGATCGACTCACGCTTTCGAGAGCCGGGCGGCGGCGCCAATCGTCGCGCCCACGAATGCTCCTATCGCAGTTCCGATCAGGCCGAACAGGGAACCAACCAATGCGCCCACCGTGGCGCCGATTGCGGCGCCGGAAATTGCAAGCGTTTCTCGTTCGCTCGGGGTCGTCATCGCTCGTTCTCCTCGTCAACTGGAAACGCCGCAGGCGCGCAGCATACGCTGGCGATAGCGGAAGGCAACGACGCAGCCGTATCCTCGGCTTCCGCCGCAGCCTCACTTCTTTCCCTTCGCCTCTGGCCACAAGAACCCGGAGAGGCCGGGGATTGGGTCAGTCAGCCGTTGCACTTTTTCACGGCCGGCGATCAGGGCAGCGCCGCCAAAAATCTCATGGGTAAGGCGTTTGAGCTGGTCGTTGGTGAAACCCAGCGCCAAAAGATTAGACGTGAGCTCAAAGGTTTCACCTTTTTTTCCGCCAATCAGCCCGCCCATGCCTCCGAGCGCGCGACTGGCGAAACTCCGTTTCGGCGGAACTGACGTGGCGGCTTCGGCGGCGACTTCGCGCGCGCCCGGAATCATGTCGATAACTTCGTCGGCCTCGCCGTCCGGATAGCGTTTCAGCAAAAACCCGAAAACATGGCCGATCGCCAGTCGCACAGCGGCAGGATCTGCGCCGACTGAATTGGAGATATGTGAAATCCAAGGGTCCATATGGCCTCCTGGCGGCAGATTGTAGAACTTTCTATTCCACCGCGCTCGGACTTCGCAACCTCTGGCGGCAAGCCGCTCAACGAAGCACAACGCCGATCGACATGCGGCGATCAATAGACTGGAAACAGGGCGAAGCATCACCCTGATACGCCAGAGAAGGTCGCTCTTGCAATCGCCGCTAAAGTCGACGGTTTCGGCGATCGACCAAGCAAGGGACGGATATGCAATGCTGGCGTTCTGCAACACGGTTGCGCCATTCATCAGCCACATCGCGACGCCGCCGCCTGGCGAACAATGTGTCTTAAGGGACAAGCCCGGGTATTGCTTCTTCGTTCGAACCTGAAAAGGTTCCGGTTTTCGGAATGACTTGGATCAGGATCGGATTGGGAAAGGCGCATTGCGGATTGGGTAGACTGACGTTGCTCGGAATCGGGCACGCGCCCGAGCCGTCCCACATGGGCCAGAAGAACGCCTGATAACATCCGTATGATACGCCATTCGGTCGAACGCCGACGCAATTATTGTTCAAATAGGGAACGTTTGGCGTGAGCGTCCTGTAGCCACAGTCGTCGGGATATTTTCGATCTCCCAGCGTCGGATTGCCACGGCACCTCAGCGTCGGCATGTGCGGACAGGAAATTTGGACGGCGTTGGAGTAATTGGCCTTCGCCGGAAAGGCGTCCTTGCAGAAATTTTCGGGATTGGGACTTGTCGGACAGGCGTAGCTGTCGTCGGTCGGCGGCGGCAAGCCCCGGGTGTTGGGCGTGCGGGAAAGCCATTGTTCGTTCGTGCAAGTTCCCTGAAGGCTGATGTCGGGGAACAGACCTCGGTTCGGCCAGGGCGAAAGCTCGATCAGCGTCGTGAGGTTATCGGCGCAGTTTCCGAGGATTCCGGCGACCGTCGGTTTGAAGCAGGCGATTGCCGAAGCGTAGTTGGTCCAATCGAATTTCATGGACGTGCAGGACTGGCCTGGATCCAGTTTGAGATATTGGTTGTTGTTTGTCGGGCAGTTCCATGTCCCGCCGGACAGATCGCCTTTGTTGACGCCGCTGATCGGACGTTGGATCGTTACGTAATAAGTTACATTGGTGGCGTTTTTGAATATGACCGAATCGACATTGGCCGCCCGCGCGGCCCCGTCCGGGCCGAATGACGCCGTCAGGAGAACCGCTATTGCGAGACAGGCTGCTGCGGGGCGCGTCATTGTCAAATCCCTTCACGTCCGAATTTGTAATTGCTCACCCCTGGTTTGGAGCGAGCTGAATGGCGCCGGAAATTTGACATGGGACTCCGCGGCTGATTCAAGCTTTGGATGACTCGCGAAGCACTTGATTCGCTTGACAAGGAAACGCTTATC
>VGDY01000216.1 GCA_016869555.1 Alphaproteobacteria bacterium | reverse complement strand
GATTCACGGTCGTCGTCAACAAATCGACGGTTCCCGTCGGCACCGGCGACGAGGTCGAGCGCATCATTCGCGAGGTCAATCCGGACGCCGATTTCGCGGTCGTGTCCAATCCCGAATTCCTGCGCGAAGGCGCGGCGATCCAGGATTTCAAACGCCCGGATCGCGTCGTGATCGGCATCGAAGATCCGCGCGCCAAAGAGGTGATGGAGGAGATCTACCGGCCGCTGTCGCTCAACGCGCCGCCGCTGGTCTTCGTCGGACGCCGCACGTCGGAGCTGACCAAATACGCCGCCAACGCCTTTCTGGCGACCAAGATCACCTTCATCAACGAAATCGCCGATCTGTGCGAGAAGGTCGGCGCCGACGTGCAGGACGTGGCGCGGGGCATCGGCCTCGACAAGCGCATCGGCGGAAAGTTCCTGCACGCCGGCCCCGGCTATGGCGGCTCCTGCTTTCCCAAGGATACGCTGGCGCTGATCAAGACCGGACAGGATGAGGGCGCGAGCCTGCGCATCGTCGAAACGGTGGTCGCGGTGAACGACGCGCGTAAACGCGCGATGGCGCGCAAGGTGATCAACGCGCTCGGCGGTTCGGTGCGCGGCAAGAAGATCGCGCTTTTGGGATTGGCCTTCAAGCCCAACACCGACGACATGCGCGACGCGCCTTCGCTCGCCATCGTCGCCTCGCTCGCCGGCGACGGCGCCAAGCTGCACGCCTATGACCCGGAGAGCATGGACCAGGCGCGTCCGCTGATGCCGGAAGTCACCTTCCACGACAACGCCTATTCGGCGCTGGAGGGCGCCGAGGCGCTCGCCATCGTCACCGAATGGGACGCTTTCCGCGCGCTCGATCTCGACCGGGTGAAGAGCCTGTTGAAGCAGCCGATCATCGTCGATCTGCGCAACGTCTATCGCCCGGGCGACGTGCGCAAGCGCGGCTTCACTTATGTGAGCGTCGGGAGAGCGTGAGACGGAGCCTTTGCAGATGACCGACGATGAAAGAGCAATTCGCGAGCTGGTCGATGCGTGGATGGTCTCCAGCAAAGCGGGCGACCTCCCCGCGGTGCTCGATCTGATGACCGACGACGTGATTTTTATGACGCCAGGCGGCAGGCCCTTCGGCAAGGAGGCCTTCGCGGCCGCCTCGGAAAGCATGAAGAACGTCGCGATCGAGGGGCGCAGCGAAATCCAGGAACTTAGAGTTCTTGGCGACTGGGCCTATCTGCGCAATTACATCGAGATGACGGCGACGCCCCGAGACGGCGGCGCGCCCATGCGTCGGAGCGGCTATACGCTGACGATTCTGCGCAAGGAGGCCGATGGACGATGGCGGCTTGCGAGAGACGCAAATCTCTTGGCGACGGAAAAATCCTGAACTCGAAAGACTTGCGCCCGCCGCCGCGCCCGCTCACTGCGCCGCGAGCTTGATCTCGGGATAGCTGCACTTCTCGTCGCTCTTCTCGTCGACATGGAGATGCGACGGCGGTTCGACGAAGGGAATGCCCAGAGTCTGCCAGACATCGACCAGCGCTTCGACTAGGCTCGCGATATGCGCATGGGTGTGGCGCGGTGTCGGCGTGACCCGCAGCCGCTCGCCGCCCTTCGCCACGGTCGGATAGTTGATCGGCTGAATATAGATCGAATGGCGCTGGAGCAGCAGATCGCTCGCCGCCTTGCACAGTTCCGCGTCGCGCACCATCACCGGCACGATATGCGAGCCGTTCTCGAGCACGGGCAGGCCGGCGGCGGCAAGCGCGTGCTTGGTGATATGCGTGACGCGCTGATGCGCCGCCCGCAGGTCCGGCCGGCGCTTGAGCAGACGCACGGCGGCGCAGGCGGCGGCGGCGACCGCCGGCGGCAGCGCCGTGGTGAAAATGAAGGAGGCGGCATAGGATCGGATCGCGTCGATCACCGCCGCGTCGCCGGCGATATAGCCGCCCATGGTGCCGAAGCCCTTGGCGAGCGTGCCCTCGATCACATTGACGCGGTCCATCACGCCTTCGCGTTCGCAGACGCCGCCGCCGCGCGCGCCATACATGCCGACCGCATGCACCTCGTCGACATAGGTCATCGCGCCATAGCGCTCGGCCAGCGCGACAATGTCGGCGACCGGCGCGATATTGCCGTTCATCGAATAGAGGCTCTCGAAAATCACCAGCTTGGGCCGCTCGCCCGCGTCGATCAGCAATTCTTCGAGATGCGCCAGATCATTGTGGCGGAAGATTTTCTTCTCGGCCCGCGAGCGCTTCACGCCCTCGATCATCGAATTGTGATTGGAGGCGTCGGAAAGGATGACGCAATTGGGCAGGAGATCGGCGATCGTCGAGATCGCCGCGAGGTTGGAAATCCAACCGGAGGTGAAGACGAGCGCGGATTCCTTGCCGTGAAGATCGGCAAGCTCATGCTCAAGCTCGACGATGGCGTGGCTGGTGCCGGAAATATTGCGCGTGCCGCCCGAGCCGGCGCCCACCCGCGCCGCCGTGTCGACCATGGCGGCGATCACGTCGGGGTGCTGGCCCATGCCGAGATAGTCGTTGGAGCACCAGATGGTCACCGGCTCCACCGAGCCGTCGTCGCGATGCCAGTTCGCCAGCGGAAAGGCTTCGACGTCGCGCTCCAGATGCGCGAAGACGCGGTAGCGGCGCTCGTCCTTCAGACGGGAGACGGCGGCCTCGAAGTAACGCCGATAGACCATGCTCCAACCCTTTGATTTTTATTTGCCCCGGAGTCCTCGGCGCGGCCCCCGTCCTGCCCGCCGTCCAGTTTGGACGGTTTCTTACATAGCCGATCCGCGTCCGGAAGGCGAGTGGCCGAATGACGCGCCCGCGGCTCTTTCCTTGCGGAATTCCGGGCCACTGCGAAATAAAATGATGGCGCCACGAGAAGCGTTGGGGGAGTCGTCGGCGACGCCCGTGCTTCGACCTTTACCGAGGCTTTTTCGAGCGAAGCGTTTTAGCGGATGACCGCCGCTCTTGCGTGAGGTAACGAGGCGGCGGGAAGGCGTGGGACGGCGATGAAGCTCTATACGAAAAAAGGCGACCGGGGACAGACCAGTCTCTTCTCGGGCCGGCGGGCGGCGAAATTCGATTCGCGCGTCGCCGCCGTCGGCGATCTCGACGAAGTGTCGGCGAGTCTCGGGCTGGCGCGCGTCGCCTTTCCGCAAGCCGACGATCTTTTGTGCGGCGCGCAAAAGGCGCTTTACAAAATCAGCGCCATCGTCAGCGCCGAAGCGCGGAAGATCGATATCGTTTTGGACGACGCCGAAATCGCCGCGCTCGAAGAAGAGATCGACCGCGCCAGCGACGCCCTGCCGCCCTTGCGCGATTTCATCTATCCGGGAGAGGCCGAGGCAAGCGCCCGCCTCCACATGGCCCGCGCCGTGGCAAGGCGCGCCGAACGCGGCGTCGCCGCGCTGGAGGAGCCGCCGGCGCCGGAGAATGTTCTGGCCTATCTCAATCGGCTGAGCGATTTGTTGTTCGCGCTGGCGCGGCTTGCCGATCAGCAGAGCGGGCATGGGGATCGGATGCTGGGGGGTGAGCGGCGCCAAGAGCCGTCACTAAAAGGATCGAGCGACCTGTGATGTTTCTGCATCACCGCAAAGCAAAAGCCGCGAGAAGGATAGCGCCCCGCCCAATCGGCTTGACTTGAAAATCGCATTTATCGCTTACTGTTACCGACGGTTCCCGCAAGGGATCGATAGGGAATGCGGTGAGCGCAACGTCGCGCAAAGCCGCTGCCGCCCCCGTAACTGTAAGCGGCGAGTCAAAGACCACAACAGCCACTGGAGCCGATGTTCCGGGAAGGCGGCCTTTGAGCGACGACCCGCGAGCCAGGAGACCTGCCGTCATCATGGTCACGCGCGAAAGCGTCGGGCGGGGCGCGCCGATGCGGGCGAAGCCGGTCTTGGCGCCTTGCGCGCTTAGGCCAGTCGCAGTGACGGTCCGGTCTGCTGCGAGCCTCGCCATGCATGTTTCTTCAGCTGCGGTCCGCCTTGCTTCGATCCTCGCGGCGCTCGCGCCGCTAACGTCGCGCGCTCAGACCGCGCTCCCCACGATACAGGTCAACGCGCATCGCGCCGCGCCGGCGGCGCGTTCGCATGCGCCGGCGCCGGCGCCGGCGCGACCCGACCATGCTTCGCCGC
>VGDY01000215.1 GCA_016869555.1 Alphaproteobacteria bacterium | reverse complement strand
CCGCGCTCAACCGAACCACATACTTCTTGACGGCGATCTCCTTCCCGGCCACGAATCATCTCCATCGCTGCTGTGCAGCGACAGAGATTCAGAACTCGCCGTCAAAAGCAATGACGGGGGCCACTAGTGAGGTCAACGTTCTCGTCCAGTCGCGCCTGTCCTTCTGTGAGGCGCGCCGAAATCAACAATTGTTCGACCGTTGACTTCAGTTGATCGGCCTCAAACAGCAATTCGCTTTTGATCGAAGATTCTGTGAGGTTTTGCAGCTGGGCGCGCAAGACGGCGAGGGGCGTGCGCAATTCGTGAGCGGCGTTGGCGGTGAAGCGACGCTGTCTCTCCACCCCCGCGTCCAAGCGGGTCAGCGCTTGATTGATGGCGTCAATGAGAGGGGCTATCTCGAGCGGAGCGAGGCTCATCTGCAGTCGCTCGTTCAGAGAGCTCACGTCGATCTGGGCAACTTTGCCGACGATGCCACGTAATGGCCTCAGCCCTCCGCGCACTGCGAACCAGGCTGTTCCCACCGACAGGACGATCGCTGCCGCGACATAATAGACGAACCATACAAACTCGTTCTCAATCGAATAGAAAATGTCCTTCCATCTGAACTTTTGCCCATAGGTCGCGATGTGCTTTCTCCCGAATGGCGTGGGGTTCACCGCCATGAAGCCCAGCGAGGGAGAACGAGGATCGCCCGGCAGGACGAAATGCGCATGTGCAGAGCTGATGGCTAGGATATTCTGCAATGCCGCGACAAGCTCCTGCGATGAGCCAGGCGCGGGTTCGCCAGTTGCTAAGTCGAATACGGCATATTTCAGCTTACCGTTATCGTCCAATTCTTGACGTAGCGCCGAAGAGGGTTCGATGCGGACGGCGCCTGTCCTATCCAGAACGAGAGATTCTTTCACCAGCTCGGTTAAACGCGGCACCGCCAGCTCATCGAGCGACAAGTCGATTGGTCGAAGACCTATCAAGCCCAATATCGTTGAAATCGACCAGCCCATCACGAAAGCGGCGATCTGGGCAAGGATGAGATATAAGATTGTCCGGCGAACGAGCGACGGGGCGGTTGTCACGCCTCGTCCTCATTTGACCTTGTTTCCTTCAAAATGTAGCCCAGCGCCCTCGCCGAGCGTATTTCCACGCCTGCATTGAGTTCCGCGAGGCGAACACGAAGACGCGAAACGAGCGACGTCAGCGCATGTTCCTGGACCTCCAGACCATGCCCGTACAGTTGCGCGTTCAATGTCTTTCGTGAAACAACCCTGTTCACCCGCCTGGCGAGCGTTTCGAGAAGGACCAGCTCTCGTCGCGATAAGAAAGCGAGCTGGCCACGAACGGATAACGCTCGCTGATCGAGGTCAAATGACATTGCGCCTATTCGCACTTGTGGCGTTGACTCGCTTCCATGTCTGCGGAGATGAGCGCGAACTCTGGCGATCATTTCATCGAGATCGAAGGGCTTGGTCAAATAGTCGTCGGCGCCTGATTCCAAGCCGGCAATTTTATCATCGACGGCGTCGAGCGCGGTTATCATGAGGATGCGAGTTTCCGGCTGCCTGGCTCGGATGTGCGCGACCAACGAAACGCCGTCCCCATCGGGGAGGCGGCGATCGAGCAAGGCGACCGAATATTTGCACTCGTCGAGCGCCGCGGCGGCCCTCGCTATGGTGTCGACACAGTCAACATCGAAGCCAGCGCGATGGGCTTTGCGCGCCACCTCTTTGGCCAGGGCTGCGTGATTTTCGACAAGGAGAATTCGCATCGGCGCCGCTCCCAACACGTTTTTCGCGGGAGCCTGAGACGCCTTTCGCCCGGCGACCCGCATAGATCATTCCATAGCTGAGAAGAACCTACTGACAAGCGTGCATTTCGCAACCCATGCCGAAAATCGGGACTGCGGGAACTGTGACGCCATTGCAACAGTCTGCGGTTTCTGCAACTTTTTTGCGGCCCACGAGGCTTTGACGACCTTTGTTTTCTTAGGTTGTGAGGCGCGGGTTGAATCGACCCGCAAGAGATAAGCGAAAGTTAAAACGCCGGAAGCCATTGGGCGATCTCATCTTTCGCGCGGACTGGGTATGGTGCGGCAATGAACATCGAAGGCAATTCAATTGTCCGGCGCCTGGCGGTAGCGTCACGCGGGGCCGCTCTCGCGCTCGCGGCGCTTCTTGGCGCGCTGCAAGCGTTCGCCGCTCTCGACGTCGCCCACGCGGAGTTCGCAGGTTTCAGCGTTGAACGGGGCGCCGTCGTCGCGCTCAGCGCAGATTGCGGTTCAAGCGCGGCCAGCGACGGCAACTTGCCGACCCGACATCACCACGCGCCAAAATGCGTTTTTTGCCTGACTTCCGCATACGGCGAAACGGCCTTGCTTGCGCCTTTCTGCGCAGGCGCCGTCTATCCGCGCGCAAGTGTTCAGGCTTTGCCCAAATTTCTTTACGTCGCTGTCGCGCGCGCACCCAGCGCCTCGGCAAGGCCGTGGTCATCGCGCGCGCCGCCATTCTTCTCCTGATCGAACCTGGCCGATACCGGCCTCGCGCCCCGCCGCAATCGCGATCACGACGGCCACCGCGCCGCATCAGGAGAATAGAAAAATGTTAACCGCCTTCCTCTCGCGCAGCGTTTCCGCCGGCGCCCTGACTCTCGCCTGCTCCTCTCTGGCCTATGCGCAGCAGTCGCTGCCCACCATCGATGTCGGCGGCGCATCAAGAACCGCCAACAGGGTTTCGCATGGAATGGCCGGCGGCACAGGCCGAGCAACCGAAGTTTCCTCTGACAGCCAACCCAGTCGGGCGATCGTAGAAAGGGGCGGTCCGAACGACCCAACGGCCTATCACGTCGCCAACACCACTTCGGCCACCAAGACCAATACGCCCATCATGGAGACGCCCGTGAGCGTTCAGGTCGTGCCCAGGCAAGTCCTCGAGGATCAGCAGGCGATAACGATCGACGAAGGCATCAAGAACGTCAGTGACGTTTTTCAGACACCTTTCGCGGGTCTCCAAGGCGGCTGGCAAATCCGCGGCTTCCTGGAATACGCCTATTATCAAGACGGCGTCCGGGTGAACCCGTTCTCCGCTCTCCCTCCCCGCGACACAGTCGACGTCCAGCAGATTGAGGTCGTCAAGGGACCAGCTTCAATTCTGTACGGTCGCATTCAACCGGGCGGACTGGTCGAAATCACGACCAAGACGCCGAAGGCGGAGCCGCATTATGAAGTGCAGCAATTGATCGGCTCCTGGAGCCGATATCGCACGACTCTGAATGCGACCGGCCCGGTCAACCAGGACAAGAGCGTCCTCTACCGCATCGACATAGCATATGAGAACGCCAATTCCTTCAGGGACGGCCTCTACAACTATCGCATCTATGTCGCTCCGAAACTCTTCTGGAAACCGACCGAGGCCACTTCGGCGACGTTCTACATGCAGTTCTACAACGGCAGAGATCCCGTCGACACCGGAATACCCGGAATTTACAGCCCTGATTCGCCAAAGTGGATGAACTCGGTCGCGGCGGTCCCGCGCACTCGCGTTTATGGATCGTCCGACGCGCAGTTGAGGAGCAAGTCCGATTTCAGACTCGGTTACAACTTTACGCACGCTTTTAATTCGGACTGGAAATTCACCCATCGCTTCGACATCAATATCAGGGACATCCCAAATTCATGGGTCGACGTCGCCAACCCCGATCCGACAAACTGCACGATCCTCTCCTGCCCGATCTACCGCGACACATTCAACTTCTTCATCAAGGAGAATAACTATTTCACGAGCGCCGAGCTGACTGGCCGGTTCGACACATTTGGTCTCGGCCATACGCTGCTCGTCGGCGCCGACGGCTATCGCACCGCCAACTACTACATGTACTACCCGTTCAATTTCAGCACGGTCCCGCCGACGGACTTATTTAACCCCGGCTATCCTATTCCCCTTACCCCAACCACTCTGGTCCCCGACTTTATCGGGAACGACACGATCACGCAGTCCTGGTACGGCGTCTATCTGCAAGATCAGATCACATGGGGATGTCCCGCTTGATGTTGAAAAGCGGAAATCGGCGTTGCTGGCCTGAATGCTATGCGGCTTTCGCGGTTTGAGCAAGATGCTCGTTCGATGGGACGGCGTTCGCCATGCGCTTTGCGAGCGCC
>VGDY01000214.1 GCA_016869555.1 Alphaproteobacteria bacterium | reverse complement strand
TCTTCGCATCCCCACCCAACGCCGCCGAATTGGCCCAACAAGCTGCGCTGCGTAATTCTTCACATAGAAACTCCCGCTCTCCGCAGAAAAATTAACAGCGTGATACCACGCGCCCGCCTCCGTCGCGGCGGCAAATATGAGCTTTGTCTCGTGTCCGGAGATCTTGCAAATCTCGACATAGCTCGCCTTCGCGCCGCGGCGAAAAAACATCGCCCGAACGTTCACGTGCGGCGGCACTCTGATTTCCTGCCGTTCCGCTGGCGCATCCTGACAAGGTTTCGCTTCCGCCAAATCCGAGCCGGAAACAACGACGAGCAAGCCGAGTAACGCAGTTGCGAGGCGCAACATCAGCGGGCTTCTGATCTGCCGCGAACGCGCGATTTGTTCAGTCATCTGAACCAGGGCCTCCCTCCTATCGGCGGCGCGTCTTTAGGAACGCGCCGATGTTTCAGCCGCAAGTCCGTCAACGCCCAATGTGCGTCAGCCGCCGAAAAAAACCGCGCCCGCCGCAAACCCTTGCATTGAGGCAACGCTAAGTTAGTATAATTACGAGCCGGCGACTGCGCCACAATGTTGGCGCGAGAGCAACGGCGTACGCGGAGCAACATGATTCAAAGGGAGGTAAATGAATGCAAAGACGGGAAGTTCTCATGGCTCTTTTCGCGGGCTTAGGGGCGTCAATTGCGAGTTCGCGCGCACTCGCTCTCTCGCATTTTGCCCCGCTTTCCGCTCCATTGGAGCCAACCGCGGGAATTGCGACCGAGGAAGATATGGACGCGGCGCGAATTGAGAAAACGTTTGGCGGGGGATACTGGCGCCATCGCAGGCGTCGTGCGCGCCAGCGCTACCGCGAGGCGGATAAAGCACGCTGATCGTGGCGCGATTCTTCCGGAGAGCACGTTTCATCGGGCGCTCCGGGAGACGTTCAATGCGTGTCGCCGCATGACAGTCGCCACAAGCCGCATCCTCAGCGCCCGCCCCCGTTCAATCGGAAGGTGATTGCCGCGCGTGGCGATTCGGTCCGGTCGGAAAATGAGCTACAGGCTTGCCTCGGCTCACAGGTAATGACCCTTCTGGCGGCAGATTTGTTTTTCCTTATGCCACGGAAGCACCGAACAAAGAAAGAAAGACAGCAATGTCGAAGCCGCGATTCATGCAGATGATCATGACGATTGCCGTGATCGCCGGCCTTGATGTGAGCGCAGCAAAGGCTGGAAACCTCTTGGATTTCCTCACGCCGCCACCGCCGCCGGCCGAAGCTCTAGTGCCCATGGAGACGATTTTGGAAGCGGCGCGCACGGCCGCTCCGGGACAAGTTGTGGAGATCGAGCTCGAACGCAAATGGCGCATGTGGGTCTACGAAGTCGAGGTTATTCCACAACGAGGAGGACCCAAGATGAGGCTAATTTACGATGCGCAAACTGGCGGGCTTCTTTCCTGGCGAAAGGGTTGAGCCTGTCTTGGTGAATGTCTCGAACTCTCCATATTGTTTCAATCCGTGCAATGTGGCGTCAAGACACGCATCAGCGCGCTAGCCATAACTACGGTTTCGCGGAGACGGTCGCGACACCGGTTTCGGCAGCGGCCACCTGACGCTTGACGGCGACAAAACTGTCGGGGCTGACGGAAATCGAGTCGATGCCGCAGCGCACCAGAAACGCGGCGAACTCCGGGTGATCGCTGGGGGCCTGTCCGCACAAACCGACTTTGGCGCCGGCCTTGTGGGCTTCGCCGATGACGTTTGCGATCATCCACTCGACCGCTTCATTTTGTTCGTCGAACAGTTCCGCAAGCTCCTCGGAATCGCGATCGACTCCAAGGGTAAGTTGGGTGAGATCATTGCTGCCGATCGAGAAGCCGTCAAAACGCTCCGCAAACGCCTTGGCGAGAATGACGTTCGACGGTATTTCGCACATGACATAGACTTCGAGTCCCTTGTCTCCGCGCCGCAAGCCGTTTTCAGCCATGACGGCGAGCACGCGGTCCGCCTCGCCGACGGAGCGACAGAAGGGAATCATGACGATCACATTCGTGAAACCCATATCTTCGCGCAGGCGGCGGAGGGCCTGGCATTCCAGTGCGAAACCGTCGCGATAGCGCGGCGAATAATAGCGCGACGCTCCGCGAAAACCGATCATCGGATTCTCTTCCTTCGGCTCAAACGGCGCGCCGCCGACAAGATTGGCGTATTCGTTCGTCTTGAAATCGCTCGTGCGGATGATGACCGGGTTTGGATAAAGCGCCGCAGCGATGCGGGAGAGCCCGCGCGCAAGCCGGTCGACGAAATATTCCGTCTTGTCCGTATATCCCTGCGTGAGCTCCACAATCGTCTGTCGGGCCTGTTGATCTTCGAGCGAATCGAAATTCACGAGCGCCATGGGATGCGCCTTGATGTGGTTGCTGACCACAAACTCCATTCGCGCGAGGCCGACGCCATCCGCGGGAATGCGCCACCAGCGAAACGCCGCCGCCGGATTCGCCAGGTTGAGCATCACTTTCGTGCGCGTCGCGGGAATGCCGCGGAGATCCAGTTCTTTGATTTCGAATTCGGCGAAACCTTCATAGACATATCCCTGATCGCCCTCGGCGCAGGAGACCGTCACCTCCTGCTCGTCATGCAGAAGGCGGGTTGCGTCGCCGGTTCCGACAATCGCCGGCAACCCGAGTTCGCGGCTTACGATCGCGGCGTGCGATGTGCGGCCCCCGCGATCGGTGACGATCGCGGCCGCCCGCTTCATAATTGGAACCCAGTCCGGGTCAGTGTTCTCGGTCACGAGCACCGCGCCGTCGACGAACCGGCCGATGTCTTGCGGGGT
The DNA here is from genome assembly GCA_016869555.1 of Alphaproteobacteria bacterium. Classification (GTDB taxonomy): domain Bacteria; phylum Pseudomonadota; class Alphaproteobacteria; order Rhizobiales; family Beijerinckiaceae; genus Methylocystis. Next base: position 1,481 of record VGDY01000214.1, on the reverse strand, counting down.
CTCAATCAGACAGACCGGTCCGTTCACAACAGCGTCGCCGACGCTCAACCCGGTGAGCAGCGTGCGCCCCTTCGATATGATGCGATACGATCTGAATTCGCTCGGCGCCTTGCGCGACTGCACCGTTTCAGGCCTCGCCTGCACGACATAGAGCGCGCCGCTCTCGCCATCCTTCGCCCATTCAATGTCCATGGGGCAGCCATAGTGGTCTTCGATCGCAACGGCCCATCGAGCGAGCGCGAGAATCTCGGAATCAGTCAGCACAAACGCGGCGCGCTCGGCCTTTGAGGTGGGCACGGCGCGGGTCGGCCGGTCGCCTTCCTTGGCGTAGATCAGCTTCTGTGCCTTGCCGCCTAGCCGCTTCTCGACAATCGGCGTCAGGGACGGATCGGAGAGAAGCGGCTTGAAGACCTGATATTCGTCGGGATCGACCGCGCCTTGAACGACGGTCTCCCCCAGTCCCCAGGCTGCGTCGATGACGACGATCTTGTTGAAGCCGGTTTCGGTGTCGATCGTGAACATGACGCCGGCTCCGCCGATGTCAGAGCGGACCATGAGCTGGACGCCCACCGAAAGCGCGACCTTCAAATGGTTGAACCCCTTGGCCTGCCGGTAACTGATGGCGCGGTCGGTGAAGAGCGACGCGAAGCAGCGGCGGCAAGCGTCAAGCAGGGCGGTTTCGCCGCGAATATTGAGAAACGTCTCCTGCTGGCCGGCGAAGCTGGCGTCGGGAAGATCCTCGGCGGTCGCGCTTGAGCGAACGGCGACGTCGGCGTTTTCCTTGCCGGCGCGCCGGCAGAGTTCTTTGTATGCGTCGATGATCGCTCCGGCCGTCTCGGGAGGCCATTCGCCCTGGATGATCGCGCGACGAATCGTATCGCCGGCCTCCGCCAAAACGACGCGGCCCGCTTGCAGCTGTTGCAGCGTGGCTGATATAGACTCGTTGAGTTGATTTGCGTCGATGAAGCGCCGAAAGGCCTGCGCCGTGCTGGCGAAACCTGCGGGAACAGCGACGCCCCTCTGGGCGAGATGACGGACCATCTCGCCCAGCGAGGCGTTTTTTCCTCCAACGAGCGCGACATCGCCACGACCGAGAGTCTCGAACCAGACGACTTCTTGAGCGGGCATGTTCGCTCGTCTCCCTTTCCATTCCTGGATGGCGATCGAAACGCGTTACGGGCGGCGTCCGCGTCAAGGCTTGCCTAATGATCGTTCACCCCCGATCACAAGCGGACGCGGTCATGCCGCCTTGGCGTCAGCGGGATGCGGCGCCTTGAATTTCACGCGTTCCGGGCTCTTATCCCGCGCCGCCGTCAGCGACAGATCCAGAACACCAATAGCCGCCGCCATCTGCTGCTGGCACGCCAATCCGTCAGCCATCACCCGTTGGAAAGAACCGCTGGCCCAATCCTGGTATTCGCGAAGTAGATCTATTGGCGTCGTCGCCTCGCACATTCGCTCAGCGGCTTCCAGCGCCGCGC
>VGDY01000213.1 GCA_016869555.1 Alphaproteobacteria bacterium | reverse complement strand
TTTACATCAAAGGGCTGTGGCGCAACAGGCGCCCGTAGCTCAGCTGGATAGAGCACCAGACTACGAATCTGGGGGTCAGAGGTTCGAATCCTTTCGGGCGCGCCACGTCTCCACTTCTCCCTCGCACAACGCGCCTCCACGATTGCGCTCATGCGCAGCCCGCGCTATGAAAGCGCCGTCCATCCCTAGCGACTTACGTCGACTCGTATCGGCGACTGAGCGCGGCAGGAGAGCAATATGATAGCGGTTACATTCCCCGACGGGGCGTCCCGTCAGTTCGAGCCCGGCGTTTCGGGCGTCGATATCGCCAAGAGCATCTCGCCCTCTCTCGCCAAGCGCAGCGTCGCGATGACGCTTGACGGCGCGCTCGTCGATCTCGCGCTGCCAATCGAGCGCGACGCGAAGGTCGAATTCGTCACGCGCGAAGATCCCCGTGCGCTGGAGCTCATCCGCCACGACGCCGCGCATGTGCTGGCGGAAGCCGTGCAGGAGCTCTATCCCGGCGTGCAGGTGACGATCGGCCCGGTCATCGAGAACGGCTTTTACTACGATTTCTTCCGTTCCGAGCCGTTTACGCTCGAAGACCTGCCCGTCATCGAAAAGAAGATGCGCGAGATCGTCGCGCGCGACGCCAAGATCAGTCGCGAAGTCTGGAGCCGCGACGACGCCAAGCAATGGTTTTTGGCGAAGGGCGAGATTTTCAAGGGCGAGCTGATCGACGCAATCAAATCCGACGAGCCGCTCTCGATCTATAGACAGGGCCAGTGGCTCGATCTCTGTCGCGGCCCGCATATGCCGTCCGTCGGCAAGGTCGGCACGGCCTTCAGGCTGATGAAGGTCGCCGGCGCCTATTGGCGCGGCGATCACAATAATCCGATGCTGTCGCGCATCTACGGCACCGCCTGGGCGACTCAGGAGGAGCTCGACGCCTATCTCCACCGGCTGGAGGAGGCCGAGCGGCGCGACCACCGGCGGCTCGGGCGCGAGATGGACCTCTTCCATTTCCAGGAAGAAGGCCCCGGCGCGATTTTCTGGCACCCGAAGGGCTGGAAGCTGTTCCAGAACGTCATCTCTTACATGCGCCGGCGCCTCGCCGCCGACTACAGCGAAGTCAACGCGCCGCTGCTTCTCGACAAGTCGCTATGGGAGACGTCCGGCCATTGGGAATGGTTCCGGGAGAACATGTTCGTCTCGCAGCCCGCGCGCGACCAGACCGACGAGGACCGGCTATACGCGATCAAGCCGATGAACTGTCCGGGCCATATCCAGATTTTCAAACATGGCCTCAAATCCTACCGCGATCTGCCGCTGCGCATGGCGGAGTTCGGAATCGTGCACCGCTATGAGCCGTCCGGCGCGTTGCATGGTCTTTTGCGCGTGCGCGCCTTCACGCAGGATGACGCGCATGTCTTCTGCACCGAAGCGCAGATGGCCGAAGAGTGCCTCAAGATCAACGAGCTTATTCTGTCGACCTATGCTGATTTCGGCTTCGAGGAAGTCGTCGTGAAGCTCTCGACGCGTCCCGAAAAGCGCGTCGGCTCGGACGAGGCCTGGGACGAAGCCGAGGCGATCATGACGCGGGTCTTGAGCGACATCGAAGCGGGCTCGGGCGGACGCATCAAGACGGGAATCAATCCGGGCGAGGGCGCCTTCTACGGCCCCAAGTTCGAATATACGCTGCGCGACGCGATCGGCCGCGAGTGGCAATGCGGCACGACGCAGGTCGACTTCAACCTGCCGTCGCGCTTTGGCGCCTATTACATCGGGCCGGACAGCGAAAAGAAGACGCCGGTGATGATCCATCGCGCGATTTTCGGCTCGCTCGAACGCTTCACCGGCATTCTCATCGAACATTACGCCGGCCATCTGCCGCTGTGGCTGTCGCCGCTGCAGATCGTCATCTGTACGATCACGCAGGACGCCGACGACTACGCCTATGAAGTCGCCGCCGCGGCGCGCAAGCTCGGGCTTGCAGTCGAGGTCGACGCGCGCAACGAGAAGATCACCTACAAGGTGCGCGAACATTCGCTCGCCAAGGTTCCCGTGCTGCTCGTCGCCGGCAAGAAAGAGGCGGCCGAGCGCACGATCTCGATGCGCCGGCTCGGCTCGCAGGCGCAGACGCAGCTTCCGCTCGACGAGGCGCTGAAGCGGCTTGCGGACGAGGCGACGCCGCCGGATATGCGGGGGTAACCCATGTGAAGGTGTAACCTCGGGCGCGCGTCCCCTCTCCCATAGGGAGAGGGTGGCCCGGCGGAGCCGAGTCGGGAGAGGGGTTGCTCCCTCGCGTCAGGCGCTTTCCCCTCATCCGTCGCGCTTCGCGCGCCAGCTTCTCCCTATGGGAGAAGGAAAGAGCGCCTCTTTCTGCGACAGGTTTGGCGGCGCAAAAAAACAAAAGCCCCGTCGCCATCAAGCGCGGGGCTTTCTTAAAAGCCGGATGAAACTGATTAAGCGCTCGCGGCCGCCTGCTTCTTCTCGATTTCGCGCTTCAAGTCGCGGGCGTTCTGCGAGAGGTCCTCGCGCTTCGCCTTGAGCAGGAAGGCGTCGAGCCCGCCGCGATGCTCGACCGACCGCAGCGCCGCCGCCGAAATGCGCAGCCGCACCGAGCGCGCCAGCGCCTCGGAGGCGAGGGTCACATTGACGAGATTGGGCAGAAAGCGGGTCTTCGTCTTCCGGTTGGAGTGGCTGACGAGATGGCCGGACTGCACGCCCTTTCCGGTGAGCTCGCAACGGCGGGACATGACGGTTCCTTTCGCTCTATTCTTCCATGCGCGGACCGCGGCGTCAGTCGCCCGCGATCGCCAGCAGAGGGTGAAAAAGACAGCGAGGCGCGACGTCGATGCGCCGAGCCTCGTATGCGCGGCTTATAGAGGCAAAGCGCGGCCGTCGTCAACCAACAGCCGCCGCCCGCCCTGCGGTCGCACGCTGCGGCGCACACGCCTCTGGACATCGGCTGCGTTCTGGGTTCTAAGCCTCCCGTCGCTCCGGCCGGGCCAGGTCGCGCAGCCGCGCGCCGTTCCTTTTGCCGGGAATCATTGAGAAACCGAGGGGCTGGAGACCGTCTCCCGCCGGATGCGTCGCCTGACGGCCGCATAAGATGCGAAAATCGTTGGAAAGGTTGGGGAAATTCAATGGCCAAAGCGATTCTGCACATGCTCAGCACGTTGAAGCATATGAGCCCCTTCGACGTAAATATGGCTCTCGACGCCGGCTATGACGCAGCGATTCCCTATACCAATGTCACGCTGGACGAAGTCACCGCGCTCGTGCAGGACGCGATGTTTTCGCGCGCGCCTTCGGCGGCGCTGCGCACCGGCATCTTCTTCGCCGGCCGCGACGCGGTGCTCGCGCTCGACATGATGGACGCCGCGAAAAAAGCGCTGCTCAAGCCCTTCGAAGTGTCGCTGTTCGCCGACCCTTACGGCTCCTTCACCACCGCCGGCGCGATGGTCGCCTGCGTCGAGAAAATTCTGCGCGAGAAGAAGCAGCGCGAACTCAAGGGTTCGAAAGTCGTGATCTACGGCGCGACCGGCGTCGTGGGCTATTCCGCCGCGGTCATCTCGGCGCTTGAGGGCGCTAACGTCACCGTGGTCGGCTATAGCGGCCTTGAGCGCGTCGCGAAGCTCGCCAACGAAATGTGCAAGCGATTCGACATCAAGGTGGCGCCCGCCGACGGTTCCAGCCCCGAACAGGTGCGCGCGTTGCTTTGCCAACATGAAATCGCGCTCTGCGCGGCGCGCGCCGGAATCCAGGTGCTTTCGAAGGATGATCTCGCCGCCGCCAAGGATCTGTTGATCGCCGCCGACGTCAACGCCGTGCCGCCGCTCGGCATCGAAGGATGCGGCCTGCACGACAATGGCGTCGTTATCTCGCCCCACGGCGCGCTCGGCATCGGCGCGCTGGCGATCGGCAACGTCAAATATGGCGCGGAATCGGGCCTCTTCAAAAAGATGGCGTCGTCGGACACGCCGCTTTGTCTCGATTTCCGTCACGCTTTCGCGCTGGCGCGGGAACTCGTGTGACGCTCGCGAGCTCGCCGGGCCCCGCCTTGGCAAGCAGTCGCAAAAATGGTTGAGTCCGCGCCGCGAGCGATAGCTTGCGGGGCTTTCTCATCGCCGCATGCAGCGCGCGTGCGGCGCGCGTGAGGCGCTTCAGGCGCTGGGATTTTTGGAGAAAACATATGGCAGTGATCAACAAGATGCTGGTCGGCGAGTCGCTGGTCGGCGACGGCAATGAAGTTGCGCATATCGACCTGATCATGGGTCCGCGCGGCTCGGCGGCCGAACTCGCTTTCGCCAATGCGCTGG
>VGDY01000212.1 GCA_016869555.1 Alphaproteobacteria bacterium | reverse complement strand
ATGAAGACGCCGTCCATCAGCGGCCAGGTGTTGTCGATGAGCCCCGCCCGCAGCCCGGCGACCAGACCGCCGACGAAAATCTGCAGAAAAACCACGGCGAGAATCGTCAGCGCGACCGCCTTCAATCGGCCGGCGCCCTCATGGATGAGCGAGGCCGCGCGCGGACCAAGGCCGCCGGCGACCCATAGACATGCGGAAAAGATCAGCGCCGCGATCAGCAGGTGAATCGCCAGCCGCTCCTGCGCCACCTCGACCCGATTGACGAGACCCGACGCCACCATCCACCAGCCGACGCCGCCCTGCAGCGCGCCAAGCGCGAGAATGCCCAAAAGCTTCGGCTTCACCGAACCCGGCAGTTGGCCTCTCGCCCAAAACCATATGAGCGGCACGGCGAAAACCACGCCGATCAGGCGTCCGAGAAGTCGGTGCGCCCATTCCCAGGCGTAGATATATTTGAACCCGGCGAGATCCATGTCCGGGAACAGTTCCTTGTACTGGGGGATCTGCTTGTATGCGTCGAAGGCGTCCTGCCATTCCTGTTGCGAGAGCGGCGGCAGCGCGCCGGTGACCGGCTTCCATTGCACGATGGAGAGGCCCGATTCGGTCAGCCGAGTCGCGCCGCCGACGACGACCATCAAAAAAACCAGCGCCGCGACGACCCACAGCCAGTTGCGCACCGCAATGGCGTTCGCCTCGGTGACATGATGTCTGATCGCCGGGACCGGATGGGGGAAGTGCAGCCAATCTTCCATAAGACGCCGAGGGTTTTGAGCCGGATGACGGGCGCCAGTTAAGGGATGCGGCGCCCGCTTGTCCACACCCTGCGGCCGGCGCCCGCAGCGCGGCCCGATTTTGGGCTGAAAAGAGCGCTGTGACGGATGTATGAATAGCCTGCCGTGAGTCGAGGAATCAGGTGGCCAGGACCGAAGAAGCGATGCGCACGATTGGCGAGGTGGCGGCGAGCCTCGACCTTCCTGCGCATGTTCTGCGCTTCTGGGAAACCCGCTTCAGGCAGATCAGCCCCTTAAAGCGCGCGGGCGGACGGCGATTCTACCGACAGCGCGACATCGATCTCGTCATCGCGATCCGGCGCCTGCTCTACGACGAGGGCTATACGATCCGGGGCGTGCAGCGCATCCTGAAGGAAAATGGGGTGGAGGCGGTCATCGCCGGCGCCGGGCGCCGGCAAGAGAACCGGCATGGGGAGCCGCCGACGCCGTTCCCGGCCGGCGCGCGCGACGACGCGGACGGCCCGCCCGAGCATGAGTTCGACCCGGACGTTTCCAGCGACCGGGAAGCTGCGGCTGCAGGCGCCGAAATCGACCCGCCTTTCGCCCTGCCGCGCCAACTGGCCGAGCGCGAAGCGCGCCTGCTGCGCGAGGCGCTCGCCGAACTGGAGGAATGCAAGCGCCTGCTCAGGCTGACCAAGCGCTAGCGGCGTTGCCAGCGCCGCGCCGCCTCTCTATAACGGCGCCAGTCGGAGTGTAGCGCAGCCCGGTTAGCGCACTTGTCTGGGGGACAAGGGGTCGTGGGTTCGAATCCCGCCACTCCGACCATGAACCGCTATTGGCACAAGGCTCACCCCGCCGCCTGAAGCTGCGCCAGCGCCTTCTTCGCCAAAGATGCGCCTCTGCGCGAATATTTCAGCAGGTGCGTCCCATAGGCGACCTTGCGCGCGCGGCGCAGATAGCCGATCGCCTTTTTAACATGGGCGTTGGCCTGCGCCTTTTGCGCCATTACGGCATGATCGATGGCATTGTCGATATGCTGGACAAAGGACGAGCTGTGCGCCGGCTCTTCGCCATAGGGAATCGCCTTGTTAATCTCGGCGATGGCTTCGGCGATATGATCCTCGGCGCGCGCAGCGCCAGGAATGGCAAGCGCAACTATCGCGGAACCAATCGAAGCGCGCAGGAACTCGCGTCTGTCCATGATGCTCTCCTATCAATCGTGCGAAAATGCCGGGTTGGATTTTCTCAAACAGGGTTGACCGACATTATCTAGCGCTTGGTCGCGAGGAAAAAAGGGCGGGAGCGGCGCCGAGCGCCGGATGACGCCATTCGGCGCTTCGACCGGGACCCGGGCCGTCGGCGGGCGACGACGCCAAGCAAGGCGAATTGCCGCGCGGCGCGGCTGCTCTAATTGGCATGTCGCTGGGAGGTTGAATGCGTGAGGCGTCGAATGTCGCCCCAGCGAAGCTTTGGTCGGACAGCAGAGACGTTACTGATCGTCCTGATTCTGGCGACGGTCAACGCCGCCCTGTTCAGCGTCATCTACCGGATGCTGCGATAGGAAAAATGACGCTTGATCACGAATTGAGTCGTAGCAGTCGCATGACGCATGCCGCGGGAACATGAAGCGCGCGGCCTATCGCGTGTACCAGACGTAGACGATGGAAAACGCCAAAGCCAACGCAAAGCCGATCATCATATTACGTATAAAGCCGCCGCCGAATTCATCCATCTCGCTTCTCCAACTCACGACGCCGCAACGAACACTTTGGCGGGAGCCTAGATTACTCGCAACTGCGCCGCCTGCGCCCATACATGTCGTCTTGCCACAATCATGAGTATATTCATGTTTGGTCGCAATTCCATTTCCCCGCGCCCCTTGCTCCAGCCGTCCAAGGAAGGATGCCGCGATGAAAGTTGATCTCGGCGCGCTCTCCGTCGTTCTCAACCAGGGCTCGGAGACGCCGGGGCCGCTCGCCGGCGCGACTTTCGTCGTCAAGGAGAACATCGACGTCGCGGGACATGTCTCGACCAACGGTCATCCGACATGGGCGAAGACGCACGCCGCCGCCGCGCGCAATGCGCCCGTCGTCGAGCGCTTGATCGGCGCGGGCGCGCGCCTCGTCGGCAAGACCAATATGGACGAGATGGCCTATAGTCTCTTGGGCGCCAATCCGCATTACGGCACGCCGATCAATCCGGCCGCGCAGGACCGGCATCCCGGCGGCTCGTCTTCAGGCTCGGCGGTCGCCGTCGCCGCCGGGCTCGTCAATTTCGCCATCGGCACCGACACCGCCGGCTCTTGCCGCGCGCCGGCCGCCTTTTGTGGAATCTTCGGCTTCCGCGCTTCGCACGGCGCCGTATCGATGGAGGGAATCATTCCGCTCGCGCCGTCCTTCGATACGATCGGCTGGTTCGCCCGCGACATCGACGCCATGGCGTCGGTCGGCGACGCCTTGTTGCCGGCGGACGCGAAGAATGCCGAAGTTGGAGAAGCGGTGCTGCTGACCGACGCCTTCTTGGGAGTCGAAATGGATTTCGCTTCGGCGGCGGCGCAGCCGATCGATTCCTTGAAGGCGTTCGTCCCCTGGCGCGAAGCGACGCTCGGCGAGGATTTCTTCAAGACCGCGCTCGGACATTTCCGCAATATGCAGGCCTTCGAGGCCTGGGCGTCTGATGGCGCCTGGATTGCGGCGAACAGCCCCGCCTTCGGCAAGGGCGTCGAAGAGCGCTTCGCCTATGCGGCCAAAGTCACCGCCGATCAAAAGGACGCCGCCGCGGCCTTCCGCGACAAGGAGCGTCCAAGGATTGACGCGATGCTTGGCGCGCGCGGTTTCATCGTCATGCCGACGACGCCGTTTCGGTCGCCGCTGCTCACCGAAAGCGGCGACACGCTCGACGTAAAGCGCTATCAGATGATGCGCCTTTTTCTCATCGCCAGCTTTTTCGGCCTGCCGCAGATCAGCATTCCGCTGCCGACCAGCGATGCGCCGGTTGCGTTGTCCTTCGTCGGCCGACATGGCGCCGATCGCGCATTGATCGCCTTCGCCCAGCGCTTCTGCGCGCAGATGCAGAAGTCGCTCTAAAGACAATCCAAAAACGCGGGTCTTGTTCTCGGTCGCCGATCGCGCGCGTCGGCGCCGCCTGCTGGCCATGGCGCGCGCTCGGCGCTCTGGGCCTTGATGCATTTCTGCAACGCAATCGGCTTTTTCGATCTTTGCGCCGCCGCCGCGATTGACCTTGAGCGTTGGATGCAGATTGGATGCGGATCAGTCTAGAGTTTCGACTTCAATGGGGTGGATGAGCAATGAAACGTCGTCTGGCGACCATCGCAGCGATCGCTTGGACCGCCACATCCGCCTTCGCGGCTCCTCCACCGCCGATGTGGACTGGATTCTATGCCGGTCTGAACTTGGGTGGCGGCGCAAACACTTCAACGAGCGTCACGACCACCGGCTATTCTGCCTTTGATTGGGCGGCAGGCGTCTACAATCTGCCGTTCGGCTGGATTTCTGGGGATGTCCCGATCATTGTTGAAAAAGGAGGAGCGGCGTTGCTCGCCTTGAGCCGTTAGGCTCGGGGTGCTGATTCCACGAAAGGAAGCAACGCCATGCAGGAACATACCACATCGACCGCGATTC
>VGDY01000211.1 GCA_016869555.1 Alphaproteobacteria bacterium | reverse complement strand
TCGGCAATCTTTCCCGCGACAAAAGCTGCCGCGGTTTTCACGGGGTCGGACGATAAATGCGCATATCGCTGCGTGGTCTGCGCCTGCGTATGGCCCAGTATTTTGCCGATGATCGGCAGGCCCATGCCGCTGGAGGCCGCGACGCTGGCGAAGCCATGCCGCAAGTCGTGCAGACGGACGTCGTCGAGGCCAGCCGCTGCTCGGAGAGTTCTCCACGGCTTCTCGGCGTTGACCAGATGACGCCCGGCGCGTTCCCCGACGATCACAAACGCGTTGCCTTCAACTCTTGGCATATCACCCAAGACGCTGAGCGCGGGTGGCGGCAAATGAAGAACCTTGGCGCCGGTTTTCGAATCTGGCAGGCGGGCTTCTCCCCGTTCGAAATTGATCCACGACCATTCGAGCGTGAGGATTTCATTTAGGCGGGCGCCGGTGAACACGAGTAATTTCACGAGCGCGACGAAATGCGGCGAGCCGCGGTGCGTGGCCAGAGCCTCTCCAAGGCGGGACAATTCCTCGGCGGACAAAAAACGTTCGCGCTTGCGCTCGGGAAATTTCTCCACATGACGGCATGGATTGGAGCCGTCCGGCCGCTCTCCCCAAGCCTCTGCGAGATTGAACATTTTACTCAACACCGCCAAAACGCGGTTCGCTTGATAGGGAGTGACGCGAAGACCATGGTGAAGTCGCGCCACGTCTTGTCGGGCGATATCCGTCACCAGCCTCTTGCCGAGGCTGGGGAGGATCACTCTGTGCAACAGACGACGATATTCCTCCGCGGTTCGGTCTTTTCGCTTTGCCTCGACGTGTTCAGCGAGGAACTTGTTGGCTAGATCGGCGACGGTCGGCGCGCTCACCGCGGATTGCTTCGCCGCGCGTTTGATTAAGGCCACATCGACGCCCTGGGCGACCTCACCGAGAATAGCCTTTGCCTCTTTGCGCGCCGCCTCTGGCGTCCAAGGCGATCCGTGTCGCCCTATCGTCACCCGGCGCACTCGCCCAGAGCGCCCGCCCAACCGGTACTGAACCAGATAGGTTTTGGCGCCGGCTGGCGTCATCTTTAAGCCGAATCCTTTCAACTCGTCGTCCCACAAGTAGGACTCGCGGCCTCCGGCTTGGAGCGCGTCCACAGCCCTCTTGGTGATCTTCGTTGACGGCATTGCTGGCCACGTGCTTACTGGCGTGCTTACTGGAGCAGTTTACAGTAAGCACGCGAAAGGAAAAGAGGGGGTGCGAGAGGCGGCGGCCGGAGCATATGTAACTGTAAGAACGCATTGTTTTTCAAACATGAGCGTATGTGAGGCGACGAGGGGGATGCACTAAATCGCAAACTCTTAATCAGCGGGTCCAAGGTTCGAGCCCTTGTGCGCCCACCAATAAAATCAAATAGTTAGCGATTTCGCTCGTCTGGAAGATAAGGATTGGTGACCAAATGGTGACCAATAATCCTACTCTTTTGGCTCACGCTTAGCCTTGTCGCCTCCAAACAGCTGCCGCCTCAAAGCGAACCTATTCGTTTGTCCCCGCCTCGCATGATCCATCCCCGCTGCCGCAAGCAGAGTGAATCACAGCGAGTTTCGAGTTTCCAAGCGCCAGCGACTTTTTCAACAACCTGCTAGAGGCGTTTTTCATTCTGGCGCGGGCTTCCGCCGCGCCAGAATTCGCGCAGTGGTTTATTTGCAAAACGGGCGACCGAAAATTCACCGAGGTCTACATCTCGGGTGCGGCCTTCCGAAACCAACTCCGCAATGAGCTCCCCAAAGATTGGCGCGTATTTAAGCGCTTGGCCCGCCCCCAGACAATGGAACAGATTCGAAATTTGGTCGTCCGGGCCGAGAATGAATTTTAAGTCGGGGGTAATATCGAAGTAGGAGACATATCCACCGCCGTAAATTGGCGTGCCCATGCCGGGGAACCGATCCCGCACCTTCTCGCTATATCGTGCTAACTGTTGCTGCGTCACGGCATAGTTGCCAGCGTCGTAGATGATGTCGGCGCCGGCTGGGTTCATCAGGCTACGACCAAAACTAGCCGCGATTTTATGCGATCCTCTTTCACGCGGCTGATGCATGTGCAGGATAGAACCTCGCCAGCGCCGGAAATAAGCGAGATTGACGTAATCGGCGATGATAGGGAGGCTTTCGGGTAGGTCTGAGGAACTGATTAGCCAATTCGCCGCGTAAACGGGTTCGAGCGCCACGGGAATGTGCAGCCCTAGTGGGGCGAACAAATCGGCGCTCCAACCTCCAGCCGCATTCACGACAAAACCACAGCGAACCTCGCCATGATTGGTCCGGACGCCGCATAGCGCGCCGCAACCGTCCAAGATGAAATCTTCAACGCGTGTGTGCTCATACAACGTCACTTCATTTACCGCGACTGCCGCTTGCATGGTGCGGAGAACGTCGGATGCTTCTAATTGCAGAACCTCAGGCTCGAAGAAATAAAGCTCCTCAGGATCGAGCCGCAGCTTGCCGCTGGTCAGTCGATTCGCTTCCGCTTGATCGATCGCATCGAAGTCGATCCCGGCTCCTTGCATCGAGCTCTCGAGATCCCGCCAAGGATTGACCCCGCCGGTTGAAGAAGCGCCCGAGCCGATCCAGATCGCGCCGACTTGATCCCACGCTACCGACACTCCCCAGACCTGTGAGAGATCCTTCCACATATTGGTCGATCTCGCAGCAAGGCGCGCGGCAGCCACGGAGGAATTCGCCGACCGAACGATGGCGCTATGGCGTGAGCTTAGGCCAGCGCCAAGAACGGCTTTTTCGACTAGGCAGACTTTGCCCCTGCCAGCGGCGCCCTGTCTGCGAGCGAGGGAGACGGCCGTGGCCACGCCAAGGCAGCCGCCTCCGATCACGATCGTGTGAAAATCTTTTTGCATCGTGCAGCACTGCTTCCGAGGGGTTTATCGCCTGAGAGATTAGTCTGTCGACTGAGCAAAAGGGCTGATTCCTTTTCTTGTGGGCTGCAACAGGCGGCCGATCGAAATGAGAGCGCTATCGCTGCCCGTAGACATCTTCAGCGCGTTTCGCGAAAGCATCAGCGTATTTTTGGAAGGCCGCGTCGAACATCGCTCCCATTACGAGACCAAGAGCCACGCTCTTTAATTCATAGCTGATCTGGAACTCCACGATGGAGCGTGCCGGGCCCCCGTTGTCAGAAGGCTCGTCGAGAAACGACCAGCGGCTCTCCATTTTCTTGAAAGGGCCATTGACATATTCGACCAAAATTTCGTTTTTTTCTGAATTGCAAGTCACGCGACTGGTAAAGCGCTCGCAAATCGCTTTGAAGCCTACTTCCATTTCAGCGACGATAACCTCAACGCCTTTTGCGGGAAGGTGGTGCTCGATCACTTTGATCCCCTCGCATAGGGGAACGAACGCTGGATAGGCTTGCACGTCCTTGACCAACGCATACATGCTGTCGGCGCTGAAATTCACGGAGCGCTTGTTCAACTCTTCATCACCAAAGCTCATGATCAGTCGGTAGCGCTGAGCCCGCATTTTTTTCGCGGCGGTTTTTCTTAAAACGATTGCCATCGACTACCCGTTTTCGATCAACCGTTTGATATTTCTGACCGTCGACTCCGCGCCTTCCTCGATGGCGACCCGAATCAATTTTTCGAAGGGACGCATGAACAATTCAAGTTCAGGAATTTCGAAAGTGAAGACGACGCGCGTGCACGGAGTGGATAACCGAGCGTCGCTTACATCATACGTGCACTTGAAAGCGCCGGAGCCTGATGCGTCTCCGGCACGGCCGACGCCAGCAAAAATGGCGCGCCGATTGCACTGAAACTCAAGTACTTTGAAGTCGGACTCGGAACGTCGACCGCAGTCAACTCTGACCTGCCTTCCCATGGTCCCGACCCCAACCGGACCATCCGATAATCGCTTAAGCTCTCTCACCTCCGGCGACCACCTCGGGTAATTGTTAAAGAAATCTTCCCCAATAAAGCGAAATACTTCGTCAACAGGCTTACGTATAATCCCACTTGCCTTCCCAACCACCGGTTTGCTCGGACCAAGAAACACTGTTCGCTCCCAAAATCGTTCGGATTACGCTCGTATGCGTCCGACCCGTTTTCCCTTCACGCGCCTTCACTGCTCCGGTGGAGCACAACCAAGTCCCGGCCAATTGCAAGACGCTTACTAAAGGACGTAGGTATCTATGCCCGCTAACAAGAGATCGTATCCCGTATTCACCGGATAATCACAGATTTTGCTGTACAAATTTGTAGTTTATGTCATATTTTTCATACTGTTATGCTTCATTTAGCGAGGCGGCCATGGCGAACCCGGCGGGTGAAACGACTGGCGATGTTCTCAGGGTTGATTTTGACCGCCGCCTGATGGTGCAATTTCGTGGCTCGGTCGTCA
>VGDY01000210.1 GCA_016869555.1 Alphaproteobacteria bacterium | reverse complement strand
ACCGCTCGACACGGCGTTCGCCGACCCGCAGCCCCGCTCACTCGGCCGGCTGGGGATATTGGCTTGCCGAAACCCGTCGGTCGAGTCAGAATATGATTAAAATCGCTGGTCATCCGGCGAATGCAGGTTGAAGTATGCGACCGATGCGGGAGGGGCGCTCGTTGAACATTTCCATGAACCGGGCCGCTGCGGCGGCCCTGGCGGTAGGCGTCCTCGTTGCGACGGCCGCCGGCGTCCAGGTCATCGCAGGCGGCTCCGCCGCGGGGCCGGGCGGCGCGAGCGAACGCGGTTTGGACCCAAATCCGTCGCCGCCGGGCGGGCCCTATCACGACCCCATGCCCAAAACCCGGGACGACGCCGCGCCGAAGGCTGATCCGACGCTGCGTCCAACTGCGCCAAAGGGCGATCCGGGCGTCTCGCATTGATCACGAGATAGGCCGCCGTCGCAGGACTTTGCGATCCTGCTCACCACAACGACACAGGCCGCGGCTATCGTAGGAATTCGCCGTTCCAAACGAGTTAAGGACCGGCGGATGTTTGGAGAAAGACTCAGGATTAAACTCGAAACGGAAGGGGCTGAAAAATGAGAAAACCACTTGGATTTCTGACATTCATCGCCGCTACGGCGATGATTGCAACACTACCCGGCCACGCGCTGGCTCAAGCCGCCGCAGGGAGCGCGGAAGCGCCGCCAGCGTCCGATAGCCGCAGCGCCGCAGATGCCGCGCCGCCGGCCGGTCCCTATCGCTCGGCGCTTCCTTTCGCCAGCGCGGCGCAATTCACGACGGCCGAAAAGCTCGCGCGGGGAGCGGCGCCTTCCGGCCCTGCGGGAGCTTCCGCCAGCAGTGAAGAGCCGGCGTCCGTCGCCGGGCAAACGAGGGCTTTCGGAACCTCGACGGCGCCCTACACGACGGTTCGGGCGGCTGTGACCGCACTCGGCAATTCGGCGACCGCAGCGAATACCCCGGTGACGAGCTATCCATACCGGGCGACAGGGAAGCTCTATTTCAGGAAGCCGAACGACACCAACACCTATATCTGTTCGGCGTCGCTGATCAAGAAAGGCATCCTGGTTACCGCCGCCCATTGCGTGCGCGCCTATGGCGGCGGCGCCGCCGGGTGGTACAACAGCTTTGTCTGGTGTCCCGCCAACACGAACGCCGCGGGGGGCGTCTATGGCTGCTACACCGCCACCGCCCCGCGGGTCCTTACGCCATACTTCAACGGCACTGACGTATGCACGCAGGCGGGCGTGGTTTGCAACCACGACATCGCTACTCTGCGCGTGCTTCCCAAGGTCGGCGTCTACGCCGGCAACGTTGTGGGATGGTACGCTTACGGCTGGAACGGATACTCCTACCGCGCTTCGAGTTTCCTAGGAAACGTCACCACCGTCCAGGTGACGCAGCTCGGATATCCGGGCGCGTTCGACAGCGGCCTTCAGATGCAGCGGACGGACGCGGTTGGCTGGTATTTCACATCCGGCAATCTGAAGAACACCCAGATCGGCTCCGCACAATCGGGCGGATCGAGCGGCGGACCCTGGCTCGTAAATTTTGGAACCCGCCCCACGGTTGATCCCTCGCGGGCTTCGCTCGGGAGCAGCATCAATCAGGCGGTGATCGGCGTGACGAGCTACGGGTCGACGACGATCGGTTTCAACCGCCTGGGCGCGTCCTACTTTGGTCAGACGACCGCCTATCCGCTGGCCGACTACGGCGGATTTGGCGCCGGCAATATCGGCTTGCTCGTGCGCGACACCTGCACGGCCGGGCCCGCCTATTGCTGACGCGACGCTTCGGCGCACGCGTTTGGGCCGAGAAAACTCCTCCCGCGCGGCAATCGCGCGGGAGACCAGCTATGTGAGTTCTGAGAGTTTCGCCGCACGGTAGCGACAATTCGCCGACCAAGGGTTTCGCGGCGCAGAAACCTTAAAGCGAACTTTCGCGCCAATTTGTCGCGCGCAGCGTTATTCATCGAGCGACAGCAGTGTCGTATCGCCGCCGGACGAGGCTGTGTTGATCGTCAACGTCGTCTCGACGACGAAACGGCGCAGATAATCCGGCCCGCCCGCCTTCGGGCCCGTGCCGCTCAAGCCGAATCCGCCGAAGGGCTGCGAGCCGACGACCGCGCCGACCATGTTGCGATTGACGTAGACGTTTCCGGCCGGCGCCGCGCGTGCGACGCGACGCACGCGCTCCTCGAGCCGCGTGTGCAGGCCGAAGGTGAGTCCGAAACCGGACGAAGCGATCTCCGCGAGTAAATCCTCGAACGCTTCCGCCCGCCAGCTTGTGACATGCAGGACCGGGCCGAAGATTTCCTCGCGCAGATCGGATGCGCGTTCAATGGAGCCAACTTGGAGCTCCGCCGAGGTTTCGTAATTCTTTGCTTGCCGCCGAAATGTTTCGATCAGTTTCTTGAACGCACCTGGCTCTGCTACTCCAACTAGGGCTATTCGGTTGCCGTCGATTTCGGCATAGCCAGCCTTGAGCTCGCTCAGCGTTTTGATGGTCGCGCGCAGCAAAGGACTTGGGTCGCCGTCCCTAGGCAAGGTTGAATCGGACTGAAGGCGTGTGTCCGATTCCTGTGCAATTTCTTTCAGGGCATCCAAACCAATCACATTTCCCCGTATGACAACCTTCGAGGGTGAGCGCCATGCAGAAATCTTGGGAGAGGTCACAGCTTGCGAAGCGCCGGTCTGCGCGTATGCGCTTGCAACCGTTAGGCAAACTAAAGCTAGAACCAAAAAATTGGAGCGCGTTCCACGCATATTTAAAACCTTCGGCCTTCGATGCTTTTAAGTTTAGGGTAACCGTCTAAGTTGTTTTGTCAACGGGAGGTAGCTTGGGTGTCAGCTCGCAGTCCGTCTTTGCCCGGGTTTCGTATGGCTCTAACGGTGATGAGCTGAATTGAACGTCAGTCTTGGCGATAAGCGTTGGGCGCGAAACTTGTCAGTTGAAGCCGATTTCATTTTGTAGGAATGTCCGAGTCAACCGGTGTTGATGCGGTAGGAGATAGGCATTGAAGGTTTTGATTCTTATCTTGGTATTTTTGGCCCAAATTGGCTTTCTAAGGTCAGCCTGTTTGGCAGGTAACGACTCATCGTCTGCTCAAGCTTGCGATGACTTCGATGAGTTCAAGGTCAAATCAGAGCTCGTCGTAGGCGCCCACCATAGACGTGCACTGAAAGCGCTGCATAATGACGACGATCAGGAAGGCGCGTTAGCGGCATTAAGAGCCTTCATGAACTCGCGTCGTTATACGAGCCTTAGTGAGGTCGATAGAGCGGAGATATCTTGGACCGTCTCGGAATTAATCGAAAGGCAGGCCAACGCCGATCTCGGAGCTTCAAATGATCTTAAGGTCTCTGCACTGAAAACATTTGTCGAAAAGGTTGGCGGGCCCGCGCACATAGACCGTCTCGCTGAAATCGCATTAAGAAGTTGGCGCGACCAAGATCTTCGCAGAATTTTGAGTCATGACACCTGGCGATCTATTTTGGCGCGCCATATCTCAGCATTTGGAGATAAGAGAAGGCAGTTCCATATTTGGAAAGCTCTTGAAGAAAGCTCTACCATCGAACAAAGAGTAAATATCGCCAAGGATATGGTTGAATCTGCCATCAAAACAAAGGACACAAGATTTATTTTCGAATCAAATATTCAGCTATTGGACGCCTATATTGGGATAAATGATATATATAATGGGTCTAAAATATTAAATGAAGTATCTGATTTTGCGGTTGAAAGGCTGGATCAAGCATCAAAGGTTCGCCTGAATTATTTAAGCAACAGTCGGCGTCAGGGCCCATATTGTTTATATGTAAATAGCGGAGATGCCGCAGTAATTACGAAGGCTATTGTTCGATTTGATCTCGAAGCTAAATTAGCAAGGCTGCAGAGCCTAGCGCTGCCGCTGTCTGCCGGAGATGTTTCGTTGGGGACAGACAACCTTGGGGCTTTAATTAATTTGCATGAGTACGCTGCGACGCGCTTCGTAAATAATAAGCTGTCCATTGACGGCTACAAATATCTGGACAGCGCGTATGCGTATAGTGCTCGCAATATTTCTCATTCAAGGTATAGCAATTATGATATTATAGATTTTCAAATATCAGCTGTGCGCGATATTATTAGTATATTTGAGGAGACGTCGTTGTTTGGTGCGGCGCGATATTTTGTGACCGATCTCCTATCAATCGCAGGAGACAGTAAGAATTCAAGCGTTGTAGGAGAGGCTTTGCTGGTTGCGGCCAATTTTGAACCCACATTCGCCAGATGGCCAGCGATTGTGAGCCTATCTTCACCCGACTGACGGTTTTCGGCAAGCCCATAGCCCCAGCCGGCCAAGTGAGCGGGGCTGGGGGTCGGCGAATGCCGCGCCG
>VGDY01000209.1 GCA_016869555.1 Alphaproteobacteria bacterium | reverse complement strand
CGGGCTGGTCATCACCATGTCGGCGCGCGCGGAGAGAGTAGGCACAATCTCCCGCGCATCCCCCATATGTATGGTGACGCCTTCCGCCAAAGTTTCCGTGCGCGTCGTCAACATCTAGTACCTGTGTGCGTTAACCGGATAAGCATGATGTGAAACCTCAGTTGGTGGCTTGAGCGTCCGCGCCGCCCGCCGATGACGCCTGCGCCTTTGTGGCGGCTTGCAGCGCGCCGGAATCATTGACCTTGCGCGGATCGGTATCGAAAATCAAACCGGAAGCGTCGACGAGCTTCAGCCAGTTTTCGACTTCGGGGACGAAATCTTCGCTATTGATGCCGCGTTCGGCCAGCGCATCGGGATGCGCCTGCAGACCGGCGCGGATTTCGAGCACCTTGGCCATGATGTCCTTGAGCGGATCGACCCAGGGGCGCACCGGCATGGCGAGTTCACAGGAAACGGCGCGCAGATCGACGCCGCTCGCCGCCCATTCCGCGGCCATCACGCGACGCCACGCCGACTTGATGCGCGGCGCCAGCGTCAACCACTGAACCATGTCCATCAGCGCATAGCCGGCGATCTTCGCGGCGCGCATCGATGAATAATTCGCCTGAGAGGCGTCGCCGGTCACCTCATGATAGGCGAGCCCGGCCGTCGCGCAGAAGGCGTAAAGCTGCATGCGCATGAATTCGATCGTGTCGCCCGACGTCGACGGCGTGAAGGGCGTCACGTCTTCGCCGGGCCCGAGCCGGACCATCTTGCCGGGCGCCATCGCCTCTTCGCGGCGGCCCTTGTCGTCGGTTGACTGCGCGCCGATCACCGGCGCCGCGCCCTGCGCCTCCGGCGAGCGGATGATGAGGCTGAGACACGCTTCGATCCGCTTGCGCCAGATGATCGCTTCCGTCACGTCGTCGAGGCCGCGCAGCGATATGATCGACGGCGCCAGCCACGAAATGCCGCGAATCTGGCCGGGGCGACCGACGTGGAAGAAATGATCAATATCGTCTGCCGCGACGAGCCGGGAAAGGCTCGGTTTGCGGGTCAGAAGATTGTTTTCGCCGGGGTGCGTCTCGTAAATCCAATAGCCGCGACGCTGGCCGTTGATATCGAATTTGATGCCGTCGGCGGTGAAATCGGTTCCGCCATTGAGCAGGCCGGTTCGTGTTTCGTCGAGATGATCGACCTCAAGAACGCGGATTTTCGCCCATTTGCGATTGCCTGCATCGACCCAATGATGCAGCGCCTCGCCGTCGATGAACATTGCGCCGGCGGTCATCGACAGCAGGCCGTAATAGTCCTGCTGACCGTCCATGTCGCAGGTGTCGACGAAGCGCTTCCAGGCCTCATTGGCCTTTTTGCGCAGCGTCTTGTTCGCCCCTACCGCGCGCGGCGTAATGCCGGCGCCGACCGTCTGCCCCTGGAATTGCAGTTTTGCGGAACGAACCGTCTTGTTGTTTCGTTCGAGATCGCGCGCGCGATAGCGCAGCAATTCGCGGGCTGAATCGCCTTCGGCGCGCGGGCCGGAAGCGTCGGCCCGCCAGTTTTTCAGCCGCCTGTCGCGCGACGCGCCGTCATAGGCGCGCAGAAACTCCGCAGCGGCGGCGCGGGCATGCAGTCGACGCAGGCCGGATACCGGCGCGACCGCGAGCAGCGCGCGATCGAAAATGGAAGGGCGGAAGGTCATTGAGCGGCGATATTTCGCTTTTTGAGCACGATGCCTTCTCCTGATGTGTGCCGGGCGACAAAATGCGTCCCCCGCCCGGTTCGCGCCGTTCCCCCTGCCAAGGGGAATTCAGTGAATTCGCTTAGTCGCGCTCAAAACTTGCGTAGGAGCCGCGATCGGCGCTCGACGGCGCCGGGCCTGTCGAGGGCACGCCTTGCTGCTGGCGTTTGAAATAATCGAGCGCCTTGATGATGGAATCGGTCGACTGATAGGTGAAGCGACGGCCGGCATATTCGACGGTCAATTCGCCGGTCGCGAGCGCGGTTTCGAGCGCGGCGACCGCTTCGGTGAGTTCGGTCGGCGTCATATCCAGTCGCCCCCTGACCAGGTCCATGATTTCGCCGGCGCGGTGCGCTCGGCAGGCGGGGCGGCGGCCGGTTGCGCGGCGTCAGGCTTCGCCGCGGCGTCAACCGCATCGGCGGCGCGCAGCAATGGCGCGATCACGCTTTCCGGTGCGCCGCGCTGATAGGCGAGTTCGCGCCAGAAGCTTTCGGGACGATTGCCGATATCGAACACCGGCGCGCCGAAGGCCAGCGCCATGCCGATGATGCGGCAATCGAGCCAGTGATTGTCCTGTTCGCGCTGCTTCCATACCCGGTTGCCGTTCTTGTCGAGGCCGACGAATTCCGCCGTGAGCTGGCGGAAATATCCCTCGGCGAGAAACGAGCCGAAATGGCAGAAGCCGGCCGGCGCGATGATCTGCCCGTCGTCGCCGATCGAGGACTCGCGATTGAGATAGGCGTAGAACCGCGATTTCAGATTGTAGGAGCCGGCCTTCCATTGCTGGACGCCCTTGCGGATTCGCTTGCCGCGCCAGTCGAAGTCGACGAGCTGCGGCGCGGCGAGCGCGGGACGGCCCCAGCCTTCCTCGGTGCGCACCGCATAGGCGCCGTGATGGCGGCGGACCCAGTCATAGACGATCGGCGCGTTATAGCGGCAATCGACGCCGGTCGCGTCGAGGCGACGAAACCCGCCGAATGAATCGGCGAGCGGCGTCTCATGCAGTTCGGACAGGCGCCTCCAGCAGCCGTCGTCCGGGTCAGACGTATCGGATGGTTTTTCCGGCGTGCCGGCGTTGAGATAGGTCGCGAGCAGCGTGTAGGAGCGCCGATCCGCCGTCCAGCCGAGGATTTCGACATAGAGGCCGCGCCTCTGCACGTCGACGCCCATGGTGACGATGAGCGCGTCGGCTGGAATCACGCGCGCGGCATAGGGCTCGCGGCGCTTGTAGAGCGCCTGCCAGTCCGGCGCGTCTGATTTTTCCTCATAGGCCAGGCCGAGCCAATGATTGTGGAAGCTCTTGAGCTTCTGCGGATCGTCGCCGGCCGCGACATAGGTTTCGGCGATCTTGTCCCAGGTGGTGAAGTTCGACGAGATCGCGTCGATATGCCAGGACGGATGGCGCCCGAGTTCGGCGCGTTCGGCGATAAAGCCATAATCCGGCAGATCGAGCGCCGCCGAGATCATCGCCTCTTTCTGCCAGTGATCGATGCGCGCGCCGCATGACTGACAGACGTAATGGGCGTCGAAAGGCGCCGCGCGGTTGAAGCGCAGGCCGACGCCGGCGGAATCATCGGCATAGCCGCCGAAGACGAGGCGGATGCGGTCATTGCAATGCGGGCAGGGCAGATGCTGATAGCGCTGGTCGCCGGCCTCGAATTCCTTGTCGACGAGGCAGGCGCCTTTTTCGGTCGGCGTGCCGCCCTGCAGCTTGCGATAATCGCGCGTCGCGTGGAAGGCGATCTGGCGGGCGTCGATCATGGCCATGGGCGATCCCTGGCCTTCGAGATCGCGCGGATATTGGCTGATTTCGTCGCAGAGCGCGTATTTGATTGTGCGCGCCTGGAGTTCGGCGGCGGAATTGGCGCCGACGATGGCGATCGAGCCGCCGGCGAAGGCCTTGTAGAGCGATGAGGAGCCTACCGCGCCGCGGATCGAGAGGTCGCGGATGCGCTGTTTCAGCGGCGGCGTGGCGTCGATCGCCGGTTGCAGTTTTTCACGGTTGTAGGCGAGAGCAAGGCTGGTCGTCGGCAGGACATGCAGCGTGCGCGCCGGATTTTCGGCGGCGATCCATCCCTCGACGGCGGTGATGCCTTGCGTAAAACCGGTCTGCGCTGACTTTCGGACGGTCCCCTTGACATGCGGGCCGCAGAAAATGCCGTCGATGATCGCGCAGATGTAGGGCGCCTGCGCCTTATCCCATAGCTGGCCGGCCCGCGGCCCCTCGACGAGCACGAGATTGCGGGAAGCCCATTGCGAGGGAGAGAGCTGCGTCGGGGGCGTGATGGCGGCAGCCATCGCGCCGGCGATCACCGCCAGCGCTGATGCGAATTTTCCATCCATGCGGCGCTATTCCGATTCCTGGACGGCGAGTTCGGCCAACTGGCGGAGCGCGGCGCCCGCGCCTGTCAATGCCTCGTCGATCGATTTTCCGAGTTCGATGTGCATGGCCTCCTCGCCGCCGGCGATGGCGGCCGCATAGAGTCGTCCCGACCTTGATTTCAGCGCGGAAATGATTTGGTTGATCTTCGCGGCGATTTCCGAGACGGCCGGCGCGACATCCGCCGTCCTGAGCAGTTCGCGGCGCTCCTCGGCGAGACGCATTTCGGCCAGCTCGGCGCGAGCGTTCTTTTCGCGCGCTGAGGCTTCGTCGTAGCTCGCCCGAATTGACTGCCCGAACGCCGCC
>VGDY01000208.1 GCA_016869555.1 Alphaproteobacteria bacterium | reverse complement strand
GATGGGCCATCTGAAATCGCGGGGCCTCCGATGCGCGACCTGATCGTCGAGCTGGATCAGGTGCGCGACGTGATCGAAGATTTATTCAGCGCCGAAGTGAGCGAACATGCTGATCTCGCCCTCCGCGAAGAGCGCGCGAAATTTTGGACGGATCGCGGCGCCGACCAGTGGCTCGCGATTGTGGTTGCGCGCTACACGAGGCAAGGCGGAGCTGAATTAGCGGGCCAGTTGACGTTGTATCGGAAGCTTCATGGAAGCCTCCTGCAACTCGGCGCCGAGATGGCTGCAATCGAGAGGAAGCTGCACGACGATCCCTATGCCACGCTCCACCACGTCTTTCTCTTCAATCTTCACGCTGTTGTCGAGGAAGTAGCGCGCCGCGCCGAAAAGCATAGAATCGCTTTTCCAGCGCGCAGCCAGAAACATTGAGGGCTGGCAAGGTGCGCCCAAAATCGGCGCATTGAATTTGAACGCGCTTCTTAAATGTTGGGCGCACCCGCCGCCGCGCGCCGCGCAATAAAAAACCCCGCCGGTGGGGGCCGGCGGGGCGAAGACGTCTAGACGTCATTGGGGCGGCGGGGGACGCTCACTCTTTGCGCCACCACTTGCTCAAAAACCTCCTCCACTCGGCTAAAATCTGCGGAATGACGAGGATGATCTTCAGCGCGAGAAAAACGCTGGCGAGCGTCGGGGCCACGAATACCACGAACTCGTTTGCATCCTTCAGATGGCCTTGGAGCAGCAATGGCGCGCTGGCGACGCCGGAGGCCGCCAGGGCAACCTTGTCGGAAGTGGATTGGAACATGCCGCCGATGATGCTCGATAGGCTGTGGCAGCTGGGCATCGGCATGATCGGCTCATTCCACGCTGGCAGGCTCGCCGAATAGTCCGGCGAACGGGTTGCGGAAGGCTGTGGACTCAGGCGGCGCGGCGACGGGCTCATCTGACAGAGCAGGCGGCGGGGCGGGCAGGGGCTTGCCGGCAAGGCCGGCGTCGCGCGACCGCCGCCAGCGGACCAGCGCGGCGAATTTGTCCGTGCATTCGATCAGCCGCACGCGGTCGCGGCTCCAGATGCGTTCGACTTCACCGGCGCTCATGCCTTCGGTCAGCGCCTCTCGCGCGAGGCGGATCGGCCCGGCGCATGATCGCTCCAGCTCCGCCGGCGGCTGCGCCAGCGCCGACGCCAGCTCAGCGGGCTTTTTTGCGTCGCCCGATCCGATCGATGCGCAGGACGCCAGCCCGATCGAGACAAGGGCGATTGTCGTTAGCCTTCGAAACATTGTCGATCTCCACCATGTAGCGGGCGTGTTCTTCCATTTGAGCATGGAGCGCTTGCTCGGCTGCGTCGGCGTCGCGGCGGGCTTTGGCCAACTCGGACGCTCGACGCGCGCGCTCGGCTTCCTCCGCCGCCTTACGAGCCGCCTCAGCCTGCTCCCATGCAACACGATCGATCGCGGCCCGATGCGAATAGCCCCAATCGAAAAATCCAAAAGCCACGGCGACGACAAGCAGCGCCTTCGCGGTCTGGCGGCCGACGACCGGCAAATAAATCCATGCCGCGACGGCCGCGACGATGAGCAGCAGCGCGATCGTCCCGTAGCGATGGTCGCCAACGAAATGGACGATCGGCGCGAACCCGCCGAATATCGCGTCGAACGCCTTTGACGCCAGCCATCTCATTTCAGCATCCTCGCGAGAAAAAGGATCAAGAGCACACAGACGACGGCCGGAATCCACATCCGGGGACGCGGGCTCGGGTCATGATGGCCGCGCATCGCTAAAATTCGACGCCGTCGACGACGTTACCTTTCTGCGGGAAGTCCATAAGCACTTGGTCGGCGTTGATGCCGGTGGACGCATCGTCAATTCTCGCGGTTTCTGCCGCACGAGCCGAGCGCCACACCCGCCAAAGCAGATAGGCGACGACACAAACAAGAGCCGTGATGACGAACAACTGCCAATTCGCGGCGAGTCCGGACAGCGTCTCCCGGCCATCCGCTACATTGGTCGCGAGAGACACGGCCTGTCCGCCGATATCGTTCGCTTGCGAAAGCAGGCCAACGGCGCTGCCGCCAGAAAGCGCGATCCCGGCTGCCGAGCCCCTAATGCTATCCGTCGAGGCGATCGTGCGCGAACCCGCCGCGCGCAATTGCTGCGCGGTCACGGCGCTCGTGCGAGCCGCTTGGAAGTGCATTCCATCGCATGACCGGCCAGACCAGCGACCGCCCCACGTCCAGCCTTCGGCCTCGAAAGCTTCGACGACTTTGAAAGCCGGCATTTTCCCGAAATTCGGGCGTGTCGAATGGAAGGCGTTGCGCGCCGGATCAAGATCGATAGCGCATCCGTAGGCGTGCATTGACAGGGTGCCGCCGCCTCGTTTGTTGCGGACAACCCAAGAGCCCGCGAATTTGCTCGCGCCCCACGCATCAACGACCGATTGCTGACGGCCTGCCGAAGCCCAAATCCGGTCAAGAACGCGACTGAGGCTCTCAGCGCATTTCCTATGGACGCGGATGCCTTTGACGGGCGTCGTCCCATAATAGACCGTGAACGGCGGCTTGACGACGACAAGGTTTTGCGCCGCCCACGCCTGATTAATTGAGCCATCCGCGCGGATCGGACGGCCGTAAAAATCGTCACAGTCTCTTTGCGTCGGCCATTGGGTCATGTTATTTCCTCGGATTGGATTGATGGATTAGCGATCACGCCGACAACCGCGCCGCGCCGACGCAGACCGCCAGCAGGGCGAGGGCGAAGAGAAGCGCGCGGATCACGCGCCGGAGCGCGCCAGCAGCGCGTCGATCACGGGCGCCGCGAGACAGGCGAGCGCGACATAGGCGGCGACGTAAAGCATCGGCGACTCCCTTGACCGGTTTGGCGTTTGTGGTAGGAAAGGGTCGGGAGCGGCGGCGTGGAAGGGACACGCGGCTTATTGAACTAGGTGCGAACCGACGTTAAACAGAGCGCCATGCCCTTGTTGGCATGCGGCAGCGGTGGGAGTCGGACCCACTCACTCCGTTCGGCCGAGAGGCGCGGGCGTAGCTCAGGCGCAGCCGGTATCAAACCCGGCCCGCTCCCATCTTTATCTAAAACCGCAGACACGCTACAAAGCGGTCGGGAGCGGCCTCGTCAAAATCGCGGTGCAATGGCCGTCCGCGCCGCTGCAGGTCGTCGGGACTGCGGCGTTTGCGGGCAAAAAGCCTTTCGAGAGATGCATTCGATCCCGAACCGAATGCAGTCCGCTCCCGCTTCCAATCATCTCACGACGAAATGAGGGCAGGGAGTGCACCGCTTCAATGTGCTGCGGGATGATTTTCGGTCGCCTGCCACAAGCCGATACACGGGCTACAGCAATTTGCCTTGCTTCGACGTGTCTTCCTTCGGCGCGGCTTTGAAAGCCGAGGGGTCGATAAAGGGGATTTGCGGCCTCTTTCCCACGAAAAGCTGCTCGACGGTGAGAATCTGGATTTTCGGAAACTTGCCGTGATGCGGGCTTTCGTAAAATCCGGCCTTGATGGCTTCTGCGTTCATCGGCGTGGTTGGCTCTGCGAGCGTGATGAAAACGCCGATCTTCGCTTTTTCGCGTTCCACGACATGCGCGAGATCGCGCACCATCGCAACATTGACGTTATTGCCGCCCTTCACGGAAACAATCGCCTTCTCGGTCGTCTTGGCCTCGGGCTTGAAATAGATGAAACCGTCAATGCCACTGTCTGCGCCCTTCTTCTTGCCGCCATAGGGCACGGCGTTCACAAGCGACACCGCCCACCACTGGAATTGATACTTGTCCTGATCGGCGAGGGCGCGAGCGCCGTCGAGGTCTTTGGGTGTGCCGTGAACCTCGAAAGCAATTCCGGGGAAAGCGTCGTTGAGGCGCTTTTCGATGAGAGAAATTGCAAGGTGCGTGATGTCGATGCCTATCCACTGCCGATCAAGTTTTTGCGCTGCGTGAATCGTGGTGCCACATCCGCAGAAGGGGTCGAGCACTATGTCGCCTTCATTAGACGAAGCCATGATGATGCGTTCAAGCAACGCGACGGGCTTTTGGGTCGGATAGCCAAGTGACTCGTTTCCGGCCGCTTGGGGAATGTCTGTCCAGCAATTCGTCACTGTGCGCCCTTTGGAATCCTCCAGATATTTCTTGTATTGCGGCACGGCTCCGGGTTTCAGTTGAACGACAAGCCCCGATTCATATGCTTCTTGCATACGCTCTTTTGTCCATCGCCAAACCCGCGTTACGCCAAGAAATTCGTAGGTGAGATTTGGTCGATTGTCGTTTGGATTAAGCAAGGGAAGCAGCCGGAATGCGCCTTTTTCGTCTGTGTATCGGTAGGCCTTCTCAACATAGTCGGGGTCATGCGCTTCAAAGGTCGGATGAAAAACGACCTTTGATCCCTTCGCGTAGCGAAGAATTGTGTCAGTGCATGTCGGGAAATTGACTGAGGCGAGGCTTTTCGGGTTTGAGCGCTTCCAAATGATTTCGTTGCGATAACCGGGCGGCCCAAAAACCGCGTCCAACATCACCTTGAGGTAATGACTGGCCGTCGGGTCGCAATGCAGATACAGCGTCCCCGTCGGTTTCAGAACGCGATGCAATTCCAGCAGCCGGACGGCCATCATGGCAAGATAGGCCATCATGTCGTTCTCTTTGAGGAAAGAAC
>VGDY01000207.1 GCA_016869555.1 Alphaproteobacteria bacterium | reverse complement strand
GAGGTCGCCGCATGGCAGGACAATCGCAACAAGCGCTGCGTGAAGGCCAACTGGCAATTCACAACCGACGATGCCCGCGTTAAGCTGAGAACTCTTTACCCTCAGTTCGAATGACTCGGGCCACTAGTCGGGTAAGAGCGCAAATTTTCTAACACCCACTACCCACGAGCGCGATCGGTCGTCCCTCGCGCTCGCATTTGCCGGGCGTGGAACAGGAGCACCGCATGCCCGAGACCCTCTCCACCCAATGCTGCGTCGTCGGCGGCGGCCCGGCCGGGCTGATGGCCGGGTTTCTCCTCGCCCGCGCCGGCGTCGATGTGATCGTGCTGGAAAAACACGCCGATTTTCTGCGCGACTTTCGCGGCGACACGATCCACCCCTCGACGCTGCGGCTGATGGACGAACTTGGGCTGCTCGACGAGTTCCTGCGCCTCCCGCACCACAAGGCCTATTCGCTTTCCGCCTGGATCGGCGAGCGGCAATACAAGGTCGCCGATTTCTCCAGCCTGCCCGGCAAATGCAATTTCGTCGCCTTCATGCCGCAATGGGATTTCCTCGACTTCATCGCCGAACAGGCGCGGACGCTGCCCAATTTCCGCCTGCTGATGAAGACGGCGGCTGAAAAACTCCTGTTCGACGGCGACCGCGTCCGCGGGCTTTCCGCGACCGGGCCTGACGGCGAACTGACCATCAACGCCCGGCTCGTCATCGCCGCCGACGGGCGCGGTTCGCTGATGCGTGACGAGGCGCAGCTCCCCGTCGAGGATTTCGGCGCGCCGATGGATGTCTTTTGGTTCAAGCTGCCGCGTAAGGAGAGCGACCCCGACGAAAGCTTCGGCCGCATCGCGCCGGGGCGCATGCTGGCGATGATCGACCGCGGCGCCTATTGGCAATGCGGCTGCGTCATTCCCAAAGGCGGCGCCGAGGAACTGCGCGCGAAGGGCATCGACGCCTTTCGCGAGTCGATCGCGCGGCTGACGCCCTTCCTCGCCGATCGCGTCGATACGCTCAAGGATTGGCGCGACGTGAACCTGCTGACCGTCCAGGTCAACCGGCTCAAGACCTGGAGCCGGCCCGGACTGCTGTGCATCGGCGACGCCGCCCACGCCATGTCGCCGGTCGGCGGCGTCGGGATCAATCTCGCGATCCAGGACGCGGTCGCCGCCGCCAATCTCCTTTCCGCGAAGCTGCGTGGCGATGCGCTGAGCGATGAGGACGTGCGCGCCGTGCAACGCCGGCGGGAATTTCCGACGAGCGTGACGCAGGCGATTCAGCTCTTCATCCAAAATCGCGTGGTGCGCAGCGTGCTCGCCGCCGACAAGCCTCTGGAGGCGCCGCTGGTCCTGCGCCTCTTGGACGCCCTGCCGCTGCTGCGCCGCCTGCCGGCGCGGTTCATGGGGCTCGGCGTGCGGCCCGAGCACATCGAAATGTGACGCGCTTCACTCGGCGTCGCGAATAAAGGCGCCGAAGGCGCGCGGGCCGTCGCCGGTTTCGGCCTTGCCGAGGACTTTGAGCGTCTGCGCGTCGAGCGCCCAGAGTTCGTTCGAGAACCAGTTGGCGACATAGATTCGCGCGCCGTCTCTACTCGCCGCGAGACCTTCGGGATATTCGCCGACCTTCAGGGTCTGAAGCGGCGCCAGACTCTCCGCGTCGAAGACGCTGACACTGTCGCCGTGCTGATTGGCGACGAAGATGCGTCCCCTGGCGAGCGCCACGGTGTAAGGCCGGCTGCCGCATTTCAGCGTCGCGACGAGTTTGCGCGCGGCGAGATCGACGACGCTGACATCGTCCGATTCGACATTGGCGGAATAGGCGCGCGCGCCGGAAGCGTCGATCGTCACGCCGAAAGGATGTTTGCCGACCGCGATTGTCGCGACCCGCGAAAATGTCGCCGCGTCGATGAGCGACAACGCATTGTCGTCGCGGTCGGCGACGACGATCATCTTGCCGTCGGGCGCGACGGCGACGCCCGACGCCATCGCGCCGACGCCGACGCTGCGCTGCGCGCCGCTTGCAAGATCGATCTCGACAAGGCGCCGGCCGTAGAGATCGGCGACATAAACGCGCGTGCCGTCCGGACTCGCCGCGACGCCCAGCGGCCCGCCTTCGACCGGAATGCGCTTTTCGATGGTGCGCGTCGCCGCGTCGATGACGGTGAGAAACTTGCCTTCGGGGCTGGTGACGAAGGCGCGCGCGCCGTCGCGCGACACGGCGATTCCGGCCGGCTTGCCGCCGATCGGCAGGGTCGCGACGGTCTCCATTTTGGAAAGATCGACGATCGACAGCGCATCGGCGCCTTGCGCGGTGACGAAGGCTTCGTCGGCGATGGCGGGCGCGGCGAGTAGGAAGAGAGCGGCGAATAAGGCGCGCGTCCGCCCCCTCTCCCCGTTTACGGGGAGAGGGATGGGGTGAGGGGCCAAGGCATTTATTCGAACCATTCGATCATCCGCCCATTCAATCGTTAGTATGGTCCTCAGGTAGCAAGCTAAACTGGTATGATAGCACACAGACATAAGCATATGTGCATATAAAGAATTTATAGATAATTAGCAGATAAGGAAAAGATCTAGAACACCCATATCCCGTCCTTGACTCTGGAACCCGCGCGGCTTAACCATCCCCCCATGTCACAGACGTTGGCGCTTATCCATCGCCGCAAGGCCGAAATTGAAAAAGAAATTCAGCAATGCCGAGATCGCATCTCGGCATTGCAGGCCGAATTGCCGGACCTCGAAGTAGCTGCCAGGGTCCTTGCGCGTCTTGAAGATGTTACCTTATTCAAGGCTGTTGACGAACTTGCGGACAGTGTCGCGATCCCGCCCCATGCCAAGCCGGCCAACATTCCGACGATGCCAGATATGATCCTAAAAGTATTAGATATGCCTGCAGCGACGCTCCATGGCGGATTGGAGCCTGCCGATATCAGGGACGTTATTGCCAAAAAATGGTGGCCAGAGGTTCGCCCCGACGTTGTCGGGCCGATCGCTTGGCGAATGTGGAAGCGGGGTCAACTACGAAAAAACGGTGCGAAGTATCTCGCGCCGCAAAAGAATGAAGCCGCAGACGAAAAACCCCGGCAGGGACCGTCTACGGCTTCTGTCTCAATCCCAGCGCAAGGCCGTGAAGCCGGTCCGGGAAGTGGGACATGAGAAGATAGCTTCTAATGTCCGGCTGGTCGTCATTGCGTTGGCGTGACGGCCAGTCACCTAGTGGGGCTGCAGAGTGCAGGGCTCGGCTTTCCATCCATCGCCCGGCGGGTGCAAGTCCCGCTAGCTCCACACTCGTTTCGTAGCAGAATCTATGGTTTTTGTCCATCGGAACTCTTTTCAGGTTCCGGGTATAGAACGCCCAATGCGTCATCGCACCCGCGATCTACAAGATGAACGCCCTTCGACTCAAGCGCAGCCCGCATTGCAGCTTGAGTTGCCGCTATTGGCGACCGATTACAGACTTCGAAGTCTCGAACTGTGGAAACGCCCGAGATGGCGTGGTGAGAGGACCACCGCAGGGTGCAAAACGGCGAGCTATATCTGATGGTTGCTAATGCGGCGCTCGCGCATCTGATCTCGCGCCAGTGCAAGGACTATTGGCAACGACAAAGTTCGTGCTAATCTTATAAATAAGCTATTGCTTCGCCATACTCCAGGCGATTTAACAGATTGTTATCACTGATGTATCATAACGAGATTAGAAGGCTTGCGCGCGCGGTCATTTTTTTGATCGCGCATGCAGTGATTCTTGTCGTTTTGCTCTTATGTGTCATGGGTGTCGAGGCGATAATGCACAGCCTCGGAGCCGGTGAACACAAGATGTTCGACAAAATTCCGCTTTCGTGGGTCTTTGACGCATCGGAGGTGGGTCTCATTGCTGCATTTGCCGTTGCCGGTGGCAGACAGGCGTGGCGACGGTTCAACGACGAAGGCGATGCATGAACTATGGGGGTGTTAGCGGGCGGCGAAAAGGAGTGTGACATGAAAAAGGGATTGTTCCCCAGTGCTGAAACTCTGGCACATATTTTCAAATTCTACGCTTCCGTGGCAATTGCTGCGGCTCTTATCATGCTGGTTGTCGCGCTGGTCTCATGGCAGCCGATATTGCTACCTGTCGCATTGCTTGGCTTTGTTTGCGGCCGATACCAAAAAGAGATATTGGGCGTTGCCTCGGCTTATTGGCGTGAAATGTGCGACAATCAATGGATGTCTAACCGGTCGCGCTAAGCAAGGCTCCATGAAACACCTCCGTCGACGACTCTTCTCTGAGCTAAGCCGCGCTTAGTCGGAATTCTGAGAGCTTTATTCACCCGCCGAGTGTGTTCCGTAAGCAATTTCCGGTCTCTCGCGTGTCTTGTTCATTCACCTCCACGATTGCACGGGCGATCTCCCGCGCGGGCATAGGCTCCATATCTTCCCGCAGAACCTCTATGATCGCTTGGGTTAACTCCCCTCGTCCAAAGAGCACATGTTGCTTCTGGCGCGGCATTTCCGCGTCAAGGTTGCCGGTATAGCCAAGCGTGCCCACGATGCGGTCCACTGTGCCGATAGAGCTGGTCCCGGTTGTTTGAACAGCGCCCCGTGGAAGTTAAGTGGATTCCTGCCGGGTTATTCTGAATGCGGGGCCTTGCGATTTTGATGCGGCGTCGGGAGGGCGAAGCCCGACCAGAGCTGC
>VGDY01000206.1 GCA_016869555.1 Alphaproteobacteria bacterium | reverse complement strand
GTCGCCGCATGGCAGGACAATCGCAACAAGCGCTGCGTGAAGGCCAACTGGCAATTCACAACCGACGATGCCCGCGTTAAGCTGAGAACTCTTTACCCTCAGTTCGAATGACTCGGGCCACTAGAGCGCTTCCCGATCACATGGAATCATGTGATCGACAAGGAATCGCTCAAAATCAAAACGTTGGAGCAGGTTCTCTTCGAAAAAGTCTGTCAACTTTTTCGAAACCTGCTCTAAGGCGCATCCTGCGGCGCCAAGGGCGCTTCCGGCGGTTGACGTGGTTGCGCCTCGGCCGTTTGGCGCGACGCGTCCAGAGTCAGATGCAGAACGCGCCGGAAAAAGCGGTCACCGCTCTTTGGTCCGCCAATATGGATAAACGCCGTCGTCGTGAGTTCCTTTTCGAGTGCGGCGAAAAGAAGCTGGCGGGCGTGGGACGAAAGCGAGTCGAGCGCCTCATCGACGATGACGAAGCGCGGCTTGTGAAGCAGGATTCTGGTGAAAGCCAGTTCCTGCTGCTCAACATCCGTCAGCTCCTGATCCCATCGCGCGACGCGATCGAGCCAGGGAACGAAATGTCCAAGATCAAGCCGTGTCAGGGCGGCCATATAGGCTTCTTCTGGAAAGCTCGTTGGCGGCAATGGATAAGAAAGCGAGCTTCGCAGCGAAAGGTCTGGGAGGTAAGCGCGCATGGGAACGAAGAGAACGCGCGCCGCAGGCGGCGTGCGGACCCTGCCGCTTCCAGCCGCCCACAAACCGGCGATCGTTTGAAACAAGCGAGTTTTGCCGGACTTGCGTTCGCCGACGATCAGCACATGTTCGCCGGGCGCAATCTCGACGTGGGATTCACTCAAGGTCGTGTGGCCGGCATGGGACAGGATCCGCAGATCGTCGAGAACGAGCAGATCAATTCCTGTCTCTTCGAAAGCGATGCGGCGCGCATCGGGAACGGCTTTGTCGAGTTCGAGCAGCGCCTCGCGAAAGCCCGCCACGCGATGCAAGGTCGCGCGCCAATCGGCGATGACGCCGGCATTGTCGACAAACCAGCGAAGCGATTGCTGAACCTGCGAAAAGCCGCCGGCCGCCATCAGCAAGCCGCCAAATGTGAGATTTCCCGCGAAATAGGCGGGCGCGGCGACGATGATCGGCGCGACGATCGCGAACCAGCCGTATCCGGCGGTGATCCAGGTCAGATTGGTCGTCGCTGTCACGAGCCGTCGCAACACCGTCAGCACGCGGTCAAACTCCTGATGCAGACCGCTTTCCTCGATCGTTTCGCCGCGGCAGACGGTGATCGCCTCGACATGTTCGTTGACATGCATCAACGCAAAGCGCAGGTCGGATTCGCGCCCATAACGCTCGGCGCCGAGTTCGACGAGCGGCCGGCCGACGCGCCAGCTGCCGAAGGAAGCGATGCCGGCATAGAGCAGCGCGCTCCATACCATGTAGCCTGGAATGATCACCCTTGTTCCGAAAATGTCGAAGGTCACGCCCGCGGACAAGGCCCACAGCACGCCGATAAAGCATATGAGCAGCAAGGTCGCCTGTAGCAGGCCGACGCCGAGATCCGTCGACAGCTCGGCGAGATGTTGCGCGTCGGCATGTATGCGCTGATCGGGATTGACGCCGATTTCGCCCATGCCGGCGATGCGGAAGCTGCGATACGGCGTTAGCCACTGATGGAATAGGTCTCGCGTCAACGACTCCCGCAGTTTCATCTTGGTCATGTTCGCGAGCCAAGTCTGCGTGACGTTGAGGACGAGCAGCGCGCCGGCGATGATCGCGAAGACGATGAGCTGATCGCCGAAGCCGGAGAGATCCTTGCGGGCGAGCGCGTCATAAAAGGGCTTGTTCCAGGCATTGAGCCGAATCTGCCCATAGGCCGTGGCGGCGATGATGACGGCTAGACAGGCGCCAAGCCAGATCAGCGCGGCCCGCTGGCGGGACCCTCTCACTGCGTCGAGCGTCAATCTCAGCTGCGACGAGAGGCTTTCGGCCGCAATCCTGCGTTTTTGTGACGGCTCGATTTTCGTATGCTCCATCTTAGGATTGATCGCCCCAGTTCTCGTCGCCGACCGCAACGGCTTTGACATTCGCGGTCTAACGATCCGCATGCGGTAGTTTCAGCTTAGAACGGATTGTTGCGCCGACGCGAGGGTCATGTTCTGCTGCGGCGCACTGCCAAACTGCGGGACGACGCCTTGAGCCGTATCGATTGCTTGTTGCGCGCGATGACGCTGGAAGAAAAGCTTGGCCAGCTCAACCTCGTGACGGCCGGCCAAGCGGTCACTGGTCCCGTCGTCTGCGGCGATACGACCAAAGACATAGGCGCTGGTCGGGTGGGCGGCGTTTTCAATCTCTGGGGACGAGACGCGCTGGCGCGCGCGCAGCGCTGCGCGGTTGAAGAGACCCGGCTGGGCGTGCCGCTGCTCTTCGGACTCGACGTGCTGCACGGATATCGAACGATTTTTCCCATTCCGCTTGCGGAAACCGGCGCTTTCGATTCTCGATTATGGGAGCGCACCGCGCGCGCCGCGGCGTTGGAAGCGGCGAGCGAGGGAATCCATCTCACCTTCGCGCCGATGCTCGATGTGTCCCGCGACCCGCGTTGGGGCCGCATCGCCGAAGGTCCTGGCGAGGATCCGTTGGTGGGCGAAAGATTCGCGCAGGCGAAGGTAAGAGGCTTTCAGGGCGACGACTTCTCGCGACTTTATCCCCTCGCGGCGACCGCCAAGCATTTTTGCGCCGGCGGCGCCGCGACGGCAGGGCGCGACTATGCCGCTGTGGACGTCTCCGAACGCGCGCTGCATGAAGTCTATCTGCCGCCGTTTCGCGCCGCTCTGGAGGCCGGCTGCGCCGCGGTCATGACGGCGTTCAACAATGTGAACGGCGCCCCCATGTCGGCGCAACGCCGACTGTTGGATGGATATCTGCGGCGCCGGCTCAAATTCGACGGCGTCATCATGAGCGATTACGCGGCGATCGCCGAACTAGTGCAGCACGGCGTCGCCGCCGATTCAATCGAGGCGGCGGCGATCGCGCTCAAGGCGGGCGTAGACATGGATATGGTCAGCGGCGTCTATCTCGCGCATCTGCCGGAAGCGCTGGCGCGCCGCCTCGTCGATACGCGCGACATCGACGCCGCGGTCGCACGCGTGCTGCAGTTGAAGGATCGCCTGGGGCTTTTCGACGATCCCTATCGCGTCGTCCGGTCGGACGCCGGCGCCAAGGATACTCATCACGCGCTTGCGCTGGAAGCGGCCCGGCGATCCGCGACTCTCCTATCCAATCGCGGCCTTCTGCCGCTTTCCGCCAACGTGCGCCGTATCGCCGTTATCGGACCTCTCGCAGATGCGGGCGCGGATATGCTCGGTCCCTGGTCCGCGGCAGGCGGCGCCGAGAATTGCGTCACGACCTTCGAAGGGCTGCGCCGCGCTCTACCGAACTGCGAGATGGCGCATCACAGCGGAGTCGCGATCGAGGGCGACGACGAGAGCGGCATCGCAGCGGCCTGCGCTCTGGTGAAAGGCGCTGACGCCGTCGTGCTTTGTCTCGGCGAGTCAGCGGGCATGAGCGGCGAGGCCGCCTGCCGCGCCGCGCTCGGCCTGCCTGGAAAGCAGCGCCAGCTTGCGGAGCGCGTTATGAGCGCCGGCGCGCCGACGGTCGCATTACTGTTCTGCGGACGGCCGCTGGCTGTCCCCTGGCTTTTCGAGCGTGCGCAGGCGGTGGTCGCCGCATGGTTTCTCGGCGATCGGGCAGGCGAGGCGATCGCCGACATTCTGACGGGCCGCTTCAATCCTAGCGCCCGGCTCGCCGTCACCTGGCCGCAAGAGGTCGGACAGGTTCCGATTTTCTATTCGGCGCGATCGACTGGCCGACCTTTCGACGCCGCCAATCCTTACACGAGTAGATATCTCGACTGTTCGAACGATCCACAGTTTCCCTTCGGCCACGGCCTTTCCTTTTCGCGCACGACCTTATCGAATTTGCGCGTCGACTGCGCCGAACTGGAGACACGTCAACCGACGAAAGTCAGAGTCGACGTGCGCAACGAGAGCGATATCGCGACCGAGGAAACGATATTTCTCTTTGCGCGCGACAGGACTGCGAGCGTGGCGCGCCCGCTGATGGAGCTGAAGGATTGGACGAAAGTCGCTCTACGGCCGCGAGAAGCCGCGACGGTCGACTTCGCTCTGAGCGCGGCGGCGTTCCAGTTTCCCGGGGAGGATATGGAGCCCGTCGTCGAGCCGGGCGACGTCGATATTTATGCTGGACTCAGCGCCGATCCGGACAGGCTGCTCTCCGCGCGTCTGCGCATTGTCTGCGCTTAACGCTGCGAGAAAGCCTCGCGCACCCCAATCCAGTGATTATTTTCGAGCACGTCATGCTCTACAACATGGAGAGCGATCTTTCTTCCGACGTGACGGGGATGCTTGCGGGCCATCCCCTTGAGTGGCCGCCTCGACGGTCCTGCAAGTAAGGCAATGATGCCTTACTTTTCAGTTCGACGTCTTCTTCGGTTCCATGGCCCCAATCTCTCAAGAGTTGGAGCGTCCGGCAATCCACGAGCGGTTCAAGACGTCGCGTCAATATTTATAATTGAGGCTTGCGGCAACGGTCGTTGGTTCGCCGTGGTAGAGGGCGCCGTTTGACGTCCAGTTGGCTTGGTTGGTCAGATTTGCGGCGTTGAGTTCGAATCTGAGATTGTCGTTGAAATTATAGGCGAGCGAGGCGCCGAGCATC
>VGDY01000205.1 GCA_016869555.1 Alphaproteobacteria bacterium | reverse complement strand
GCTTGCCCAGATCGACTCCGATTCTGATAAACTTGTTCATGGACGGCCTCCCTCTCTGTGGCGCTCCGGCGACCACGTCTTGGCACTTTAGATGCCGTTGAGGCGGGGCCGTCCACCCCATCATTCCTGCTGAAACTCACGCCGCTCGCAACGCCCGCCTACTACTTCTTCTGATCGCTCCGTGACTCGCGTTCGTTACGCATCCAATAGGGACATATGACCGACGGCCGCCAAGACGAATCGCCATCCGAGGACGCTGCGCAAGCGCGCGGCGCGATCATGGAACGCAGCGCAGACTCAAAGAGTCAAATCGCGCCGTCCCGCGAAGGCGACGGAAATTACTACTATGGCGAGCCATTTACCGACACAAGCGTCGACCTGCGCGATTCTTTGCGCGTTCTCTATAAACACAAATGGCTCATCGGCGCGGTGGCGGCCGCATGCGTGACGCTTGGTTTTTTGAATGTCCTGATGGCTAACAAGCTCTATACGGCGACGCTTCGACTGCAGATCGACCGTGGCGTCACCCATATCGTCGAAAGCGGCAACGTCATGCCGCTCGAAGGCGTTTTCGACATCGAATTCTATCAGACTCAATACCAGCTCCTACAAAGCAGAAGTCTTGCAGAGCGCGTGGCGGTGCTCAGCCGCTATTCGCCCGATCTCGGTCCGAGCGCGAAATCGACCGCCCCGGGCGCGGATCTTCCTTCCGGTCGGGTCGAACCGGAGCAAGCCGCGCGCCTGAACGCCGCCGTGGGCGCCATACTTGGCGGACGTGCGGTCAAACCCGTAACCGGATCGCGACTGGTGGATGTGTCCTTCACCGACACCGATCCTGATCGCGCCCAAAGGGTCGCCAACGCCTTTGGCGAGGCCTTTGTCGCCGCCAACCTCGAGAAGCGCTTTCAAGCCAATGCCTACGCCAAGTCGTTTCTCGAAGATCAGCTGCAGCATTTGAAGCTTCGCTTGGAGGAAGCCGAAAAAGCGCAACTCGCTTTCGCGGAGAAGGAGCAGATTGTCGCGACCACCGACAAGACATCGATCGCCGAAAGCAATCTCGCCGCCGCCCATACGGCGTTGGGCGGCATCGTGGCGGAGCGGATCAAGGCCGAACAATTGTGGCGACAGGCGCAAGACGCGTCGGGTTTCGATATTCCTCAGATATTGAGCAATCGCGGCGTTGAGGATTTACGTGGCCGGCGCAATGATTTGACGACTGCGTATCAGGAAAAGGCGGAGACCTTTGGACCCGACTATCCTGATATGGTGAAGCTAAAAAACAAGATCAAAGAAATAGATCGTCAGCTCGCCGCTGAGATCAAGACGATCAAAAACTCGCTCAAATCCGCTTTCGAGGCGTCGCTCAACCAAGAAAATGAAATGAAGCAAAGGGTTGAGACTCTGCGTCAAGAGACGCTCGATCTGCAAAAGCGAAGCATCCAGTATAATCTGCTAAAGCGGGAAGTCGACACGACGCGCACGCTTTATGAGAATTTGCTGCAGCGTTACAAGGAAGTGGACGTCGCTGGCGGCGTTGGCTCGAACAACGTGTTTGTCGTTGACGCCGCTGAACGACCCGGCGCTCCGAGCGCGCCCAACATGTCCAGGTCCTTGATGCTGGCCTTGGCGGTTGGGCTCGCATGCGGCATGGGCGCCGCTTTCGCGCGGGAGTATTTCGACGACAGGATATACTCGCCGTCCGACGCCGAGCAGGCGACGGGGCTGCCGCTGCTTGGCGTGGTCCCTTTGATCAAGAACTCGAAAGAACTGACGGCGCAAATGTCGGATCAGCGATCGGCGCTTTCGGAGGCCTACCGATCCGCCTGCACGTCGCTGCAATTTTCGACCCCGGCCGGTCTGCCAAAGTCGCTGCTGATCACAAGCGCGGGACCCTCGGAAGGAAAATCGAGTACGGCCTTCGCCGTCGCGCGTCAGTTCGCCGCGATCGGCCTCAAAGTGTTGATCATTGACGCCGATCTGCGACGGCCGTCGTTGCACAAGCAATTCAGTCTCGATAATGGCATGGGCCTTTCGAGCTTCCTTACCCGAAATTGCGAGATGCGCGACGCCATTCGGCGGCAAGACGGCGCGAATGACAGAATTTATGTTCTGACCGCGGGGCCGATCCCCCCCAATCCGGTCGAATTGCTCAATGGCTCTCGCTTCGCTTCGCTGCTGACGGTCAGCGGGGAGGCGTTCGATTTGGTCGTCATCGACGGTCCGCCGGTCGGCGCGATGGCGGACGCTCTCGTGCTGGCGAATACCGCAAACGCCGCGCTGTTCGTGATCGCGGGCGGAGAGGGACGGAAAAGCGGCATTCGAAACGCGCTCAAACGGTTGGCCCAGGCGCGCTCGAAACCGGTCGGCGTCATCCTCAGTAAATTCGACTCTCGCACGGCGAGCTATGGATATGGATATGGATATGAATATGAATATGGCTATGGCTTGGAGGATAAGCGTGACCTTGGCGCGGAGCGCGGCAAAGATGAGCCGAAGAAGTTGAACAATGGCGCGGTCGTCGGTTGACGAAGAACTCGCGGCGTTGCGCGCCGCCTTATACGTGACCGCGATTCCATCGGGTTGCGCTCAGTTGCGAAATGAGCCCTTGTCCGCTGGCGTCGGACTGTTGCTACGCATCGTCGCGAATGAGGGCGGCGCGATTGAGTTCTATGCGGCGCGGATCGAAAAGCCGCCTGAAGAGCTGCAGGCTGCAGCGGCGTTCTATCTCGAACAGGCGATGTTTGCGCCCCAAGCCGACAGTT
The DNA here is from genome assembly GCA_016869555.1 of Alphaproteobacteria bacterium. Taxonomy (GTDB): domain Bacteria; phylum Pseudomonadota; class Alphaproteobacteria; order Rhizobiales; family Beijerinckiaceae; genus Methylocystis. The sequence goes on along the minus strand of VGDY01000205.1, from coordinate 1,998 downwards.
ACCGCGTCTTGGGCGCGTCAAGACAGGCGTCCGCGGCGGAGCTGCGCCAAAATCTCGTGCTGCTGTGTCGATGGCTGCATTCCGATTTGTGCGAGGAATTGCAGCGGTCGGTATTCTTCCTGCGAGTCACCGAAGCCTGGAACAATCTCAAGACGCCGGAACGGCGCGCCGCCTATGACGCCGTCTTGAACGCCGAACTCGCGCCTGCAACGGTCTCGCGCACTGCCGAAACGACCGGCGGCGGTCGAAGCAAAGCCGGGGCCGGCGCCAAGCAGGCTGCTTTCCGGGGAAGAAGGCTCGTCAAGAGAATCCACAAGGAGCGCATGAGCGATCCGCGAAGCAGCCGCCCGAGAGGCATATGGCGGCTTCTTTCTTTCGGGTGGCGCTGGCGCGCTCGCTGAACGGCGTCGGAGTAGTCAGGTCGTGTTCTCATTCAAGCCGTTCGACGGCGCTATAACTTTTCCCCGTCTGCGGTTAAGCCGAGCGCGCGTCGCGATTTTCGGCATTTTAGGATTGGCGCTCGGCTGGTTGGTTATTTCTCATAGCTACGTCGCCTATCTCTCAACAGCTTGGCCCATCGCCGCGCTCGAAATCCGCGAAGATGATTCGCAATCGATTTTGCGTTTGGCGGCCGACGCGCTGCCTTTGGCGCGCGACGACCAAAGCGCTGCGGCAGGGTCCTCGCGCCGCTCGTCGCGCGCCCTGACAGAAAGTTTACGCGCCCAGGTCGAAGCGGTTCTTGCCAAGAACCCGCTTTCGGCGCGCGCCTGTCGCCTGCTGGGCCAAATCGCCGAAGTCGACGGATCCGCCGACAAAGCCGAGCAATTCATGTATGCGGCGGCGCGGCGCTCGCTCACTGAAATCATCGCCGTCGACTGGATGATGCGCAAAGGCTTGGAACGGAAAAGCTATCGGTCGTCCGCATATTATGCGGATGCGTTGCTGCGATCGGCGCCGGGGATTGCCGGCTATGTGACGCCGATCCTGGCGAGGATGGCGGAGACTCCCGACGCCAAGCCGGAAATCATCAGGCTTCTCGCCGCCAATCCAAGTTGGCGGCGCGCGTTTTTTTACGAACTCGGCGCCTCGCTCACCGATGCGCGCACCCCGCTCGGCCTATTGTTGAGTCTTAACGATTCGCCGGCGCCGCCCACGGCGGACGAACTGAATTTCTACGAATCTTTCCTTTTCGAGCATAAACTCTATGAGCTTGCATATTACGTTTGGCTGCAATTTCTGCCGCCCGAGAAATTGGAGTCCGCAGGTCATATTTTTAACGGCGACTTTGAGGGAACGCCCTCTGGATCGCGATTCGACTGGCAGTCGCCTTCGGGCGGAAATGTCGTGGTGGATTTCGCGTCGCGGCCGGAAAAGGCGACGGATCACGCGCTGGTCGTCCAATTTGGGCCGGGGCGAGTCGAGTTTCCCGGAGTGACCCAAGCGATCTTGCTGGCCCCTGGCGCCTATGCGCTCAAAGGTTCGTTCATGGGCGAAATCCGCGGACCGCGGGGCGTCCAGTGGCGCGTAAAATGTGTGGAGGGGGCGCTTCTTGGCCAGAGCCAGATGATGCTCGGATCATTTTCCGCCTGGCGGCCTTTTGAACTATCCCTGGTCGTGCCGCAGACCGGCTGCGCCGCCCAAACCATCGAACTCCAGCTCGCCGCGCGCTCGCCTTCCGAGAAACTCCTTTCCGGCGCCATCTGGTTCGACGATTTTTCGATCGAGCGAAACGACGAGGGACGTTTCAAATAAATAAGCCTGGCGGGAGTTTCGCCGCGCGCTCTACGGCAAATGGGCGACGAACGTCCATGCGCCGAGAAAAACGATCATGACGACGCACAGCGCCGCAAGGACGATGAGAATCGCCTTATCCCAGATCGCCCATCCGACCAACTCCAACGCGTGCGAAAAGTGCAGACCCACCCAGCGCCAAAAACGCAAAGCGGACTCGCGCCCGCAATCATGTCGCGGAAAAAATCACAATCGCGCGGCGGTGGG
>VGDY01000204.1 GCA_016869555.1 Alphaproteobacteria bacterium | reverse complement strand
GGTGCTGTTCAGGCCCCAGCCGGGGTTGAACGCCCACGCCCAGTTGTTGTTGTTCCCGGTGCCGCTGATCTGCGTATACAGATATTCGGCCTTGGCGGACCAGTTCGGGAAGAACATCCACTCGGCACCGCCGCCGGCGGTCCAGCCCGTCTGCACCGCAGAGTTCTGGTTCAGCCAGCCGTTGCGCTGCACTTCGCCATAGGCGAAGCCGCCCGTGCCGTAGACCAGCAGTTGCGGGCTCAGCAGGGTGATGCCGACGCGGCCGCGAACCGTGCCGAACCAGTTCAGGCGCGCCGAAGTGGCGCCGCCGCCGAAGCCGAACAGCCAGCCATTGTTGTTGCCGCCGCCCGAACCAAGGCTCGAGCCCTGGAAGTCGGTCTCGGCGCCGACAACGAACATCGGCGTGACCTGGAAGTTGTAGCCGATTTGGCCGCCACCGACGACGCCGCCGCTGTTGCTGCCGCCGTTGTGGCCCCACAAGCCCTGGTTGGACGAGTTGGAGGCATAGAAGCCGCCGCCGAGGTTAAGACCGGCGTAGAACCCGGTCCAGGTCATGATCGGCGGCGGGGGGATATAGGGCGGAGGCGCCTTGTGGGAGGGGAGGTCGGCGGCGCTCGCAGCGCCGGCGAAAAGCGCCGTCGCCAGAGCAAGAGCCGAGATCGCTGTCTTCATCTCTCTATCCTTCAGTTCGAGCCAACTTAAATTAATAGGTGCGCGTCAGTCCTGTGACTCTTTCGGACGTTCAAGGACGCTGACCTCCAAGCACGGCGGAGTGTGGTCAAAAATCTCGCGGGAAACAACAAACAGAAGGTAAAATCGGGCCTGAAAGAGCCAAAAGATTTCCACTGTTGCAGTTAGGCCACATCGGATTTTTGGGCGTTTTCAGATGCGGAACCGGGGCAATTCAGTCTCGAATCCGTCGTTTGCGAAAACGAAGTCGAGCTTGCGCCCAATATCCCTCTTTCGACGCCCTTTCGCCGCCGTTCCCACGCTCCGCCATCTGACGTTGAACCGCGGCTGAAAAAAGGCCGCTCGCACGAACTGCGCTATAAGGCTCGCATCATCGAGCGGGAGGAGAAGGGAAAATGTTCGAATTGAACGGCAAGACCGCGCTGGTCACGGGCGCGAGCGGCGGAATCGGCGCGGCGATCGCGCGCGCGCTTCATTCGGCCGGCGCGACCGTGGCGCTTTCCGGCACCAGGAAAGACGCGCTCGAGGCGCTTGCCGGCGAATTGAACGGCCGCACCCATGTTTTGCCCTGCAATCTTTCGCAAAAGGACGAGACCGAGAAGCTCGTGCCGGCGGCGGAGGCGGCGATGGGCGGTCTCGACATTCTCGTCAACAACGCCGGCATCACCCGCGACATGCTGTTCATGCGCCTTAAGGACGAGGATTGGGACGCCGTTCTCAACGTCAATCTGACCTCGGCCTTCCGACTCTCGCGCGCGGCGCTGCGCGGCATGATGAAGAAGCGCTTCGGCCGCATCATTCAGATCACCTCGGTCGTCGGCGTGACCGGCAATCCGGGACAGGGCAATTACGCTGCGGCCAAGGCCGGCATGATCGGCATGTCGAAGTCGCTCGCGGCGGAAGTCGCGTCGCGCGGCGTGACGGTCAATTGCGTCGCGCCGGGCTTCATCGAGAGCCCGATGACCGACGCGCTGACCGACGCGCAAAAGGAGTCGATCCTGCGCATGGTCCCGACGGGCAGGCTCGGAACCGGCGCAGACGTCGCCGCCGCCTGCGTCTATCTCGCGAGCGTCGAGGCGGCCTACGTCACCGGTCAGACCCTGCATGTAAATGGCGGCATGGCGATGATCTGACGCTTTGGGCCGAGGCGTCTCGATCTGTGTTCGCGCAGGACGGCGTCCAGGCCCGCCCGCGCAGCGATCGTTTTGGCGATCGATGACGCGGGGATCTATAAGGGCGTCGAAATCGCCGACGATCAAGGCGCGCCTGACGGCCGCGGCTTCTCAGCGCCTTCCGGGACGGGGGCCCGGGCTCGCCTTCTGGCGGATGCATTGGCGCTTTCGCTGGACTTCAAGTTCAGCTAAACGCGACGACAAGGGGCGCCAATTTGCGCCGCGGCGCGCCTCTCGCCATGCTCCGGGAAGTATGCTACCAGACCTCGCCGCTGAGGGGCGGCGTCGCCGCGATTTTAACCCCGGGGCGCAAGCCGTAACGCGTCTTGCGCCTATCAGGGCGGTCGGCGAGCGATTACAGGTTAAAGAGATGAATGGCGATCACGGAGCGCGCCAGCCGGCTGCTCCAAGTCGCCACACGGCGCGAGTAGGCGCCAAACGCAGACAGGGATCTAAGAAGATGAGCGATGTCGCCGAGCGCGTGAAAAAGATTGTTGTCGAGCATCTCGGCGTCGAAGCCGACAAGGTCGTCGACAAGGCGAATTTCATTGACGATCTGGGAGCAGATTCGCTCGATACCGTCGAACTCGTCATGGCTTTCGAGGAAGAGTTCGGCGTCGAGATTCCGGACGACGCCGCCGAGACGATTCTCACCGTGGGCGATGCGGTGAAATTCCTGGAAAAGGCGAAAGCCGCCTGACGAAGCGAACGAGGTCCAAGCAGGCGGCGACTCCTTTCCCGAGGGTGCGCTGCCGTTGGCGTTTTCGGCAACATTAAGAGTTCGAGAGTAGAGCCATGCGCAGGGTGGTCGTCACCGGTCTTGGCGTCGTATCTCCTTTGGGCTGCGGCGTGGAGACCAACTGGCGCCGTCTCGCCGCCGGAGAATGCGGCTTCAAACGCATCGACACGTTCGAGGCCTCCGACCTCGCCTGTCAGATCGCGGCGGTCGTGCCGAGGGGCGACGGCAAGGACGGCGCGTTCAATCCCGACGACTGGTTCGATCCCAAAGAGCAGCGCAAGGTCGATGATTTCATCATCTATGGGGCCTGCGCCGCGACTCAGGCCCTAAACGACGCCGGATGGGCGGCCGACACGCCGGAGAAGCAGGAATCGACCGGCGTATTGATCGGTTCCGGCATCGGCGGCCTCGGCGGCATTTACGAAACTTCCGTCACCCTGAGGGAGAAGGGACCGCGTCGCGTTTCACCCTTTTTCGTATCGGGCCGAATCATCAATCTGGCCGGCGGCTATGTGTCGATCATGCATGGCCTCAAGGGGCCCAATAGTGCGGTGGTGACGGCCTGCGCTACCGGCACGCACGCCATCGGCGACGCGGGGCGCATCATCGCCATGGGCGACGCCGACGTGATGGTCGCCGGCGGCGCCGAATCGCCGGTCAATCGCATTGGCGTCGCCGGTTTCGCCGCCTGCCGCGCGCTGTCGACCGGATTCAACGATCGACCCGAAGCCGCCTCGCGGCCCTATGACAAGGATCGCGACGGCTTCGTTCTCGGCGAAGGCGCCGGCTGCGTCGTGCTTGAGGAATATGAGCACGCCAAGGCGCGAGGCGCGAAAATCTACGCCGAACTCATCGGCTACGGCATGTCGGGCGACGCCTTTCACATTACCGCGCCGACGCCCGACGGCGACGGCGCCTATCGCTGCATGAAAGCGGCTTTGAAGCGTTCGGGCGTTTCGGTCGAGGACATCGACTATATCAACGCCCATGGCACGTCGACGCCGCTCGGCGACGAGATCGAGCTCAAGGCGGTCGAGCGCCTCCTCGGCAATGTCGAACCCAGGCTCGCCATGTCGTCGACGAAATCGGCGATCGGCCATCTGCTCGGCGCCGCCGGGGCGGTCGAGGCGATCTATTCGATCTTGGCGATGCAAAACAATGTCGCGCCGCCGACGCGCAATCTCGACAATCCTTCGGTCGAAACGGCGATCGACCTCGTGCCCCACAAGGCGCGCGAGAAGGAAATCAATATCGCGTTGTCGAATTCCTTCGGCTTTGGCGGCACGAACGCTTCGCTCCTGTTTCGCCGCGCCTCCTGAGCGCGTCCAAAACCCCGCGCGAATTTAAGTCTGCGTCATGCCCCGCGGCGCGCCGACCGAGCGGCGCGTTCCTGAATTCGCCACAATGAGGCATAGTGTAAGTTCAGGGCAAATAGGCCGCGTGAATTCTTCGGCTTTTTGATGGGCGTGTTGCGATGAGCGAAGCGGACGAAAAAGGCGCGCCCGAAAAGCCGACAGACGTTGCCGCGTCGCAGCCGGTCGAACCGTCGGCGGCGCCAGGGGCGGAACCCGCCGCGGCGGCCGCTGAAGCGGTCATTCCAGAGCCTGCTTCGTGCGCGACCGCGCAGGAGTCTCACAAGCCTCAGGGTGAAGCGCCTCCAGCTCCGACGCCACCGGCCGCGGTGCTCGCGCCCCCGCCCGTGCCGGCGCCCCCGGCGCCAATCATCTCGACGCTCGAGGCGCCTCTCGGCGAAGCGCCAATGGCGCCGGTCCCGCCTCCCGCCGACATCGCCAAAACTGTTTCGTCGCCACCTGTCGAATCTGCCGCCGCGCCCCCGCCGCCGGTCGTTCCGCCGATTTCGGCCAAGGTCGAGACGCCTGACGCCGCGCCGCCGAAAGCTCCAATCGCGCCCACCGCTGAAATCGCGCCGTCTGCTTCGGCCCCGTCATCGGCGGCTGTTGCGAGCGCGGTCGCGCCACGGCCGGCGCCACCAAGGGCCGAAGGGCCTGTCGCTTCTGTCGCCCCCGCCGCGCCCCCGCCGCCTGTCGCTTCGACGATTTCGGCCAAGGTCGAGACGCCTCCCGCCGCGCCGCCGAAGGCCCCAGTCGCGCCCGCCGCTGAAATCGCGACGCCTGCTCCGGCCCCGTCATCGACGGTTCCTGCGAGCGCCACCGCGCCGCCGCCGG
>VGDY01000203.1 GCA_016869555.1 Alphaproteobacteria bacterium | reverse complement strand
CGCTCGGCGCGGCATTCGCCGACCCCCAGCCCCGCTCACTTGGCCGGCTGGGGCTATGGGCTTGCCGAAAACCGTCAGTCGGGTGAAGATAGGCTCACAATCGCTGGCCATCTGGCGAATGTGGGCTAATTCACTTGTCCATTTCAGTGAGCGCGAGACCCAGTTTCCGGTTACCCGTGGGCGTCCCTCCCGTTTCCAACGCGCGCGTTCTTTTTCATAGTTCTCGACAAAGTACTGGACCTTCGCTCTAACGGAATCGAGCCCAAAATCGTAAACCCAATCATCCCGATTCGTCGCAATGCCAAGAGAAAAAAGCTTGAAGATGGCCTGCTGGCCAGCTCCCAAAAAACTGTTTTTTACTGCCTTCGATGCAATAGGAATTGCTCCGGCGAACGAAGCTTCAGGCCGATTGAGCCAAGAGCCGAGATAGTCTGGCTGTATATCCTCAAATTCAATTCCTTGAATTGGCGTCGAAGCCAGCCAAGCCAATTTGTCGTCACCCGTGTGCGCTGCTGTATGTGAATAGCGGATTTTTGCATTTCGAGTTGAAAATGCGTGCCCTTTTTTCCGCACGAAAAAACTGATGGCAACTCCCGTGCCGATCCCGAACACATTGCCCCCGCCGCCAATACCTGTTTCCTTCCAATCTCCGCCGAGATCAACGACACGAATTTCGTCAAACTCTCTCGCGACGACCTTCCTAAAGCCATCGTAGGTCTTCTTGTCCAAGAAGCCACGATTTGTAATGAAAGCGACGATTCCTTCGTCCTTAATCCTATCCGACGCCCAGCGAAAGAATCGCGCATACATATCGTAAAGTTTTGTTTTTTGCGCCGTGCTCTCGTTGATGTATGTGGCCTTGATACGCTCATCGATGCGGAGATATTCGCGATTCTTATTATTCTCGTTCTCATTTTTTTGATTGGCGTTGTACGGTGGGTTACCAATGATGACGGATATCTTGCGCTTGTTCTGGCGCTTGATGCGTTCGACATTTTCGACGCTCATCGCGCCAAAAAGCTCTTCCTGATAGCCAGAAAATTTTCCCAGCCCCGCGACATTATCCAGCGTGTCGACGAAACACAGATTAGGGAATTCCTCATATTTTCCGGTGATCGCCGCATAGGTCGCTTCGATGTTCAAATTGGCGACGTAGTAAGGAAGGATCGCCACCTCATCAGCGTGCAGCTCCTCCTTGTATTTGTAAGCGAGCTTTTGCTTGCTCCCGCGGAAGTGCTCAAGCAGCTCGCAGATGAAGGTGCCCGTGCCGGTCGCGGGATCAAGGATTTCGACGCCCTTGTCGATGAGGTTTTTGCCGAAATGATTTTCGCAGAGCCAATCGGCGCTTTCGATCATGAAGCGAACGATTTCGTTCGGCGTATAGATCACGCCGAGCCGGTCGGCCGCCTTACGGTTATAGACCTTGTAGAAATTCTCATAGATGACCTTGAGAAAGGTCTGTTTCTCCGCATGGCTTGGAATCTGCGTCGCCGCCGTGCGGATGGCCGTGTAATACGGTGCGAGCTGCTGCAGGGTCTGTTTCTTGGTCGCGCCGGTGAAGAATTTTTCCTCCAGCGTATAAAGCTCTTTGGCGATATTGTTCTGGTGGTGAAACTCGCCGTCGTCGAACACGCGCGCGAAAATATCTTCCGTCAGAATGTGCTGGATGAGCATTTCGCGCACATCGGCCGCTGTGACGGCGGGATTGATGGTCTCACGCGCATGTTCGAGAAATTTCTTTTCCGCGGCGGCGAAGCTCCTGTTGTTTTGGTTGGCCGCTTCGATCATGTCGCGCAGCGCTTCGAGGACTCTTGGCAAATCGACTTTGAACTGTTCGACCGCCTTGCGGAACTCGGCGATTTCCGGTCGCTCATAAGAAAAGAAGAGCGTGAGCAGCCGGCCTAGCGCCTGTGGATCGTCATAGGAGACACGGGCGACTTCCTGCCGGTTCTGGATCAGGACCGCGCGGCGGGAGTCCTCAAAAATAATGTTGTCCTGCGGATAGCCCTTGCGCTTCTTCTTCTCGATTTCCTTGTCGAGATCGTCTTCTTCGTCCTTCGCCTCCCAGTAGCCGAGCGGAACGCGCAGAGAATAGAGCAGAGCGCCGTCGATGTAGCGCCGCTCCTTCGCGGGAGTCTCGTATTCAAATTCAGGAATGAAAACGAGGTCGTGCTGCTTGGCCCAGGCTTTGAGGAGATCCTTGAAAGCCTCACGGACGACGCTCTCGCGATTCGTGCCGGAAACCGCACGGAGACGATCCAGATCGGCGAAGAACTGATTGATGAGAAGCTGGCTCATGAAGGCGCAATCGTTGAATCGATTGGCTCAAGGTAGCATGTGATCCTTCGTGCTCCCATAAATTGCGGTTGCCGGCTCCCGGTCACGTCGACGCCTCACTCTCCCCCCAACGCCATATCGTCGCGATGAATGATCTCGTCCGGCCCCTTGAAGCCCAACAGCGCCTCGATGTCTTTGGTCGAGCGGCCGACGATTTTCGCCGCGTCGGAGGCGTCATAGGTGACGAGCCCGCGGCCGATCTCGCCGCCTTTGGCGTTGCGGATCAAAATGCAGTCGCCGCGCGCGAAGCCGCCCTCGATCCGCGTCACGCCGGCCGGCAGCAGGCTCCGGCCCGAGCGCAGCGCCTTGGCCGCGCCGTCGTCGATATGCACGGCGCCTTTCGGCTCCAGAGCGCCGGCGATCCATTTCTTGCGCGCCGTCACCGGATTGGACGGCGTCAGGAACCAGCTGCAGCGCCCGCCGGAAGCGATGCGCGAAATCGGCGCCTCTTCGCGCCCGTCGGCGATCACCATATGGGCGCCGCCGGTGGTGGCGATTTTCGCCGCCTCGATCTTGGTGCGCATGCCGCCGCGCGAATATTGCGAGGCGGCGCCGCCCGCCATCGCCTCGATCTCGGCGGTGACGCGCGGCACGATCGCGATGTGTTTCGCGTCAGGATTTGAATCGGGCGGGGCGCTGTAGAGCCCGTCGACGTCGGAGAGCAGGATCAGGAGATCGGCGCTCGCCATCGTCGCGACGCGCGCGGCGAGGCGGTCATTGTCGCCATAGCGGATTTCCGCCGTCGCCACCGTGTCGTTCTCATTGATCACCGGCACGGCGCGCAGCGACAAAAGCCGCGTCAGACATTCGCGGGCATAGAGATAGCGGCGGCGCTCCTCGGTGTCGCCGAGCGTGACCAGCACCTGCCCGGCGACGAGGCCGCGATCGTGAAGCGTCTCGGCCCAGAGCCGCGCCAGCGCGATCTGGCCGACGGCGGCGGCGGCCTGGCTGTCTTCGAGCTTCAGCGCGCCGCGCGCAAAGCCCAATACGCTGCGCCCGAGCGCAACGGCCCCCGAAGAGACGACGAGCACATCGGCGCCGGCGCGATGCAGGTCTGCTATATCGTCGGCGAGACGCTTCAGCCAGGCGCGTTTCGCCGACGCCTTGTCGGGATCGACGATCAGCGAGGAGCCGACCTTGACGACGATGCGCTTGAAGTCGGCGAGGGCGGGAGCGCGCTTGGTCATGCGGGCAGAAGCTGGTTCCGGTTCAGTCGCGGCGCCATGCCGATTCGACTGCGGAATTGTCGTCGCCCGCCCGGAACGACGCGTCAAGCCAACGGCTCGGCGGGGGTCGGCGCGGCGTCGAGCCTGCGTTCTCCCGCCGCCGCCGGAACCGCGAAAGTCGGTTGATCCGCCCTGCGCAAGGCGCGCTAATCGCCGAGTCCGACGACCTCATCGTCTTCGCTCGTCTTTCCGACGCTCGCAGCCGTCAATTCGTCCAATTCCTCGGTCCAGCACTCGAACTGCCGGCGGCCATAGTCGACCATGGCCTGGGCGAAATCGTCCGGCGACTTCGCCGTCCAGGCGTCTTGCGCGAATTGCAGCGCCGATCGCGCATTGATCAGGCCGAAGTCCATCAATTTGACGGCGTAGTCCTGATAAGTCTTCAGCGACGTTGAAACGAGGGAGGCGTCGAGCGCGATCATCTTACTCTCCTCTAGCTGTCGAAACCGCGTCCGCCGATAAATAGAGAGGGAGGCGCGGCGATGCCGGCGCCCCCCTCCGCAACTGAAAATTGATCCAATATGCCGTCATGATAGCCTCTGCTCTGATACGAATCTGTGACAGCGGATCTGCGCCTTGATGAATGTCAAGATAATGAAATTATTGCATAATTTTGAGTCATGTCCTATCAGAATTAGGCGCTGCGGCGGTATGGCTGCGCGATATCGGATGACATCGTGAAGCGTCGTCTGCGGCGGGTTTTTGGAGGCCGCAATGCATCGATTAGTTTATTTCAGCAACGTCAGTCTTGATCTGAACCTGTTCGCCATCGAGGCGATGGTCGAGCAGGCCGCCGAGAAAAATCGCCCGCTGCAAATCAGCGGTGCGCTTCACTACAACGGCCTCAACTTTCTGCATGTTCTCGAGGGCCCGCATCAGACGCTGACGCCGCTCTATCTGCGAATCCGCAAGGACCCCCGTCATTCGGGCGTCGTCAAGCTCTCCCATGAGCGCATTTCGACCCGAAGCTACCCGGACTGGGGCATGAGACTGTTCTGCGGCGCGCCGAAATGCGTCGCTGCGTCCGGGGAAAAAGCGCCGCGCGAAGGGGATCTTCCCGCGATGATCGACGCTTTTTTCGGATTTGGCCAGGCGACGGCCTCGACCGAACCGTAATGAGCGCAATTCTTGCTTGGGGAGAGCGCCGGCAGATGGCGGGTCGCGCCGTTTGGCGCCGCTAACATCAGGAATCGCTATGAAAATGGGCTGGGCTATCGGCGATGGGAAGACGGCGGCAGGCGC
>VGDY01000202.1 GCA_016869555.1 Alphaproteobacteria bacterium | reverse complement strand
AGCCGCGCGCCTTCACCCGTCGCTTGAGACAGCGCAGAATCGTATCGTCGCTCATCGGCATGCCGATTCGCTTGATTAAACGCTCACCTGGACGCCCGCCCACGCCATGACCGAAAAGATAAACGACTTCCGTCGCCCGAGCGGTGCGGCGCGCTCGAGGATCCGCGACCTCGGGCGCCTGTGTGGTGAAGGTCTTACGCTTGCAGGCTCCATTTCGACACTGCCAGCGCTGGAGACGGAGTTTCACCGTTGCGGGTGCGCCTTGCACCGGCAAATCTTGGAGATACCGCTCATGCCAGCCGTGTCGGTGAATCGATCGCTTTCCGCAGTCTGGGCAGGCACCAGACCCCATGGCCATCGCCGAAATCAGCCATTGGCCATCAATCTGTTGCGCGTCTAAAATTCGTACGCCCTCTCCGAGGGACCAAATCGATTTTCTCAGCACACGGTCAAGGTATGGCCGAGTTACCGATCAATCAAGGCGCAACAGAAAGTGAGGAAGACCCACTTTATTGGGTCTTCCTCACTTTCTGTTGCGGCAGTCGCTAAACAGGAAGCAGGCGCGCACGGAGGAGTTCTGGGCCCGCGCGACCGTACATCGTCCGCTTGAGCGCTTTCAGGCGATTGATCTGTCCCTCTGTTTGACCGTTGCTCCACGGCTCAGTGATCGCATTTCTAACCGCGTCGATATCTCTCTGCGCCGTACGCGCGAACCGTTGCATCGCGTACAAGCCCGACTTCTGTGCGTCCTTCAGCCAAGCGCCAAGTTTACCGACGCTTTTGCTTTTTAGCATGCCCCTAAATCGCATAGCCAGTCGACGCATCGTCGCAAACTCTGGCCAGTCCTTTTTCATCGCATCGACTTTTGCAGCTTGATTGGCGGTCAACAACCCTCGCGGCTTGATGCAGAGCGCCGCAGCCACAATCGGCGAGATTGAACGTCCCGTCACGGGATCGACAGGCCGCGGATTCGGAACAGCCGATGCGGCCGTCACCTTCTTGCATTTCGGATTTCGCCATTTCGCCAAAAGTCGCTCGAGGTTTGAAAAGCTTCCCGTGTAACCACGCGCTTTGATTTCCTGGAAGAGGCGACGTCCGCGCACGCAACCTTCTGACCAGCGGCGCGATAAATAATCTTCGAAATGTCGCGGCGACGTCGTCTTTGGCGCGGCGGCACTCCGTTCGGGAACCGTATCGGCTCGAATCCATTTGGTGATCGTGCGGCGATCGAACCCAGTTTGTTGCACGATGTCACGGACATTTCTGCCTTCATTCCAAAGGACGCGAACATGGTCGAAAGCAGCTTGCCTTGAATGCTGGTTCGCCATTCTGGATAAGCGGCGATGCTCGGCGCCGCCGTGCTTATCTCTCACGCTCGCAACCTCGTCGCCGTCCGTCGGCAATAAAGGACGCGCGGAAAATCCAGCCGCGCGGCCGAGTTGCACCTGAACTGCCTCGCGCAAATTCTGAACGATATGAAAGCGGTCGGCAATTTGCCGCGCCTGCGGCGCGCCTTCTTGCGCACCTTGCGCGAACAATCCGCAGCGATCGCGGCTGATGATCTCGACGTCAGGATGTTGCCTGAGCCAATCAGCAGTCATGCCAGCGGCGCGCTCCGGAAAGAGATCGAGCACCTGCCGTCGCTCCAGGTCCACGATTATGGTCCCGTAGGTGGAGCCCTTGCGCCATGCCCAGTCATCGACACCGACGACCCGCGTTTTCCCTTCGGAGCTGCGCTCCTTTACCCGTCGTTTGACACACCGCAGGATCGTATCATCGCTCGTCGGCATTCCCATTCGCTTGATCAAGCGCTCTCCGGGACGCCCGCCGACGCCATGGCCGAAAAGGTAAACGACTTCGGCCGATCGATCGGTTCGTCGAGCTCGAGAAGCCGCCACCTCGGGCAGTTGCGTCGCAAATGTCTTACGTTCGCAGGATTCGTTTCGACACAGCCAACGCTGGAGACGGAGCTTCACGGTTACGGAGGCGCCTTGCGCCGGCAAATCTTGTAGATGGCGCTCATGCCAGCCATGCCGGCGTGTCGATCGTGCCCCACAGTCAGGACAGACACCAGAGCCGATAGCCATCGCCGAAATCAGCCATTGGCCATCAAGCCGCTCCGCGTCCAAAATTCGTACGCCCTTTCCCAGGGACCAAATCGATTTTCTTTCCACACGGCCAAGTTATGGCTCCCCGCGCAGTTCGGTCAACCGAGCAACAGAAAGTGAGGAAGACCCAATATGATGTCAACGCGCCGCGCGAACAGGGATTTTCTAATCAAAGGATGTATCCTGACAGCGGAAATCGATCGGCTGTTGGCGCAAGCAGAATTGGCTCTGGTGGCGGACCCTAATCGGCCCGCCGAACTGCGCGGCGCGAATGTGGATGCGATCTGCTTCCCGGTGCGCTTTCTGAGACAGGCGTTACAGGCGTCATCCGAGGGCCGTAGCCACTCCTTCGCGCATCTCGCTTCGCGGGTGGGGCAAATGAAACGGGAGCGCTGAGTGTTGAGTAGGGTGTGTCTGCCTGCCGATTCAGTTCCAACCTGAGACCTCTTCGCAGGCTTCCCAGTCAGGAGCTCACCCTAATCGACTTCGACGTCTTCCACGGGTTCAACCGCATCCTCGTCTTCAACTCCAAACATGCCGTCGAGCTCAATTTCACTCGCGGAGCGCTGCAGCAGTCCGGCGTCTTCAAGCTTTTCGATATCGGGCAGATCGCGCAGGCTCGCGAGACCGAACACCTCCAGGAATCGCTTCGTCGTCACATAGGCGTAAGGCGCGCCGGGCATTGCCACGCGCGGGCCGGCGGCGATGAGGCCATGCGCTCTCAGGCTACCAATGACGTCGCGGCTGATTTCTCGCCCTGCAAGCTGCGACAGTTCCGTGCGCGTCGTTGGCTGCAGATAGGCGATCGCCGTCACCACAAAACTTTCGTTGGGCGTCAACGCTGGCGGTCCGGCGGCGCGGGCGCCGTTGTTCAATACGCGAATGGCGTCGGCGTAGCGCGCCTTGGTGCGTAGTTGGTAGCCGCCGGCGACATGAACCAGTTCATACGGCCTCGTGCGTAAGTCGTCGCGAATGTCGGATAACAAATCGTCGAGATTACAGGCCCGCCCAACCAGTTTGGTCAGCGCCTCTCGCGCTACCGCCGTCGGCGAGGCGAAAATCGCTGCCTCGACGCGACCCATCCATTCTCGCCAGCGCATGGCTTGCGGCAGATCGACGAGATCTGCGTCGAACAGCAGGTCGCCACCCCGCACTGTCGCGCACGGGCTGCGCCGTGCGCGCGTCTCATCGGATGCTGCGCCATCAGCGCGCGCCGCCTTCGTCGACCGCATGTCGGCGTACCCTTTCATCACAGTCCGTAGAGCCGAAAATTCGGGCGGCCGGTAAGTTCCCGAACGGCGCCAAGCGCAACCAGTCGATCGAACAGACGCCGCGAAGCGCGATCGGAAAGCCCCGCCGCCTTCGCCGCGCGCGCCGCCGAAACGCAATCATCCGAAAGCAGCAAATCGACGACAGGTGCCGCTCTTTTGGCGCGCAATTTTGGCGCGACGCTCAGCAATGTCTCGGAACGACGCGACAACTCGCCAGCCAATGCGTAAGCGTCTTGCGCGGCGCGCGCATAAGCATAAGCAACGCTCAAACACCAATCCGGATCGCTCGGCCGCGGCCGCCGTCCAGTCGCACTGCCTATTGAAGGATGTGCGATCGTTGTCGCCAGAAACGGCAGCGGCGCCGCCCACGCGAGGCGTCGCGCCAGCACAAGATCGGCGAGCCACAACGCGAAAATTTCTGCATCGATTTGCGGCGCGTCATCGAGGATGTGCAGCGCTCGAGCGCTCACGCGCGCCGCGGCATTCAGCGGATTCTCATGTGTCGACGCCTCCTGCAGAAGGGCGGCAAGGGCTTCGCAATCGATGTGCGGCGGCAGCTCGAGACAATCGGCGGCGGTTCGCATGAACGCGGCGTCAAGCCGCGCATCGATCTGTGCCTGGCGCGTCGCGAAAAAACGCCACAGGCAATGCAGGCGTCCGCCCGGCGTCGGCGCGGCGTCAACGCCGGCGAGATGCTCGGCGTCGCGCAGCGCCCCTTCATCTTCGCGTAGGCGCGCCATCGCTGCACAAGCGGCGGCGGCGCGCAAAGCGAGGCGTTGACGCAATGCGCCGACGAAGACGGGTTCCGAGCTCCCTTCCCCGAAGTTTTTGCCGGCGCTCGAAACATCGACGGCTCTATTGCCGGCGCTCGAAACATCGGCGCCGGAGCGCAAAATCTGGTCGAGCAACGCGAGCACGGCGCCGGCGAGAAACTGCGCGTCGTCTTGCCGCCGGTCTTGCGCGCCGGCGGCGCCTTTCGCCCAACGTGGCAGCGGCTGGATTTCCAGGGATTTTTGCAGGTCTGCGGCGGTATCGCTGCGGCTCTGCGCGCGCTGATTCTTGGTCGCGCGCGACGAAGATCGGGCGTCTACAAATGTGTCCGAATCAATTTCCAACATGGAAGAATCGTAGGCTCGCAACCGGTCCGGCGGCAAGTCGCGGCGGCGCTTGATGCTTAAAATTCGCGACTTATCCGCCGCACTTGTCTTTTCATGTCCATGTCCGATAATGTGGGCTTATCGGACATGATTCGATGCGCCCGCGTTTCCGGGCGTTGTCGCTCCGTTTTAATGAGCGGACGGCCAATCGAGGCGTCGGATTTTTGCGTCCGCCTTCCGGCTTAATTGGCGGACTGCCGTCTTCACGCCGCCGGACGCAGCCTGTCGGACAGCCGTAATTTGTGGGATTCGGCGCTTCGAGCGGCGGAACCACGCATAATTTCGGAA
>VGDY01000201.1 GCA_016869555.1 Alphaproteobacteria bacterium | reverse complement strand
GAATCGCGGTCGATGTGGTATGTTCCTGCATGGCGTTGCTTCCTTTCGTGGAATCAGCACCCCGAGCCTAACGGCTCAAGGCGAGCAACGCCGCTCCTCCTTTTTCAACAATGATCGGGACATCCCCCTTCACCAAGGATCATCCAAGGATGGCGGTCGGAGCGGGCGACTGCTCTCTCCCAAAGGTCAAGATTGACCAAACCCCCTCCTGGCGCGGCGAAGCGCTCATCCAGCCCGCCGAGCGCTTTCCAGAGTTTGCGGTCCATAAAGACGCCATTCGTCTCGCTGATGCAGCCGAACCAGCCTGGTTGGGACGAGCCCGCCAGCACGGCAATGTCAAACAGCGTGTAACCGTCCTCCCGCCAGGGAACAGACGCCAACAGCGCGTCCTCGGCGGCTGCGTCATAACCGCGTGCAACAGAACGCATCTGTACGTCGTGCCCGAGATGAAACGCCAGCGTGCCGATAACGCGAGACGGGTCTGCTCGCCAAGCCTCTAGCGCAAGACGGACAACGCCGGGCGAGGTCATCCGGGCCCCGTCAATCCACAGCCCGACCAGTTGTCCAGTCAACTGTTCCATGGTGCGGTTAATCGCGGCAGCCGGGGAAGCCCTGATCGCATCGGGCTGGACAACTCTTACACCTGGCAGAACCGATTGTAGCGCATCCTCGTCAACAGCTGGCTCGGACCCGTTGTCGAGCACAACGATTTCCCAGTTGATGTCGTCCGCGCCGCGTTGGCCGGCGCGAGAGAGGGTGTGCAGCGTCCGCGGCAGCTCGCGCGCCATGTTGTACGCGCAGACGAGTATGCTGAGGTCGGGTCTAGGTTCAGCGGTCATCGGCCGCACGCCGCACGCAGGTTCTCTAACGTTGGCTTGACTGCGTCCCGGCGCGTGAGCACGCTATCGGGCGGCGAGGCCGCCGCTTCGTCGGCCAGTCTCCGCATTTTCGGGTTGTAGTCGTTCCACAACGTCCTGGATGCCGGATCGATCCGAGATATGATGAGAAGCCCGGTCGGCGAAGTGTCCAGCCAAGTCAAACGCAGGTCAGGCCGCTCCTTGGCAAGATGGTCGGCGAAGCGCCAGACGTCGCCAGTCCACACTTGCGAAACGCGCTCGCGGCTCGCCTGGATAGGATGGTTAGGAAATACGTCGTCGATGACCACGACGCCGTCGCGGCGCATGACGCGCTCGACATTCATAAAATCGCGGTAAACATACTCTGCTAAATGCATCCCATCGATAAAGGCTAGGTCCACCGGTGCGCCGAGGGCGCTCTCGCGTCGAAAGAAAAAGAAGTCGTCGCTAGTGCAGCGATGGAACTGCACATCCGGATTGGCGATCGTGAAATCCGGATGCGGATCAGGATCGATCGCAACCGCCGGGCATGATGCAATCGCGAGGCTCGCTCCCTTTCGCACGCCGATCTCGAAATATAGGCTCGGATTGATAAGAGCGTGTAGGTCTCGCAATACGTCGAGGTAAGGACGTGCCCCGCTATGAGCTTCGACTGAAGGGTCGAAGTGGGGCGTCTGTTGTTCATTCGTGGCGACTTTCAGTGCGCCCGGCGTCGTCATCGCGCGCAAACTGTCGCCCTTTTGAAACACGCCAACGAGATCGCGCCAGGGTCCACGCTCGTCGCTCCAGCATTGTACGAGACGCAGTCCGGACCAATCGGCGAGCGCTTGGTAGGAATCGGGGAAGAAGCGATAGCAGTCGATCGGATAGCGATGCACTGGCCCAGCCGATGGCGTAATGACGAAAGCAAGACCGTCGGGATTGAGAATGCGGAATATCTCGCTGAAGACACGCCAAAATTGCCCAGAATGCTCAAGCATTTGCCCGGTGATTACGACATCGATCGAGCTGTCCGCGAAAGGTAGCAGATAAACATCGGAAAGCGTCAGGTCGACGCCCGGCCCCGGCTCAAGGTCGACGCCGACATACTGTGCAGCCGGCGGCAAAAGCTCACGGTATGATCCATTGACGTTCATCGCTCCTAGATCGACGACTTTAATCGTCCCGGTCGGGAGGTACCAGTCTACGCATCGGCGCATATTTTCCATGGACGAGGCGTGCAATTGTCCTGCTCATTTCGTTGTTCGGCCTTTTGCTGGCCAGCAGCGTCACGGCGTGTTGATAGCCTTAGGATCAATTTATCATACGCAAAAGTCGGCTATCATTGAAACATCGCAATCGATCACAGGTTGGACGATCCGAGGTAAGCCGCGTCGAGCGGCGGCTCAAGCCTGACGGCGAATATCTCGTCGAGTGCAGTTTTCCCCTCTCCCGTTCGCAAGTTCCCGCTTCTAGCCGCGAGCAGGTTTCGCTCTCCATCGATTGAGCCCCTTGATAAATCAAAATTCAAATCGACCTGCGACCCGGCAGGCTTCTCGTTGACGCGCTGAGCCCCTCTCCCTACTGTGCCGCGCTTCCCGCAGACCGCCACCATCAAAGGCCCATGTCCACACAGCCGCTTTTGTCGCCCGAACTCGTCGACGCCGCGCGCGTCTCGCCCGCCTGGCCGTTCGAAGAGGCGCGAAAGCTCGTGAAGCGGGTCGAGGCGAGCGGGCAGAAGAGCGTGCTGTTCGAGACCGGCTACGGGCCGTCCGGCCTGCCGCATATCGGCACCTTCGGCGAGGTCGCCCGCACCAGCATGGTGCGCCGCGCCTTTGAGGTCCTGACCGAGGGCAGGATCGCGACGCGGCTCCTCGCCTTCTCCGACGACATGGACGGGCTGCGCAAAGTGCCCGACAATATTCCCAACAAAGAGCTTGTCGCCGCCCAACTCGGCAAGCCCTTGACGCAGGTGCCGGACCCATTCGGCACGCATGACAGTTTCGGCGCGCATAATAATGCGCGGCTGCGCGCCTTCCTCGACGCCTTCGGCTTCGACTATGAATTCGCCTCGTCGACGGAATATTATAAGAGCGGCCGCTTCGACGCCGCCCTGAAGCATATGCTTGCGCGCTACGACGCGGTGATGGAGATCATGCTGCCGAGCTTTCGCGAGGAGCGCGCCGGCACCTATTCGCCTTTCCTGCCCGTCCATCCCAAGACCGGCATCGTCATGCAGGTCCCGCTCGATTCTTACGACGCGGAGGCCGGCACGATCGCCTGGACCGATCCCGATACGGGCGAGAAGTTCACGACGCCCGTCACCGGCGGCCATTGCAAACTGCAATGGAAGCCCGACTGGGCGATGCGCTGGTATGCGCTCGACGTCGATTACGAGATGGCGGGGAAAGACCTCATCGAGTCGGTGAAGCTCTCGGGCGCCATCGTGCGCGCGCTCGGCGGGCGGGCGCCGGAAGGCTTCAATTACGAACTCTTCCTCGACGAAAAGGGCCAGAAGATTTCGAAGTCGAAGGGCAATGGGCTGACGATCGAGGAATGGCTGACCTACGCCAGCCCCGAGAGTCTGGCGCAATTCATGTTCCAGAAGCCGAGCGCCGCGAAGCGGCTCTATTTCGACGTGATCCCGCGCGCGGTCGACGATTATCTGAACTTTCTCGAGGCCTATCCGCGCCAGGACTGGAAGAATCGTCTCGGCAATCCGGTCTGGCATATTCACGCCGGCGATCCGCCTGAGGCGGAAATACTCGTAAACACGGGCGAGGCGAAAGGAACCAGCGTCTCCTTCTCGATGCTGCTCAATCTCGCCGCGGTCGCCAACGCTGAAGACCCGGCGGTGCTCTGGGGCTTCCTGCGCCGCTATGCGCCCTCAGTGACGCCCGAGAATCATCCGCGGCTCGACCGGCTGGTGGGCTACGCCGTCGCCTATTTTCGCGATTTCGTGAAGCCGGCGAAGAGCTACCGCGCCGCCGACGACGTCGAACGCGACGTGTTGCGAAAGATCGACGAGACCTTGGGCGCGCTCCCTTCTGGCGCGAGCGCCGAAGAGATTCAAACCGCGCTTTACGACGTCGCCCGCGCCGTGCCGCGCTATCAGGATTTTGCCGCCAAGGGCGCGACGCCGGAGCGTCCCGGCGTCTCCAATGACTTCTTCAACATGCTCTATGAAGTGCTGCTCGGCGAGAAGAAGGGGCCGCGCTTTGGCTCCTTCATTGCGCTTTACGGCGTCGCCGAGACGCGCAAGCTGATCGAGCATGCGCTCAACGGCGACTTTGTCGCGCGCGAAACCGCCTGATGCGGGCAGCCGACACTGAGATTCTCATGGTTCCGGGACTCTATGATTCCGCGCCGGAACATTGGCAAAGCCGCTGGCAGGCGAAGCTCTCGACGGCGCGACGCGTGACGCAGCGCGATTTCGGCAATCCGAAGCGCGCCGCCTGGGAGGAGACGATCGCGCGCGAGGTTCTCGCCAGCGCGCGGCCCGTGGTGATCGTCGCCCATTCGCTCGGCGTCATCGGCGCGCTGCATGCGGCGCAGCGCGTCGGCGATAAAATCGCCGGCGCCTTTCTCGTCGCGCCGCCTTCGGAAGCGGCGATCCGGGAATTGCCGGTGGTCGATTCCGCCTTTTTGCCGGTTCCTCGCGCGCGACTTCCTTTTCCCGCGGCGATGGTCGGCAGCAGCGACGACCCTTACGCCGATCTACTCTTTACGCGCCATCTCGCGCGCGATATCGGCGCGCAATTCATCGACGCCGGCGCGAGCGGCCATATCAATGTCGACAGCGGCCATGGCCCCTGGCCGGAAGGTTCGCTCGCCTTCGCGAATTTCATGGCGAAACTCTAATACGAATTCCGCTTGATCCGTTCGCTTGGGCCATGTCATATGTGGACGGCCCCGCTTGGCAAGCGGTTTTTTCTCGGCGCGGAGAACCTGGGTGGCGGGTTTCGGTCATATGTCCGGCCTTTTGGCGCGGCGCTTATGTCCGCTGGCCCTGATGAAGTTCGACTG
>VGDY01000200.1 GCA_016869555.1 Alphaproteobacteria bacterium | reverse complement strand
AATCACCCGGGCGGGATCATTCCGTCGCAGGGGGGCGGGATCATCTCGGAATCGGGGGGCGCCATCATTCCGTAACGGGTGGGCGCCTTCATCTCGTTTTAGGGGGCGCCATCAAGCGGAATCAGCAGTCCCCCTCTTTCACCATTTGTCCTTCTTCGAATCCGATCTTCGTTATGCGTCCGGCGATCTGTGTTTTGACCGTGACTGTCACCAGAGGCGTCACCGTGCCGAGCCCGGAAAGAGACACAGGAAAGTCCATTTGTTTTGCGGTCGCCACTCCAACCGGTATCGCCGGCGAGTTTGTGGACGCCAGTTCCGCTGGGCGATCGGGCTCACGGAAGAAGGACCACGCAATTCCTGCAAACATCAGGATCGCCACAGGCCTCCAGCTCCGTGAACGCAGCAATGTTTTGAGGTGCGCGATGAGGGAAAGGGAAGCGCCGCTGCGTTCGAGGTTTAGCGTCATTGCAGCGATTTCGTCCCGCGCTTGAATGCACATCATTCAAAGCCGACTGATTGATAACAGTTGAAAATAACCTCAGAATCGCGCGTCGGCGCGAGGCGCGTTGCGCGCCCCCGTCTAGAGTTGAATTCTGTTCATGCTACTGTGGAGCGCGCTTGGCGCTGCAAGCGCTTGCACGAGGCTGACGCCGCTCCTCCCGAACCGCGGCCCCCGCCAATCCGTCGGCGGCTTTTCTGATAGGCTGCAAGGTCGCGCGCAAATGCCAGACGTCCGTCGACACTCAAATACATAATCGACGCGATCAGCACGACGCGTTTGATTCCGTTACGTTCGCTCTCAAGATGACACATGACGCCCTGCGAGGCGCCGGTGCAGTATAATTGCGTCACCTTATAACGCGAGGCGGTGTCGGCCGACTCGGCTCCTAATGCGGCAATGGCTGTCTTTCGCAGTCGCGCGGGAAATGGCAGGTAACGCCGAATTGTTGCAACGAGCCAAGCGTCGTTTGGAATTTCAGGCGTCATCGAATGTCCTCTAGTCCGCGCAGTCTTTTGGATCGTGCCGAAAAAGTGGATCCGCGCTGTCGCTATCAACGCGCGCCATACTTCCGGATTCGATCACTTCGCCTACGATTGGACGATTCCGCCCAACTGCAGCTTCATCAAATCGTCGTTGATGGCAGGGGCTGCCCAAGAGATGTCTCTCAATGAGTGGCGATGTCGTTGGTATGGACCAGCGACTGAGACGGACTGGCAGTATCGCCTTGCTGAAGCCGAGGCCGACATCCGCCATTTTCCCGAGTCCGCGCAGCGCCTTGGAAATGGCCCGCCATCAGATTCCATCGCGGTTTCGAGCGCCCGTTTTGCCGCATGTTTTTTTTGGATAGCTTACGCGCGAGGCGTTTTTTCCACCAGATATAGACGCCTGTCGCCGACAGCATCGTAACGGCGAGGCCGACGATCATGACGAATATTCGATAGGGAAAACCGAAGACGCGTCCTGTATGCAGCGCCATCAGCCATTCGCCGACCGTGACGCCGGCGTTCGCGCCATAGGGTCCGGTGAAGGCGCGTCGCTCGCCTGTGTCGCCATCGAACATTGTCATCGTTGCGCCCGACTGCTCGGCAATGTCTCGGTCGGTCGCGACCACATATGCATACATGCCGACCTTTGGAGCATAGGTAATGCCTCGCGGCCAGCGAACGGCGAATCCCTGCTTCCTCGCCTCGTCGGCCATGATCCTGTCGCCGGCTTCTTGCGCCGCACGCCAATCGAGTTTTGGCTTCTCGACCACGCGCCTTGGCGACGACATGACAGCGTCGATAATGGAATCGTATTTTAAGATCGCGTGCATGACGGACTCGTAAACGGGACGCAGATTGAACATCACGCTGGACCAGGCGAAGACAAAGAGAATGAGCCAAAGCCAGAGACCGCCCGCACGGTGAAGATCGAAGTTGATACGGAAGGCGCCGGCACGCCACTTGACGAGCCAGGCCCTGCGCCAGTTTCGAAGGAAACCCGTGCGCGAAACGGGGAGCGTGAGATAAAATCCGACGAAACAATCGATCGTCCAGAACGTCGCAATCACGCCCAGCGCTAAAGTGCCGACGCCGTGGACCGTCAGACTGTCGTGTAGCAGGTAGATAAACGGCATCAAATTGATGACGCCTTGCGACAGGTCGCCGCGCATCCTCCGTCCGAGTTCCACTCCGGTCCACGGATCAAAAAAAAGCTGATCGAAACCGAGGGGAGCCTCATTCGAGTGAGCGCGCGCGGAATCGCGCGGCTTTACTGTCGCGATGGCCTGGTCAGGCGCCTGCAATCTCACGCTCACCAGCCTCGCTGTTGGCGGTAGGAGC
This sequence comes from Alphaproteobacteria bacterium, assembly GCA_016869555.1. Lineage (GTDB taxonomy): Bacteria > Pseudomonadota > Alphaproteobacteria > Rhizobiales > Beijerinckiaceae > Methylocystis. The sequence goes on along the minus strand of VGDY01000200.1, from coordinate 2,553 downwards.
GCTTCGGCGCGTTCGGCGAGCGTCGCCAGATCGAGCTTCGGCTTGTCCTGGCGAAACGCGTAAAGTTGAGGCGTAACTAGACGATCGAGTTCGTTGTAGAAAGCAAGAATGCTTCCGGTGAGACCGACAACGATGAGAAAGCCTGCCATGAACAGACCTACCCATCGATGCAGGAAAACAAAGATGCGGCGAAGCACGGTCAGAACTCCGCGCGCAGTGAACCAAGGACCGAGAACGGCGCGCCATATGTTCTCGCCGAGTTGAGCTGGGTCCCACGCGTCAAGCGCTGGTAGACTACGGCGTCGGTATAGTAAGTTCTGTCGAAAAGATTGTTGACGTTGAGCTGCGCCGTGAACCTCGCGCCGTTGAAAGTGAAGCTGTAAGCGGACATCAAGTCCACGGTTCCCCAGGAAGGCAGGAGAGGCTCAACCCCCGGAAGCAGCGCGTTCGGATAATAGATCGGCTGAGAGCCATGATATGTATAGCCCGCGCCGACCTTGAGGCCTTTCAGAGTCGCATCCTGAAATTCATAGGTGCTCCACAAGCTCGCCAGATTGCGAGGAACGTGAGGAAAGCGCATTCCCGGCGAAAGCCCCGAAGTTTGCAGACCCCCGGCGCCCCCTTTCGAGATGCGAACATCCTGGTTCGCATAGGTGATGATCAGATCCCAACCCGGAAGCACCTCGCCCTTGATGTCGAGTTCTGGTCCTCTGCTGTGCGCCTCTCCGGCGATCCTTACACATGGACCGGGGCCGCAAATGTGGGTCGGATCAGGGTCGGCGATCGGAATATTCGTCTTGACCAGATCGTAATAGTCCGCGGTTGCGATGAGCCTGCCGTCAAAGAGCTCGAGCTTTATTCCTGCTTCCCAGCTTCTGGCGTTCGAAGGAGGCGCGAGCGTGCTGGGATAAACCAGTCCAGGGTTCGGTCCGAAACCCTCGGTGTAATTACCGTAAAAGCTCACCCATTCGCGAGGCCGCCAAAGCAGACCGAAACGCGGCGTCAGCGCCGCCTTCTCCAGCGGCGCGCCGTCTTGCGCCAGAGGCAGCCAAGGCAAGACGCCGGACGCCGAGCGGCTGGCGTTCTGCTGGTAAATATATTGGTATCGCGCCCCCGCTAGCACAAAAAAATCATAGGGTAATGTGATTTGATCCTGAATATACGCGCCAGCGGTGTTCTGCCTGTTGGCCGTTTGCAGCGTTCCTGCGGAGACCAGCGGGGTAACAAAACGCACAGGATACCCGGGGTTTAATAATGAGACTTGCGACCATCCCCAAGGCGCAAGCGTCGTTCCTTGGGTGTTGGATGTCCTGCCGTAATAATCGCCGCCAATCAAGATTGTATGCTTGAGCATTGCTGTTTCGAGATGGCCCACAATATCGACATTTGTCGAGATCATGTCCTGGGGCGCATTCTGTATATTCGTTACCCGAGTGACAATGGGATTGGCGCCTGGCGTGAGCAACAACGGTGGGGCCGTTTTATAGTCGTCATCGACGCGCAAATAAGCGATTTGCTGTTTCACGGACCAGTTTTCATCAAACGTTCGCTTCCACGTCAGAGCGGTAAACAACGTTCGCAAATGATCACTTGTTGGACCGTAGTAGTTCGTGTTTCGCGGGGTTGTTATAAACGAGCCGTTTATGGATGGATTCATCGCTCTATAGAGGCTCGAGTCGTCGTCGTTATATTCCATTTCAAGCTTGACCCACATTGAAGGATCAATTTGCCATTTGACGACTGGCGCAATGAAGAGGCTCTGACTGTGTGTCGAATCGATGAACGAGCCAAACGGGGCGCCGTTGTTCTCGTATGATCCATTTATTCTATAGAGAACCGTTTTGTCCTTCGTGAGCGGCCCGGTCGTGTCGAAGGTCGTTCGGTAAAGTGCGAGTGAACCGACCTGCTGGTTGACCGACACATAAGGAGTGGTCTTTGGCTCCTTGGTGATGATGTTGATGATGCCCCCCGGTTCGGAGAGGCCGTAGAGAATCGCCGCCGGTCCTTTCAGGACCTCGATGCTCTCGACATTCGCAAGTTGCCGCGTGCCCGAGAGATCATAGCCGAATGAATTATCTATTCGAACGCCGTCGCGGTAGATGTTGTTTGTGCGAAACCCGCGCACATATATCCCGCCCGACCGAGTCGCGGCGCCGCCAGCGGGACCGCCTGGCACGGTTACGCCGCTGACATTTCGCAGGCTTTGCCCGAGAGTAATATCCTGCTGATCCCTCATCACCTTTTCGGTGACTGTTTGAACGTTCAACGGCGTTTCCATGATGGGCGTGTCCGTTCGCGTCCCCGTGGACGCGTTCGGAACGACATAGCTGTTCTGAGGTGTGAGTTTCGCTCCCGACCGGCCGTCGCCGCCCTGATCTCCCGCTGCGTCGTCCGTCCCAGGTCCTTGCGAAGATCCCGTTGAGAAAAGACCTGGCCCCGCAAATTTGAACAGTGAGATAAGTGGATTTTCTGCCTGACGGCGGCGAGGATTCTCGCCGCGAATCAGGAGTATTCGATGATGAAGAGACCGCGCCGCAATCATACGGCGGCCTT
>VGDY01000199.1 GCA_016869555.1 Alphaproteobacteria bacterium | reverse complement strand
ATTGCGGCGCGGTCTCTTCATCATCGAATACTCCTGATTCGCGGCGAGAATCCTCGCCGCCGTCAGGCAGAAAATCCACTTATCTCACTGTTCAAATTTGCGGGGCCAGGTCTGGTTACCCCCGATGAGTCATGCGCGCTCAAGAATTCTGAAGTCATTTTTCGAGCAGCGCGGATTCGGACCCACTTTGACCGCTTCAGTTCCATAGAATGCGCGGTGCTTGCTTACCTTGGCTACTATTGGGCAAATCGGTGGGCTGTAAAGGAGTACCCCGACCGAAAGGAGCGCCATGCCACTGTCCCTCTGCGCGGGATCGAAAACATCTTGCCAGCGCGATTTGCTCCTTCGCCGGACGCGCTCACCGAGAGCATAATCCTGGCGCACCTGCGTTACTCGCATCTGCGCGTAGGCGTCTGGCGTCGCATTCGTCGTCTTTTTGCGGCGGCTTAGATGAAGAAAAACCTTTAGAGACCGGAACCGCTGTGGCACAAAGCGTCCTTTCCCCTCGCCATGCCACGCAGATCTTGCGCGAGTTTTACAATGACGGGCAGCAACCAATAACACTAAACAAAAAATCGCTAGGTCAGATAGCCTGGCGATCCTTCACCACGTGGGGCACTCCCATAAAATGAGCTTCCCTCCCCTATACTACCATCCTCTGCAAACCGTCGGTTTACGAGCCGCGATGAGGGCGACTCCGACGATCAGAACGGCCAGGCCATCCCAAAGTAGGATATCGATCACGGTTACCTCCATTCGAACGAAGCTGACGCGGATCGTTTACGTTTTGTGGATTGAAGGTAGTGACCCGTCTCCTCCTGAGCCCACCGCGCGTTCGCCATTCAGCAATCGTTTTCGGTCACCTGACTGCGGCGCCATGCGGCGATACACTAATTCTTGCGTCGAGGCACGAGGTGCAGGAATTTAGCCAGCTGACGTTCCGTCAGGAAGGCAAGGCTGAACAGCTGAACCAGATTTTCCGCTTCGATCAACTCCAAGCCGATGTTGGCGGGAACCAGCTCTTTCCGCGTACCGAAAATCAGATCCCAGATCGAGAGGACGATCCCGTAGTTGCTGTCGTGCTCCTCGCGCAGCGTCGAATGGTGCGCGCGGTGCAGAGAGGGCGTGATAATCACATAAGACAACCATTTCTCGCCGGGGAAGGTGAAGTTCCCGTGATGGAACAGCACGAAAAACATCCGGACCACTTCGCAAACCACGACGATGCTCGCCGGCACGCCGAAGAGGATCACGCAGAAGCATTTCACGAAGACCTCTAGGAGCTGGTCGAGGACGTGGAACCGCAGCCCCGTGGTGACGTGATAGGTCTTGTCGCTGTGATGGATCTTGTGAAAACGCCACAGGAACTCGTATTTATGTCCAAGCCAGTGCCAAACATAGACAGCGAAATCAAAGAGAATGAAACTCAGGATCCATTTGAGCGGTCCGTCGTCCATTTTTCCGAGAAGGCCGTATTGGGAATAATTTGAAGCGACAATTATTAGGCTCGAGATCGACAATACGCTCATTATGATGTTGTTTATCAAAAATGCTCCTGTGTTTGTCTTGAAGGACTTTTTCAGCTCATCCTTTGACACTTTCAAGTATGGGAAGTGTTTTTCCACAACCAGCAAGACCGCAAACAAAATGACGGCCGCGCCAAAAAGGTAGCCTTCGATACCCGACGTGCTCATTGTCGAACTCCTAAGAAGCGAGCCAGGCAGGATCGAGGCATGGCATTGCGCTCGAATGCCGGCCAGAGCATCGGTTGTCTCATGGGTCTCCGCGCAATCCTCGCCATTCACAAAGCGTAAGCGTCAGCTTCGCACCTCACCGCAGATCTCCAAGGAAGCCTTAGATTGACGGTTGCGTCCCGCTAAGGGAATTATAAATGGGCTGATATAAGAAGTCGATTAATTCCCGATCAAGGGGTCTGGCATGCTAGGTATCGGAACAGCGAAGCCTGTCGCCGGACAAGCCGATAACGTGGTCAAATGCTCAATTGCAGAGGCTTATGATTACATCGGCCGGAGGTTTTTCGAAAACTATCGCAAATGGTGCCCTCAAGTGGTCGAGGTGGAGGAACTTACAAAGCCGCCTACGCATCTCGGGACAAGAGGCAGGCAAGTGACAAGAGAAAGAGGGATTGATTGCGAATCGACCTTTGAAGTCTCGGAGTTCGCCCCCAACAGCAAGTTCGAGATCAAAGGCGTCGCGGAACCGTTTCGATCCGCGTATGAACTGACCGGCGAGGGAGATGGCGCCACTCGGGTTAGCTTCACTTTCGAGCTTCAGCAACTCGATCTGGCAATGCGGCCGTTCCAAAAGCTGATCCGAACCGCATTGCAGGATGGCGCGATTCAGACGATCGAAAACATCAAGGCTCTTCTCGAAGGAACGCCCGCCTAAACGACGTGCGACGAACGCGTCAGGGAAGAAAAGGACTAGGGAGAAAACATATGTTCATCGTCCAAAAGGACAGCGGCGTCATCCCGCGTGTCTTGACCCAGATCCTCGATTCATGTGTGAACGGCGTGACCTTGACAGACCCCGACATAGAAGATGCGCCGATCGTCTATGCCAACAAGGCGTTCGAAGACATGTGCGGCTACCCGCAGGAAGAGATTGTCGGTCGCAACTGTCGCTTCCTTCAGGGGAAAGATCGGGACCAGCCAGAACTCGATACGCTCCGCACTGCGATCAAGAAGGCCGAACCCGTTGAAGTAACGCTGCGCAACTACAGAAAGAATGGCGAGCTGTTCTACAATAGGCTTGTCGTCAAGCCGCTCTTCGACGAGCGGGGCAACGTCGTTTATTTCCTGGGCGTTCAATATGACATCACCGAACAGGTGCGCGCTCAGGAGGAGATCAAGAGCCTGACCGAGAAGCTCAATGTCACAGGAAAATAGCGGTTGCCGTGAGGGCGGGCGCTGTCAGCGCTCGTTCTCTCGTTTGAACCTGTGAGCCACTGAATCTGTAATGGCCTTGATTTTCCCGATAACCGCCGGGATACGGCCGCGAGTCCCTCTCAAAATCGTCATCAGCGATTGAGCTTTTCTTGCTGGCGCTTTGGCAACCGACCGGTGAACATGGATTGAACGGTCCCTTTCACGGCAAAGGCCGCGCTGACGTGAACGAAGATAAACAAGACGAGGACCACCATTCCGTAAAAATGGATATAGCGGGCTTGATCATAGCCTCCGAAGAAATGCGTCAATCGCTGAAACTGGACCGGCTTCCAAAGGGCAAGGCCTGAAAAGAACAGCAATATGACGTCCAAGATGACGATGACGTAAAGAATGCGCTGGATGAGATTGTATTCGCCAGTTCCATGGATCAGCAGATGTTTCATCTCCAATCCGATGTTCCGGTAGGCGGCCATCGCTCCGATGTTCAGCAGTTTTCGAACGAAATGCCCGGAGAAGATTCCGTAAGTCAGATAGGCAAGCCCATTCATGATCAGCAACCACATCACCGCGAAATGCCAGGCGAGAGCGCCGGCGAGCCAGCCTCCCAATGTAATGTCGGGCGGAAACCGGAAATCGTAGAGCGGCGAGGCGTTATATATCCGCAACCCGCTCATCAACATGGCGATCGCAGCGAAGGCATTGACCCAATGCGTAATCCTCACGAAAAGAGGATGAATAAGTTTTCCTCGATTGAGTGATGTTTTCGTTTCGAACTTTTGGATCACGTTGATTGTGCCTCCTGGCTTTTCTTATTCGTCGAAAAATTCGCTTTAAGACTTTGCCCTCCAGCCAAGGGGCCTGCGAATGTGGCAAGGAATAGCCAGCTATCGTCGGTAGCCGATCGCGATGTGAATGACTGACGTCCGCCATAGATCGGCTTAATGTAAAAAGCGAACGCGCCGCCTTACTCCGTGATGGGTCCAGGTATAAGCCCCTAATCCGCCTGATCGGGTTGTCGGCAGAAGAGACTGAGCCGTCCTCCAGTGTCACAAAGCTCAGGGAAGTGAATTCCCGTCCGCGCTCCACGCCTCCGCGCGCAGAAATTCCGATTCAGGTCAGGGCTTGGCGCGACACGCTGCGATGGCTTCCTGCCAAGACTTGCGATTGTTGTTGACTTGTATCTGGAAGCAATTGACCGTCGCGTAAGGATCACTCGTGCATGCGCAGAGGTCGTCGAGGTTCTTCTGCTGCCAGTGTTTCGAGGCAGAATTGTCGGGATCATCTATTCTCCAAAGGATGTTGTCCTGAACCAGTTCGTCGCAGGTGCGCTTCTTCGCCAAGTCGCAAGCCGCCCGCGAGGAAGGCGCGTTAGGAGAGGAGTCGAGTGCCAGAACGGTCGACCGAAAACTCCTGCCGTTCGTCTGGGAGGCCAAATCACTAGCCTCGGATTCTGGAACCACTCGGCCGTCGATTGCTCCGTAGGGATCCGGTTGTGCGCTCGCAAACCCGAACGGCATGATCGTCGCCGCAAACATTGCTGCAAGCACGCATGGAACCAGCCGGGATCGATTGAGCATAGACATGTAATGCGCCGGGTATGTCATGAAACATCCTCCGATCATGATGCGAGTTATCGGCTTCAGCACGTCCAGCTTAACGGCGCACGCTCAACCAGCTTTGCCGGCGGCCGGACGCTCTGTCGATGATAGCCTATGCGTGCTCACCATCATGGCGACGACCCAAAACGCGCACAACCGTCTCGGGTTTCTTCGACGCGGCTGTGAGCGTACAAACTGTAATGGCTGCAGCCGCGATCAACAAAGAATGTCCGAGAATACTATACGGTAAAACCGTGTACGTAGCAGTTGCGATCGCAAAGCTAACCCGTCTTATTCATCCCACCGCCGCGCGATTGTGATTTTTTCCGCGACATGATTGCGGGCGCGAGTCCGCTTTGCGTTTTTGGCGCTGGGTGGGTCTGCACTTTTCGCACGCGTTGGAGTTG